>NZ_JBJGYJ010000028.1:0-61891 GCF_054049935.1 Geodermatophilus sp. SYSU D00742
ACGACACGACCGCGGCGGTGACCGCGATCGAGGAGATCAGCACGATCGTGGCGCAGATCTCCGACCGGCAGACCACCATCGCCTCGGCGGTGGAGGAGCAGACCGCGACCACCAGCGAGATGTCGCGGTCGGTGCAGGAGGCCGCGCAGGGCACCGGCCAGATCGCCGCGAACATCACCGGTGTCTCCGGTGCCGCCGACGCGACCACCCAGGCGTTGTCCCAGACCCGCACCGCCGTGGACGAACTCTCCCGCATGGCCGCCGACCTGCGGTCCGGGGTCTCGCGCTTCACCTACTGACGGGCGGGGGTGCCCGCCCCCCGCCTGGTCCCGTCCCGCGGGTCAGGCCCACTCGTTGGGCTTGACCCGCGGGCACTCCCCGCCGATGTACCACCCGGAGCGCGTGCAGCGCCGGATCGAGAGAGAAGAGCAACGTGGACGGTCTGGACGACATCGTCGAGGAGTTCCTGGTCGAGAGCCACGAGAACCTCGACCAGCTGGACACCGACCTGGTCGCCCTGGAGCAGGAGCCGGACTCGCGGGAGCGGCTCTCGAGCATCTTCCGGACGATCCACACGATCAAGGGCACCAGCGGCTTCCTGGCCTTCCACCGCCTGGAGGAGGTCACCCACGTCGGCGAGAACATGCTCTCCCGGCTGCGGGACGGCGCGCTCGCGCTGACCCCCACCCGGACCAGCGTGCTGCTCCAGATGGTGGACACGGTCCGCTCCCTGCTCGCCTCGATCGAGGCCACCGGCGGCGAGGGCTCGGTCGACGTCTCCGCCGTCGTCGCCGCGATCAGCGCGGCGATGGAGGACTCCCCCGCCGTCGAGATCGCCCCCGCCGTCGCCGCCCCCGATCCCGCGGCCCTCGTCGCCGAGGCGCCCGCGCCCGTGTCCGAGATCCCCGCGCCCCGGCCCGAGCCGGCGGTCGAGACGACCGAGCCCGCCGAGGGCGAGGCCGGCCCCACCGCCGACAACGCCGGCGGGCAGGCCCGCCGGGCCGTCGCCGACAGCACGATCCGGGTGGACGTCGACCTGCTCGACGAGCTGATGCTGCTGGTCGGGGAGCTGGTGCTCACCCGCAACCAGATCGTCCAGTACGTCGGCCGCTCCAACGACACCGACCTGGTGCGCGCCTCGCAGCGGCTGAACCTGATCGCCAGCGAGCTGCAGGAGGGCGTCATGAAGACGCGCATGCAGCCGATCGACCACATCTGGTCCAAGCTGCCGCGCGTCGTCCGCGACCTGGGCCTGCAGTGCGGGAAGAGCGTCCGCCTGGAGATGGAGGGCCGCGACACCGAGCTCGACAAGACGCTGCTCGAGGCGGTCAAGGACCCGCTGACCCACCTGGTCCGCAACTCCGTCGACCACGGCATCGAGGCCCCCGAGGGCCGCCGCGCCGCCGGCAAGCCGGCCGAGGGCGTCCTGACCCTGCGGGCCAAGCACGAGAGCGGCCAGGTCGTGGTGGAGGTCGCCGACGACGGCGCCGGCATCGACCCCGCGAGGGTCGGCGCCAAGGCCGTCGAGCGCGGCCTGATCAGCGCCGACGCGTTGAGCCGGACCAGCCCGGCGGACGTCCTGCAGATGATCTTCCTGCCCGGGTTCTCCACCGCGGCCGCCGTCACCAACGTCTCCGGCCGCGGCGTCGGCATGGACGTGGTCAAGACCAACATCGAGTCCATCGGCGGCACCATCGAGGTCGAGTCGGTGCCCGGCGAGGGCACCGTCTGCCGGCTGCGGATCCCGCTGACGCTGGCGATCGTCCCCGCGCTGACCGTCGAGTGCGCCGGCGACCGCTACGCCATCCCGCAGATCAGCCTGCAGGAGCTGGTCTCCCTGGACGCCGAGAAGGCCGCCACCGCGGTCGAGGAGGTCGGCGGCGCGCCGGTCTACCGGCTGCGCGGCGAGCTGCTGCCCCTGGTGCGGCTCACCGACGTCCTCGGGCTGACCTCCGACCGGCACGACGGGCACGTGGTCATCGCCGTCCTCCGCTCGGAGGGGCGCCGCTTCGGCCTCGTCGTCGACCGGGTCATCAACACCGAGGAGATCGTCGTCAAGGCCGTCGGCGGCCAGCTCAAGGCGATCGGCCTCTACTCGGGCGCCACCGTCCTCGGGGACGGCACCGTGGCGCTCATCCTCGACGTCCAGGCCCTCGCCCGGCGGGCGCTGCGCACCGAGACCAGCGAGCGCCAGGAGTCCCGCGAGGCGGCCCTGCACGCGGCGGCCACCGACGGCGACCGTCAGCGGATGCTGCTGGCCGCGATCGGCGGCGGACGGCGGGTGGCCATCCCCCTGGACACCGTCACCCGCCTCGAGCAGGTGCGCACCGAGTCCGTCGAGCGGGTCGGCAACCGCGAGGTCGTCCAGTACCGCGGCGCCATCCTGCCGATGGTGCGCCTCGACCGGCACCTGGGCGCCTACGGCGAGAGCGACCGCGACGTCCTCGAGGTCATCGTCTACAGCGACCACGGGCGCAGCGTCGCCATCGTGGTCGAGGAGATCCTCGACATCGTGGACGGCGAGGCCGCCGTGCGCAGCGACATCGACGACATGGGCCTGCTCGGCTCCGCCGTCCTCGGCGACCGGGTGACCGAGCTGCTCGACGTCCGCGCGGCCATCCTCGCCGCCGACCCCGCCTTCTACTCCGCCCCCGTGACGCCGGCCGGCGTCCCCGCGTCCCTCCTGGAGGCCTGACGATGACGACCGCGACCGAGGCCCCGGTCATCGGCGGCCAGCTGGCCACCTTCTGGCTGGACGGCGACCTCTACGGCATCGAGGTGGCGCACGTGCAGGAGGTCCTGAAGAGCCAGGGCCTCACCCGGGTGCCGCTCGCGCCCGCCGCCGTCGCCGGCCTGATCAACCTGCGCGGCCAGGTGGTGACCGCGATCGAGCTGCGGGAGCGGCTGGGGCGCCCGCCCCGCCCCGAGGGCACCGACGCGGTGGTGATCGTCGTCCGCCTGCACGGGGAGGCGGTCAGCCTGCTCGTCGACGCGATCGCCGACGTCGTCGACGTCGACCCGGCCGACTTCGAGGCGCCGCCGGACACGCTCGACGGGTCGGCCCGCGAGCTGATCCGCGGCGCGTTCAAGCTCGACGGGCAGCTGCTCCTCGCGCTCGACGTCCAGAAGGCGGTCAGCGCCTAGCCCCACCCCGACCCGGGCGCGGCCGGACTTCCCCGGCGGCCGTCGCCCTGCCTCCCCGACCCCCGGTCGGGCGGCCCCTCTCTCCGGAGGGCCGTCCAGCCGGGGGTCCCGGCGTCCGGGGGTCAGTCGTCGAGCAGCTCCCACTCCAGCAGCTCCTCGGCCCCCAGCAGCGGGACGACGACCAGCAGCACGAGGACGACGGCCAGCGCGGGCCGCGACCGGAGGACGGCACCGCCGGGCAGCGCCGCCAGCGACGAGCGGGCCTGGAGGACGGCGAGCGCGGACAGCGCCCGCCACCCCGGGGCCACCGGCACGGGCCCGGCGGGCGTCAGGTCCGCGGTGAGCGGCACGAGGTCCCGCTGGAAGCGGGCCCCGTAGGCCGTCGCCATGCGCTCGTCGCACTCGTCGAGGGTCAGCTGCCCGCGCGCGGTGGCGTCCCGGAGGACGCGCACGACGCCCTCCCGGTCGGCGTCGGAGGCGCGCAGCGGCGGCTGGGTCCGTGACGGCTGCGGCAGGTGCTCCTCGCCGGGGGAGGGCGGTGCGGTCATGTTCCTGGGCTCCTCGGTGGTCGGTGCTGTGCTGGGGGAGGGCAGGTGCGTCACCGGCGTCCGCCGTGGTGGGCGGGCTCGCCGGCCGCGCCGAGCGCGAGCGTGACGGTCAGGCCGCCGGACCCGCCGTTGGCGGCGGACACGCGGCCGCCGTGCGCGGTGGCGACCGCGGCGACGATGGCCAGGCCCAGGCCGGCGCCGCCGGGCTCGTGCCGGGCGTCGTCCACGCGGCTGAACCGGTCGAAGAGCACGGGCAGCCGGTCGGTCGGGACGCCGGGGCCGGTGTCGCGCACCCTGACCTCGGCGCTGGCCGGACCGGTGGCCTGGACCTCGACGGTGACGGACCCGCCGTCGGGGGTGTGCCGCAGCGCGTTGTCGACGAGGTTGGCCACCGCCCGCTCCACGCCTGCGGGGTCGCCGCGCACCACCGCCGCACCGCCGGCCTGCAGCCGGACGCCGCGCCGTGCGGCGAGGGTGGCGAACCGGCCGACCACCCGCTCGACCAGGTCGTCGAGGTCCAGGGGACGCTCGATCTCCAGGTGACCGGTGTCGGCCCGGGCCAGCACGAGCAGGTCGTCGATGAGCCCGGACAGCCGGCCGGCCTCCTCCAGCGCGGTGCCGAGGGCGGCCCGCACGTCGGGGTCCTCGGCGCCGTCGCGGGCCAGCTCCACCTCCGCGGTGAGGATGGCCAGGGGCGTGCGCAGCTCGTGGCTGCAGTCGGCGGTGAACTGGCGCTCACGGGCGACCGCGGCGGCCAGCCGGTCCAGCATCCCGTTGAGGGTCTGCACCAGCCGGCCGGCCTCGTCGGGGCGGACGGGCGGGGACAGCCGCCGGGACAGGTCCGCCGCGCTGATCGCCAGCGCCTCGTCGGTCGCCCGCCGGAGCGGGGCCAGCCCCCGGCGGGCGATGCCGTAGCCCAGCAGGCCGGCCAGGAGGGTGGCCAGCCCGGCGGTCGGCAGGTACCCGGAGACCAGTGCGTCCTGCGCCTCGTCGACGTCGTCGAGCTCGGCGGCGAGGACGGCGACCTGCCCGTTGTTCCCGTCGTGGACCGCGAGCACCCGCAGCCCGTCCCCGTCGTCGGAGACGGTGCCGAGCACGTCCTCGCGCGCGCGGGCCCGGTCGAGGTCCGCGGCGCCGAGGAGGGGGACGCCCGGGACGTCGTCCCCGGCCGTGCCGACCACGCGGTCCTGCGCGTCGACCAGCTGGACCATCCGGTCGTCGAGGTCGACGGCGAGCAGGTCCTCGTCCAGCTGGGGACCGTCCAGGCCGACCGGGAGCGCGCCGGCGAGGTCGTCGAGTCGCTGGTCGACGCCGGCGCGCAGCGCGGTGCCGAGCTGGAGGTGCACGACGACGCCGACGAGCGCCAGCAGGACGGCGAGCGATGCGGCCGAGAGCGCCGCGATCCGCGCGCTGATCGGCAGCCGGGACACGCCGTCACACCCCCGGCCCGGTGCAGGCCAGCCGGTACCCGGTGCCGCGGACGGTCTGCACCAGGTCGAGGGAGAACCGCCGGTCGATCTTGTCCCTCAGGTACTTCACGTAGACGTCGACCACGTTGGACAGCCCGTCGTAGTCGTGACCCCACACCTGTTCGAGGATCTGGCTGCGCGACAGCACCTGCCCCGGGTGGCGCAGGAGGAACTCCAGCAGGGCGTACTCCCGCCGGGAGAGCTCCACCTCCTCGCCACGGCACTCCACGGTGCGTGCGGCCGGGTCCAGGGAGAGCGGGCCGCACCGCAGCACGGCGGGCCGGGGTGGTGCGCCGCGGCGCTGGAGGGCGCGCAGCCGGCCCAGCAGCTCGGTGAAGGCGAACGGCTTGACCAGGTAGTCGTCGGCGCCGGAGTCCAGCCCGTGCACCCGGTCGGGGACCGCGTCGCGGGCGGTCAGCATGAGCACCGGCGTCCACACCTGCCGGTCCCGCAGCGTCCGGCACACGTCGAAGCCGTCCATGCCCGGCAGCATCACGTCGAGCACGACGGCGTCGTAGAGCACCGACGTCGCCCAGGCCAGCCCGGCCGCCCCGTCGGCCACCGCGTCGACCGCGTGCCCCGCCTCGGTGAGGCCCCGCGCGAGCACGTCACGCATGTTCACGGAGTCCTCGACGACCAGCACCCGCATGCCCCGAGGGTGACAGCTGGCGATGAGGGAGTGATGAGAACGGCGCGCGGTTGCGGCTCATCGTCCCCTCATCCGGCGCGGGCACCGTGGTCCCCGAGCACCGGCGCCCGGCCGGGTGCGTCGAGGAGGGCCGGTCCATGCACATCCGGAAGCGGGTCGCCGTGGTGACCGCGGGGGCCGCCGCGGTGCTCGCCGCGGCCGGTGGGGTCGCCGTCGCCACGGGCGGGGACGGCGAGCGGGACGACCTGACCCGCCCCGGCACGGTGCGGGTGGACGAGTCTGCGCTCCCGGAGGACGACGCCGCGGAGCAGCGGGCGCTGGCCGAGCTGACCTCCGTCGACGAGGCCGCCGCGACGGCCGCCGCCGTGGGGTCGCTCGGCGGCGGGCAGGCCGTCGAGGCCGAGCTGGAGGACGAGGACGGCTTCGTCGTCTGGGAGGTCGAGGTCCGCCGCGCCGACGGGACGCTGCACGAGGTCACCGTCGACGCCGGCGACGCGAGCGTCCTCGGCACCGAGGCGGAGGACGACGAGGGGGAGGACGACGAGGGGGAGGACGACGAGGGGGAGGACGACGACTGAGCCGCGACCCTCACGTCTCGTGACCGACCGGTGACAGGCGCCCGGGGGACACGCAGGCCGACCGCTCCCCGGGTCCGGCGATCGGGTGACGGTGACGTGGCGCTCCCTGCTGATCACCGTCAGCATGGTCTGACCTCACCTCGGGGGACGTGGAAAGGGAGGCGCTGCCGTGCCCTACTCGCTGGTCAGTGCCGCCACCCTCGGCTTCGACCTCGTCCGGCTGCCCGCCGGCCGGGCCGTCGCCGACGCCCTGCTCGCCGGGCTCGCGGCCGACGCCGCCACCCTCGGGCAGTTGGCCACCGTGCACCCGGGCGCCGGCCGTGACCGCGAGCAGCGGGCGGCGCTCGCCGTCCGGTCGCGCAAGGCCCGCGAGCTCGCCGTCTCGGTGCCGCACGTGCGTTCTGCCGCCGCTGACCTGCCCGGCACCGACCGCACCGCAGCCCTCGTCGCCCAGCTCGAGCGCAGCACCATCGGGGACGCCGTCGCCGTGGAGCGCGTGCTCCGCGAGGACGTCCTGGGGCCCGAGCACCCGGCCGTCCCCCTGGTCGACCGGGACGTCCTGGCCGCGGCCGCCGACGTCCTCGCCGACGCCGCCGTCGGCTCCTGGGCCGCCGCGGTGCTGCCGCCGCTGGTCCACCGCCAGCTCACCGGGCCGTTCGCCGTCGCGACGGCGGCGGGCATGGTCGGTACGCCGGAGCCCGACCTCGGCCCGGCCACCGCCGAGCTCACCGAGCTGTTGACCGGGCTGCGGGAACTCGACGCCGCGGGCCGGACCCGCTGGCTGGCGGCGGTCGACGCCGCGCGTGCCGAGCGCCGGCCGTGGGCGACCGCGATGCACGAGGCGGCGTGGGCCGCGCACGTCTCCGGCCGTACGCGCACCCTCGCCACCGCCCAGCTGCTCGCCGTCCAGGCGTTCGTGGACGGCGGTCTCGACGCCCCCGCGGCCGCCGCCGGGGTGTGGAACGCGGTCGCCGGCTGCGTCCAGGGCATCGTCATGGGCGACCTGCTCGGCGCCGACGCCCTCGCCGTGCTCTGCGCTCCGCGGTCCTCCGGACCGCACCGCGAGCACGGTCCCTCCCCCTGGTGAGCGCAGCCCTCCCGTGTCCCGGTCGCGGAGACGCTCCGGGCCTCCGCGACCGGTCCACTCCGGGTCGCCTGCCGTCCCCGGCCCGGGAGGGCGCTGCGCCTACCCCTCGTCGGGGTCGGGGTGGCGGGCGCCGGCGGGGAGCTCGGTGCCCGGGGCGACGGTGGCCTCCCGGCCGACCAGGGTGATGTCGCCGTCCCCGCCGACCGACGCCCCCTCCCCGACCTCCACCCGGTCGTCGAGGACCGCGCGGGTGACCGTGGCGCCGGCACACACGCGGGCCCCCGGCAGCAGCACCGAGTCGACGACGGTGGCGCCGGCCTCCACGACGACGCCGGGGGAGAGCACCGACCCGCTCACCCGGCCGGCCACCCGCGTGCCACCGGAGACGAGGCTCCCCGCCACCTCCGCGCCGCGCAGGACCCGGCCGGAGCTGTGTCGGCCGCCGCGGGTGTGCACGGGCCACCGCGGGTCGTCGAGGTCCAGCGGAGGCTCGGGGGAGAGGAAGTCCTGGTGCGCGGCCCAGTACGCCGGGATCGTGCCCACGTCCCGCCAGTAGGAGCCCAGTGCGTGCGCGCGGGCCCCGCCGTCGCGCGTCTGGGCCGGCAGCAGGTGGCTGCCGAGGTCCTCCAGGCCGTCCTCGCCGACCTCCGTGCTCAGCGCCTCCAGCCGGTCCAGCGTCGGGCCGGGGGAGAAGACGAACACCTCGTTGGTCGCGGTCGTCGTGCGCGGCTGGTCGGGCTTGTAGGCGTAGTCCCGGATCCGGTCGCCGTCCCCCACCTCCACGATGCCGTAGCGCGGGGCGTCGTCCTCGGCGACCTCGGTGGTCACCATCGTCACCTCGGCACCGGACTGCAGGTGCTCGTCGACGACCTCGCGGTAGTCCAGCTTGTAGACGGCGTCCGCGCTGACCACGACCAGCGCGTCGGCGGCGAAGTCGCGGACGAGGGGCGCGTAGCGCCACAGCGAGTCCGCCGTGCCCGACACCCAGCCGCCCCGCTCGGTGCCCTGGTACGGCGGCAGGGTGAGCAGGCCGCCGGTGGTGCGGTCGAGGTCCCACGGCCGGCCGTTGGCCAGGTGCTGCGCCAGGGACGTGGGGTGGAACTGCACCGAGACCCACACGTCGGAGACGTGGGAGTGCTGGCAGTTGCTCAACGGGAAGTCGATGAGCCGGTACACGCCGGCGAACGGGACGGCGGGCTTGGCGCGCTGATCGGTCAGCAGCTCCAGGCGGCCGCCGGCGCCACCGGCGAGGACGAGGACGAGGACACGGGGGAGCGCCATGCACCCCGCCTACCCCGCCGGTGGGCCGTCACCCGCGTCCAGGGATGTCTGCTGCTCTCCAGCCGTGCGGCTGGACACCTGCAGACGGCCCGAGGGACGCCGGTCGGAGAGTCGCACGGGCCGGCACCGGAGACCTGTCGACAAATGGCGTGAAATGGTCGCTCACCGCATTCCCGCGGCCCAGAAAAATGCGGCGGGAATTCGTCGGATCGGCTCAAGGAGTGGCGCGGACGGGCCGACAACACGGGGGACAGGCACCGTCTTCGGACGTACCGCGCCGGAGCGGTGCGCCCCCGCGCCCCGCGCGGCCTCCGGGCGACTGCCGACCGACGACAGCACTGCACAGCCCGCCGGCCCGGCCGGGGGGAGACGGAGGACGTATGGACCCGATCCGGGTGATGGTCGTCGACGACTCGGTGGTCGTCCGCAAGATCGTGACCGACGTCCTGTCCGAGGACCCGGCGATCGAGGTGGTCGGCACCGCGGTCAACGGCCGGCTCGCCGTCGGCAAGCTCGAGCAGCTGAAGCCGGACCTGGTCACGATGGACATCGAGATGCCGGAGATGAACGGCATCGAGGCGGTCCGCGCCATCCGCGCCGGTGCCGGGGGTGGTGGGGCGGGACGAGGGCACAGCCGGGTGCCGATCATCATGTTCAGCACGCTGACCGAGCGCGGCGCCGCGGCGACACTGGACGCGCTCTCGGCCGGGGCCAACGAGTACGTCACGAAGCCGGCCAACGTCGGCAGCGTCGCGCAGTCGATGGAGAGCGTGCGCGAGCAGCTCATCCCCAAGATCAAGGCGCTGACCGGCCGGCCCGTGACCCCCGGTCCCGCCCGCGTCGTGCCCCCGCCGGCCCGGGTCGTCCCGCCGGCGCCGCGGCAGGGCGCGGTCAAGGCGCCCGCCGTCCTGGTGATCGGCTCCTCCACCGGCGGCCCCGAGGCGCTGGCGAAGCTGCTCCCGGTGCTGCCGGCCTCCCTGCCGGTGCCGGTGCTGGTCGTCCAGCACATGCCGCCGGTCTTCACCCGGCAGTTCGCCCAGCGACTGGACCGGCTGTGCGCCCTGCGCGTCGTCGAGGCCGTCGACGGCACCCCGCTGGTGCCCGGCACGGTCCACCTCGCCCCCGGCGACCACCACCTGACCATCCGCAGCACCGGGCGTGGGCAGCAGACCGTGCTCAGTCAGGGTCCGCCGGAGAACTTCTGCCGCCCGGCCGTCGACCCGCTGTTCCGCTCCGCGGTCGAGACCTACGACGGCGCCGTCCTCGGTGTCGTGCTCACCGGCATGGGTTCCGACGGCCGGCTCGGTGCCGGTCGCATCCGCGGGTCCGGTGGCGCCGTCGTCGTCCAGGACCAGGCCACCTCGGTGGTGTGGGGGATGCCCGGTGCCGTGGCCGCGGCCGGCTTCGCCGACGAGGTGCTCCCGCTCGACCGCATCGCCGAGTCGATCCACCGGCGGCTGGCCCCGCCCCGCGCCACCACCCCCGCCCCGGTGGCCGTCGGAGGACGGCGATGACCCTCACCGCCACCAGCTTCGACTGGGTCCGTCAGCTGGTGCACCGGGAGAGCGCGATCGTGCTCGCCCCGGGCAAGGAGTACCTGGTGGAGGCCCGGCTGCTGCCGATCGCCCGCCAGCTCGGCCTGCCCGACGTCGGCCAGTTCGTCGACTCGGTCCGCACCCGCCCCAGCCCGGAGTCGACCCGGAGGATCGTCGAGGCGCTCACCACCAACGAGACCTCCTGGTTCCGGGACGGCGACCCGTTCACCGCCCTCACCTCCACGGTGCTGCCCGCCCTGCTGGCCGTGCGCGGCCCGGCCGAGCGGCTGCAGATCTGGTCGGCGGCCTGCTCCAGCGGGCAGGAGGCCTACACGGTCGCGATGCTGCTCGAGGACGCGATGCCCAACGCCGGTGCCCGGGTCTCCATCACCGCGACCGACATCTCCCGCGAGATGGTCGAGCGGACCAGGGCCGGCCGGTTCAGCCAGCTCGAGGTCAACCGGGGGCTGCCCGCGCCCATGCTGGTGCGGCACCTCACCCGGGTGGGCACCGAGTGGGAGGTCGCCACGGGCCTGCGGCGGATGGTGACCGCCTTCGAGTGCAACCTCGCCGCCCCGCTCCCGCGGATGGGCCCGTTCGACGTGGTCTACCTCCGCAACGTCCTCATCTACTTCGACCTGCCGACCAAGCAGGCGATCCTCCGCCGGGTGCGCGCCCTCATGCGCCCCGACGGGTGGCTCTTCCTCGGCGCCGCGGAGACGACCCTCGGCGTCGACGACTCCTGGGAGCGGGTCGTCATCGGCCGCAGCTCCGCCTACCGCCCGCTGAAGGGGGCCTGACGTGCGTGCTCTGGTGATCGACGACTCACGCGCCATGCGGCGCATCGTGAGCGGGACCCTGGGGGGCCTGGGCTACGGGACCCGCCAGGCCGGCCACGGCCAGGAGGCGCTCGACGTGCTGCACGAGGGATGGGTGCCCGAGCTGTGCACGATCGACTGGAACATGCCGGTGATGGACGGGCTGCAGTTCGTCTCCGCCGTCCGCGCCAACCCCGCCTGGCGGGCGGTGACGCTGATGATGGTCACCTCCGAGGGGGAGCAGTCCCAGATCGTGCGGGCCCTGGCCGCCGGCGCCCACGAGTACGTCCTCAAGCCGTTCACCGCCGACGCCATCCGCGACAAGCTCGCGCTGCTCGGCCTGCTCCCCCAGGAGGTCACCCTGTGAGCGGGCTGGCGAGCTCACCGGCGCCGGTCGTCACCTCGCTGATCGACGAGGCCACGATCGAGGAGATCGCCGACCAGGCATGGGCCGCCCTCGTGGGCGAGGACGAGGTCCTCGTGCCGCTCCCGGGCGGGCTCGGCACCGACACGCTCAGCTCGTGGGTCCACATCGTCGGCCCGTGGACCGGCACCGTCGTCCTGACCTGCGACCGGTCGACCGCCGAGGAGCTGGCCGTGGCGATGCTGCGCGAGCACGCCCCGGCCGTGCTGGACGACGAGGACGTCGCCGACGCCCTCGGCGAGCTGGCCAACGTGGTCGGCGGCAACGTCAAGGCCGTGCTCCCCGGACCCTCGGTCCTCGGCCTCCCCGAGGTCGGTACCGCCCCCGGTGTGCCCTCGCCGGCCGACACCTGCCGCGTCGACGCCCAGTGGCGCGGCCGCCCCCTGACCATCTCCGTCCAGGGCACCCCCGCCCCGGGCGGCGACGCAGACCCCTCGTACGAGAACGGAGTGCCCCTGTGAAGATCCTGATCGCCGACGACAGCCGCGTCATGCGGCAGATCGTCATCCGGACCCTGCGGCAGGCCGGCTACGACGACCACGACATCGTCGAGGCCGAGGACGGCCGTGACGCCTATGACAAGGTCCACGCCGAGAACCCGGACCTGGTCCTCTCCGACTGGAACATGCCGAACATGACCGGCATCGAGTGCCTGCAGGCACTGCGGTCGTCCGGCTCCGGCGTGCCCTTCGGCTTCGTCACCTCCGAGGGGTCCGCCGAGATGCGGGAGAAGGCCGCCGACGCCGGCGCGCTGTTCCTCATCGCCAAGCCCTTCACCGAGGAGACCTTCCGCGAGAACCTGGACGGGGTGATCGCGTGACCGCGCCGCTGGCCGTCAGCCTGCCGGACGCGAAGGCCGTCAAGGACATGCTCTCCGGCCTGGTCGGCAAGCCGGTCGCCGTCACGCCGGGCGCGCCGGTCACCCCGACCGAGAAGGAGCCGGTCTCGGTGGCGGTGTACGTCTCCCCGTCGATGGACGTGAACGCCCTGTGCGTCATGGACCTCGGCCTGTCCGCCTACACCGGTGGCGCCCTCGCGCTGCTGCCCCCCGGCGGCGTCCAGGACGCCGTCGAGGAGGACGGTGAGCTGACCACCATGCTCACCGAGGCGCTGCACGAGGTCGTCAACGTGCTCTCGGCGCTGTTCAACGTGCCGGGTGCGCCGCACTCGAAGCTGTACGCGCTGTACGCCCCGGGGGACGACCTGCCCGCCGACATCGCCGGCATGCTGGCCGACTTCAACCGCGTCGACCTGGCGGTCGAGATCCCCGGCTACGGCAGGGGCGGGCTCTCGCTGGTCGTCCCCTCGGCCGGCTGACGCCGGCACGGACGCCCCGGGGCGGCGGCGGGGATCCCGGTTCCCGCCGCCCCGGGCGCACACCGACGACGGCCCCGGGGCACCTGCCCCGGGGCCGTCGTCGTGCGCGCGCCCACCGGCCGGAGGCCGGTTGCACGTGGAACATCAGCTGTAGGCGGGCTCGCGGTCCCCGTTCGCGGTGGGCATGCACGCCCACACGTGCTTGCACCCGTCGTCGACGTACCAGCCGTGCGCGACCGCCAGCCGCGCCACCAGGTGGAGCCCCAGGCCGCCCTGCGCGGGGTCCCGGTCGACCGCCGGCGTCGGCATCGTCTCCGGGTCGTGGTCGCTGACGTCGAGCAGCCACCCACCGCTCCCGGCGACGACCGTCGCGACCACGGGCGACGTCCCGTGCCGCAGCGCGTTGGAGGCGAGTTCGTCGAAGGCCAGGATCAGCTGCTCGGCCGCGTGACCGTCGTCGTCCCGGGGGACGCCCACGTCGTCGAGCCGGGCGCGCAGGCCCGCCCGGGCGCCGGGGAGCTCGGCGACCGTCTGGAGGTCCCAACGCCACAGCTCGCCACGACCGTCCGGGAGCGGGCGCACCGGCCACGCTAGTCGACCCACTGCCCTCTCCTGTCGTCGTCGGCTCCGACGGGACAGGGGTGCCCACCCGACCCCCGGCTCAATCGTGCTCCCGACGGTTCCGCCCCCTCGGGGTGAGGCGTCTCACCCCGCGGTGGCCGGCCCGCCTGGTGCCGGCCCCCGCGGCTGCAGGCGGAGGGCCGTGAGCGCGACGTCGTCCTCGGGGACGCCGGCCAGCATGCGGGCCAGCAGCTCGTCGCAGAGCTGGTCCAGCGGCAGCCCCACCAGCTCGCCCAGGTGCTGCTGGAGCTGGGCCACCCCCGCGTCGACGCCGCGGTCGCGCCGCTCGACCAGGCCGTCGGTGTAGAGCAGCACGGTCGCCCCCGGGCGCAGCGGCAGGGTGAACTCCCGGCGGGGGGAGAGGGGGTCCACGCCGAGCAGCAGGTCCCCGAGCCCCCGGGACAGCACGCTCACCGTTCCGTCGGCGTCGGCCACCAGGGGTGGTGGGTGCCCCGCGCTGGCCCACCGCAGCAGGGTGCCGTCCCGCTCCACGCGGGCGATGGCCGCGGTGGCGAGAGTGCCCGGGTACATGTGCGCGATCGCGGCGTCCAGTCCGCGCAGCACCTCGGCCGGCCCCGCGCCGCTGTAGTGCGCGATGCCGCGCAGCAGGCCCCGCAGCTGGCCCATCTCCGCGGCGGCGGCCGTGTCGTGCCCGGCGACGTCGCCGATGACCAGGACCGGGTCGCCGGCGGGGTGCAGGAAGGCGTCGTACCAGTCGCCGCCGACCTGGGCGGCCTCCGCGGCCGGCACGTAGCGCACCTCCAGGCGGGCGCCGTCCACGCTGAGGGGCTCGGTCAGCAGGCTGCGCTGCAGCACCTCCGCCAGCTGCGCCTGGCGGCTCTGCCGGTGCACCCGGTCCACGGCGCGGCCGGCCCGGTCGGCCACCTCGCGGGCGGCGGCGAGGTCGTCGCCGTCCAGGGACCGTCCCGGATCGAGGTAGAGGGTCAGCACGCCGACCGGACGGTCCCCGGCCGGGAGGGGGAGGACGACGGCCGACGCCGGCCGCAGGGCGGCCAGCAGGTCCCGCGCCGGTCCGGGAACCATGAGCCCGAGGACGCCGTCCACCGACTCCTGCGCCTCCGTGCCCGTCCGGAGCGCCCGGGCGACCGGTGAGCTCTCCGGCAGGGTCTCCATCCGCACCGCGGCGTAGCGCGCCACCACCTCGCGGCGGTCGGGGTCGGCGTGCCAGGAGCCCACGTCGCGCGCCCGGCCGTCGCGGTCGATCACCGTGACGATGCAGCCGTCGGCGAGGTCGGGCACCACGAGGCGCGCCAGGTCGCCCAACGCCGACTCGACGTCCCGGGCCCCGGCCAGCTCGGCGCTGACCGCGGCCAGCAGCGCCAGCCGGGCGCCGGCCCGTTCCGCCTCCTGCCAGGCCTCCTCGGCGGCCTGCTGGGCCCGCCGCCGGGCGGTGATGTCGACGAACGCGAACGCCGGGCCGGCCGGGGTGGGCCAGGCGTGCAGCTCCGTCCACCGCGCGTCGGCACCGGCACCGGCCGGGGGCAGTTCCACGGCGACCGCCCGGCCGGTGGTCATCGCCTGGGCGCAGGCGGTACGGACGGCGGCGGCGACCCCGGGCGCCACGACGTCCTCCACCGGCCGGCCGAGGAGCTCGGCCGCGGGGCGGCCGAGCAGCCGCTCGGCCGCCCGGTTGGCGTAGCGGACGCGCTGGGCGAGGTCCAGACAGCACAGGGCGGCCGGCGCGCTCGCGAGCACCGCGGTGGACAGCGCCGGTTCGGGCGGCGTCCGGACGGCGGTCAACGGGACGACGGTCGGTGCCACCGCGGCTGGGCACCGGTCGTCCACACCGATCACCCCTCCTCCGTCGCGCACTCCGGGCGGCACTGCCCGGCGCGTTCCCCCCGCACCGGCCCGCCGGGGCGGGCTCCCGGATCGTGGCAGCGCGCGGACCGGCTGCCAAGCGTCCCCGGCGCGGCGGGACCGCCCCCCATCCGGGCGACGCCGGGCCCGCCGTGCCGGAGGGCACGGGGGCGATGCGGCAGAGTGATCACCATGGACCCGGAGGCGGCGCACGACCCCGGCCTGCTCCTGCAGGCCGTCGAGGGGATGGAGCGACCGCTGTTCGTCCTGGACGCCGACTGGCGGTTCCGCTACATCAACCCCGCGGGTGCACGGGTGCTCGACCGCACCGTCGGGGAGCTGCTCGGCCGGGACGTGTGGACCGAGTTCCCCCAGGCCGTGGGCGGGCCGTTCGAGGAGCTCTACCGGACGGTCAGCGCGACCGGGGTGTCGGGCAGCGTCGAGGCCTGGTTCGAGCCCCTGGACCGGTGGTTCCGCGCCGACGCCTTCCGCACCGACGCCGGGCTGGTCGTGACCTACGACGACGTGACCGAGCGGCGGCGCACCGAGCAGGAGCGCTCCCGGGCCGCGGCGGAGGCGGAGCGGACCGGCCGGCACCTCATGCTCCTCGGCGACATCAACCTGGCCATGACCTCCACCGTGGACGTGGACGAGGCCGTCGGCCGGTTCGCGCAGCTCGTGGTCCCGCTGCTGGCCGACTGGTGCCTGGTCAGCGTCGTCGACCCCGACGGCACCCGGCGCGACGTCGGCCGGGCGCACAGCGACCCCGCCATGGTCGAGGTCATGCACCGCTACGCCGACTCGCGGGTGCGCTCCAACGCGCCCAGCGCCCCGGTGCCGCAGTCCCTGCGCAGCGGCCGGCCGGTGGTCATCGAGGCGCTGACCGCCGCGGACGTGGAGGGGATGGTCAGCGACGCCGACGCCCGGCGCTTGCTCGAGGCCCTGCAGCCCGCGGCGGTCGCCACGTTCCCGCTGGTCGCCCGCGGTGAGGTCATCGGCGCGTTCACCCTGGTCAACGGCCCGGAACGCGGGCCGCACACGCCGGCCGAGCTCCGGACGGCGGAGATCGCCTCCCGCCGGGCCGCCCTGGCCCTGGACAACGCGCGGCTGGCCCTGGCCAACCAGCAGGTCGCCGAGCGACTGCAGGTCAGCCTGCTGTCCCCGCCCGTGCAGCCGGACCACATGCAGCTCGCCGTCCGCTACCGGGCCGCCACCCGCGGGGTGGCCATCGGCGGTGACTGGTACGACTCGTTCCTCCAGCCCGACGGCGACACGGTGGTCGTCATCGGCGACGTCATGGGTCACGACATCGAGGCGGCCGCGGCGATGGGCCAGGTCAAGACCCTGGTGCGGGCGATCGCCTTCGACCGCCTGGAGGAGCCGGCCGGCGTCCTGCGCCGGGTCGACCACGCGCTGGTCGGCCTGGCGGTGCCCGCGATGGCCACCGCGCTGGTCTGCCGGGTCGAGCAGTCCCCGGAGGACCGCGAGGCGGGGGTGCGCCGACTGCGCTGGGCCACCGCCGGCCACCCCGAGCCGATGCTGCTGAACCCCGACGGCACGGTCACCGACCTCTCCGCGCCCGTGGGCCCGCCGCTGGGCATCGGCTGGCGCGGGCCCCGCGCCGGCGGCCAGGTGGTCCTCCCGGACGGCGCGACGCTGCTGCTGTTCACCGACGGCCTCTTCGAGCGGCGGGGTGTCCTGCTCGACGACAGGCGGGACCAGTTGCGCCGGCTGCTGGCGGCCTCGCGGGAGGAGACCCTCGACGAGCTCGCCGACCGCCTGCTCGCCGAGATGGTGGGGGAGGGCACCGAGGACGACGTCGCCCTGCTGGCCGTCCGCCTGTACGCGCAGGACCGACCGCCGCCGCCGGTCCCGGGGCCGGTCCTGGTGCAGCCGGTGGCCCGCCGGCCCTGACCTCAGGTCCGGGCGGCGGCGGCCCGGGTGGCGTCGGCGATCGCGGCCACGCCCTGCGCGGCCCACAGGATCGAGTAGTGGTTGGTGTCCGGCACCTCGTGGGCCGTGATGCCGCTGGGCTCCAGTCCCAGGCCGGCCAGCCGGCGCTCGTCGTAGAGCCCGGGGGTCTGGTCGAGCAGCCCGCGGGTGGCCCACAGCAGGGTGGCCGGCACCGGCAGGTCGGTGGTCGCCTCGAGGACCCGCTCGTTGAGCAGCACGTCGCCGCCGTCCACGCGCACCGCCTCGGGGACGCAGGTGCTGCGCAGCGCCGGTGGCTCGCCCACCAGGTCGCGGTCCAGGTAGGCGGCGACGGCGGGGTCGTCAACCCACGGGCCGACCGCCGGGTGCGCCGCCCAGAAGCCGCGCACGGCCGCCCGGTCGGGGAAGGTCGTCGACAGCCGGTCCAGCGCCGGTCCCAGGACGGCGGCGAGCATCGCGTCGACGTCGGCGCCGGGCGGCTGCGGGAAGGCGAGGCCGCCGTCGACCAGCACGAGCCCGTGCACCCGGTCCCGCGCCGTCCCCGCGGCGGCCATCGCCGCGACGAACGCCCCCATCGAGTGCCCCACCAGGACCGCGGCGTCCGCGCCGCCCTCGGCGTCGCCCCCGAGGCGGTCGACCAGCGTGGCGACGTCGGCGGCGTGCGCCTCGATGCCGTACGGGCCGGGGAGGCCGGCCGAGCGCGCCCGGCCGCGCAGGTCGGGGGCCACCACCTCGAACTCCCCGGCCAGTGCCGGCGCCACCGCGGCCCACGCCATCGCGTTGGCGGTGATGCCGTGCAGGAGGACGGCGATGGGCGCCCCCGGTGCGGACGCCGGCCAGTGCAGGGCGGCGAGCTCCCCGCCCTCGACGGGGACGCTGATCTCCTGGGGCGCGCGCAGAGCTGAGGTCACGGGCCCACCCTGCCCGCGCCGCCCGCGGGCCGCAGCCCGGGTGCCCGGGTCCGGACCCCCGGCGAGGGGACCTGGGGTCTCCTCAATCGGCGTGCGCGAGCAGGTAGCGGCCGAAGTGGGGGACGGTGAAGGCGATCTGGCCGCGCTCGGCGGAGTAGACCAGGCCCTTCTTGATGAGTGCGTCGCGCGCGGGGGAGAGGGACGCCGGCTTGCGGCCCAGCGAGACCGCGACCTCGGAGGTGGACACGGCCGCCCCGGCCGGTCCGCCGAGCTCGGCCATGGCGTGCATGTACTCGCGCTCGGCGGGGGTGGCGCGGTCGTAGCGGGAGCCGAAGAAGCCCACCGCCAGCTCGGCCTCGGCGACCGGCGCGGCCATCGCGACGTCGGCGGCGGTGATGGGGGAGGCGGCGGCGACGTCCCAGGTGACCTTGCCGTAGGCCTGGACGAAGTAGGGGTAGCCGTCGGCGGCGGCGTACAGGGCGTCGAGGGCCTCGGGCTCGAAGGTGACGTCCTCCCGCTCGGCCGGCGCCAGCAGCGCGCGGTCGGCGGCGGGGCGGTCGAGCCGGTCGATGCGCAGGTAGCGGAACAGCCGCTCGGAGTAGCTCTTGGACGCCGAGAGCACCGCCGGCAGGTGCGGCAGGCCCGCGCCGACGACGATCAGCGGGGCGCCCTGCTGGGACAGCTCGTGGCAGGCGGCGCAGATGGCCGACACGTCCTCGGCCTGGACGTCCTGCATCTCGTCGATGAACAGCGCGACGCCCTTGCCGACGTCGGCGGCCAGCCCGGCGGCGTCGCTGAGCAGCTCGACGAGGTCGATCTCCATGTCGCCGGAGTCGGCGCGCCCGCTGGTGGCCACCACGTCGATGCCCGGCTGCCATCGGTCCCGCACCTTCGCGTCCGGCACCTGCCGCAGCGCGAACGCCTTGAGCACCCCCAGGACGGCGTCCATCGACTCCTGGTCGGGGTGGCGCAGCTCGCGCAGCGCCATGTGCAGCGCGGAGGAGACCGGCCGCCGCAGCGACTGGTCGGGCCGCGCCTCGATCTTGCCGGTGCCCCACCCGCGGCTGATCGCCGCCGAGCGCAGCTGGTTGAGCAGCACCGTCTTGCCCACGCCGCGCAGCCCGGTCAGGACCAGCGAGCGCTCCGGGCGCCCGTGCGCGATCCGCTCGAGGACGACGTCGAACGCCGACAGCTCGGTGTCGCGGCCGGCCAGCTCGGGCGGCCGCTGGCCGGCACCGGGGGCGTACGGGTTCCGCACGGGGTCCATGTCGACCACCGTATGGGCTCGTCTAGGCCAGCCCCTAGAGATCGGTAGAGGTCGCTACGGCGTGTCGTCCCCGGCGTCGTCACCCGGGCCCGGGTCCTCCGTCGCCAGGGCCTGGATGCGTGCGGCCCGCTGCTCGGCCCGCTCGGCGGCCGCCAGGTGGTCGCCGGGGGGCGTGCCGGTCCCGCCGTCCCCCAGGTCGGCCAGGCGCCGGTGCACCGCCGCGATCTCCAGCAGCTTGGAGGCGGCGTTGTAGATGGCGGCCTCCACCGCCTGGTGCTGGGCGTCGAGCAGCGTCTGCGCCGACCACACGTGGCCGACGTGGCAGGAGTAGCTCGCGGTGGAGTCCGGCAGGGTCTCGTACATGCCGCCCTGGCACTCGGGACAGCCCAGTGCCGCGGGGGTGCCCTGGTCGGTGACCGCAGTGGGGCCGTCCATCGTCGGCCTCCTCTCTGGCGGGGTGGCGGGGACGGGCGCCGGGTCGACCGGGGGCGTGGGACCGCGGACCAGTCCGGTGACGGCCGCGGCCAGGGCCGCGGTCGGGACGGCGCGGGCGCGGCGGACCGTCGCCAGCGCCGCGCGGGGCATCGCCGACACCCGCGCCTCGGCCGGGTCCTGCACGAGCACGGCCCCGTCCTGCGCCACCACGGCGGCGGCCCCCACCGCGCCGTCGTCGAGGGCTCCGGACAGGACGACGGCGACCACGCCGGGCCCGCACGAGCGGGCGGCGCTGCGGAAGAGGGCGTCGACGGCGGGGCGCTGCCGGTTCTCGCGCGGACCGCGGCTGAGCCGTACGTGGGAACCGCGCACGAGGAGGTGGCGGTCGGGCGGGGCGACCAGGATCCGCCCGGGGCGCAGCAGCTGGCCGTCCTCTGCGTGCGCCGCCGGCAGCGGGCCGGAGCGGGACAGCAGCCGGGGGAGGTGGCTGTCGGCCGTCGCCGGCACGTGCACGACCACGAGGACGACGGCAGGGAGGTCCTCGGGGAGACCGGCGACGAGCTCCTGCAGCGGGCTCACCCCGCCGGCGGAGGCCCCGACCACGACCACGCGGTGCATCGCGTCGCCTCCCCGGCCCCGTGTGTCCCCCCGGTGTTCTCCGCGCCGGCGCCGTCGATGCACCGCGCACGGGGAACGGGGGCGGCCGGGACGCTCCGGCGGCCGGACGCCCCCGGCACGGCCGGTGTCAGCGCGTCCGGCACAGGGCGTCGAGGTGCGCGGCGAGCACCTGCCGGGCGTGGCGGGCGGGCAGTGCCTCCACGTCGCGGGGAGCGCGCTGCCGCCGACCTGAGGCGGCGCCGCCCGGGAGGGGGAGGCCTCGACCGTCCTCTGTCCGCCTCTAGCCCTGGGACTAGACGGGCGTAGACCCCCCGACACGGCCCGGATCGTGATCACCGGCGGCTAGCGTGGGCCGCGTGCTGAGGTTCCTGGTCAAGGTCGTCCTCATGGCCGGCGTCTTCTACGCCGCGGTGTACACCTACGACAACGTCCTGCAGATGAGCGGCGTCGAGGTGGTGCCCAACCCGCAGGGGCCACTAGGCGAGCCGGGCACCTGGCTGTGGATCGCGCTCGTCTTCGCGCTGGTCAACGCGTTCATCGGGTCGGTCCTGCGGCTGCTGTCGCTGCCGTTCATCGTGCTCACCCTCGGGCTGTTCCTCCTCGTGGTGAACGCCGCCGTGCTCGGCATCACCGCCGCCGTCAGCGAACGCCTGCAGGTCGACACGTTCGGTGCGGCAGTGGTCCTCGGACTGATGCTGGCCATCGGGAATTGGATCGTCGACCTGGTCGTGGAGAAGGGCTGACCCCCGGCCCCCTGCAGGGGCCCGGCGCGGAACTCACGTCGTTGTGACGGCGCGCACTCCGCGGGCTAGCGTCAGTCGGCATGGCCAGCACCACCGGCACCGCCCCGGCGACCCCGGGGACGGCGCCCATCGACGGCACTCCATCCCCCGCCGTCGCCACGGACCTGGCCGCCCTGGAGGCGGCCCGTGACCAGAAGCGGCGGCTGCTGGAACGGGCGGCCCGCGAGGCCGTCGAGGCCGGGTCGGGGCTGCCCGCCGGGTGCGGCCCGGCCGACGTCCCGGGGCTGCTGCGGCGCTACTACTGGAGCGAGCCCGCCGCCGACGTGCTCGACCAGGACCCGGGCGACCTCGCCGCGCTGGCCCTGGGCCACCTGCGGCTGGCCGAGGTGCGGCCGCAGGGCTCGGCCACCGTCTCCGTGCAGCGGCTGCCGGGCCGGGACGGCCCGGCAGCGCGTTCCATCGTCCAGGTCGTCACCGACGACATGCCCTTCCTCGTCGACTCGGTCACCGCCGAGGTGGTCCGTCAGGGCTTCCGGCTCGAGCACGTCGTCCACCCGGTGCTGGTCGTCCGCCGGGACGTGACCGGGCGGGTCCTCGCCTTCTGCGACAGCGCCGACCCCGAGCGGTGCGGCCCCGACGCCCTGGCCGAGTCCTGGATGGCCGTGGTGCTCGACGGGCCGCTGGACGAGGAGGCCGCCGGTGACCTCGTCACCGGGCTGCGGACGGTCCTGGCCGACGTCCGGGCGGTCCACGAGGACGCCGCCCGCATGCGGGCGCGCGCGCTGGAGCTCGCCGGGCGGCTGGCGGAGCAGTCCCCGGTGCCCGACGGGGACCCGGCCGACGACCCCGCCGAGGCCGCGGCCCTGCTGCGCTGGCTGAGCGACGGCAACTTCGTCCTGCTGGGCGCGCGGGACGTCGAGCTGACCCGCTCCCGGGGGCGGACGACGGTCCGGGCGGTCCCCGGCAGCGGCCTCGGGGTGCTGCGCAGCGACACCGACATGGGCGCCACCCCCGAGACCGCGCCCGGCGACGCGCTGCTCACCGTCACCAAGACCGACCTCCGCTCGACGGTGCACCGCCGGGCGTGGCTGGACGTCGTCGCGGTCACCCTCCCGCCCGACGACGGCGGCCCCGCCCGCCAGCACCGGCTGGTCGGGTTGTTCCCCACCACGGCCGCCGCGCACGACGTCCGCGACGTGCCGCTGGTCCGCCGGCGGGTCGCCGCGGTGATCGAGGGCTCCGGCGTGCCGGCGGACAGCCACACCGGCAAGCAGCTGCTCGACGTCCTGGAGACCTACCCCCGCGACGAGCTGTTCCAGGTCGGCGCCGACCGGCTGCTGCCCGCCGCGCTGGCCGTGCTGCAACTGCAGGAGCGCCGGCAGACCCGGCTGTTCCTGCGCCGTGACCCGGCCGACCGGTTCTGGTCGGCGATCGTCTACCTGCCGCGCGACCGGTACACCACGGAGGTGCGGCTGGCGATCCAGCAGCTGCTGCTCGAGCGGCTCGGCGGCACCAGCATCGAGTACACGGCGTGGGTCACCGAGTCGGTCCTGGCCCGGCTGCACTTCGTCGTGCGGCCGCCGGTCACCCGGCGCGGCCGCAGCGCGCTGCCCGACGTCGACGTCGCGGCCCTGCAGGCCGCGCTGGCCGCCGTCGCGCGCAGCTGGACCGACGACCTCGCCGACGCCCTGGCCGCCCGCTACGGCGCCGACGCCGAGCGGCGGCTGGCCCGGATCGCCGACGCCTTCCCGGCCGCCTACCAGCAGGACTTCCCCGCCTCGGTCGCCGTGGAGGACGTCGAGCGGCTCGACGCCCTCGCCGAGGGCGAGATCGGCCTGGTCCTGCGCCGTCCGGCCCCGGGGTCGGGGGCCGAGCCGCGGCTGGCCGTGTACCGGGTGGGGCAGCGGCTGCTGCTGTCCGACGTCCTGCCGATGCTGCAGCACATGGGTGTGGACGTCGTCGACGAGCGCCCGTACGAGATCGACCGGATCGGCGCGCCGCTGGCCTGGCTCTACGAGTTCGGGCTCACCGCCCCGGCCGGGGAGCTGCCCTTCCCCGGCTCGCTGCCGGAGCGGTTCACCGAGGCGCTGTCGGCGGTCTGGCGGGGGGACGCCGAGGACGACGGCCTGGGCGCGCTCGTGCTGCTGGCCGGGCTCAACTGGCGCCAGGTCACCGTGGTGCGCGCCTACGTGCAGTGGCTGCGCCAGGCCGGGCTGCCCTTCGGTCAGCGGTACGTGGAGACGACGCTGGCCGCGCACCCGGACGTCGTCGCCCGGCTGGTCGCGCTGTTCGAGACCCGGTTCTCCCCCGACCGCGACGCCGGTCGTGCCGCCCGGACCGAGGAGCTGGTCCGGTCGCTGCGCGAGGCGATCGGCGAGGTGGCCTCCCTCGACGCCGACCGCGTGCTCACCGCGCTGCTGGCCGCCGTCCTGGCCACCCAGCGGACGACGTACTACGCGGGTGGGCCGCTGGCGCTGAAGCTGCACCCCGCGACCGTCCCGGACCTGCCCGAGCCGCGGCCGGCCCGCGAGGTGTGGGTCAGCTCGCCGCGGGTGATGGGCGTGCACCTGCGCTTCGGCGCGGTCGCGCGCGGCGGGCTGCGCTGGTCCGACCGGCACGAGGACCTCCGCACCGAGGTGCTGGGGCTGGTCAAGGCGCAGATGGTGAAGAACACCGTCATCGTGCCGACCGGCGCCAAGGGCGGGTTCGTCGTCCGCAACCCGCCGCCGGACGGCGCCGGCCGCGACGCCTGGCTCGCCGAGGGGCAGGCCTGCTACGAGCTGTTCATCGGCGCCCTGCTGGCCCTGACCGACAACCTGGTGGAGGGTCGGGTCGTCCCGCCGGAACGGGTGGTGCGCCACGACGGGGACGACACCTACCTGGTGGTCGCCGCCGACAAGGGCACCGCCACCTTCTCCGACCTGGCCAACGCGGTCGCCCTCGAGCGCGGCTTCTGGCTCGGTGACGCCTTCGCCTCGGGCGGCTCGGTCGGCTACGACCACAAGGCGATGGGCATCACCGCCCGCGGCGCGTGGGAGTCGGTGACCCGCCACTTCCGCGAGCTCGACCTCGACGTGCAGAGCCAGGACTTCACCGTCGTGGGCATCGGGGACATGTCCGGGGACGTCTTCGGCAACGGGATGCTCCTGTCCCCGCACATCCGGCTGGTGGCCGCCTTCGACCACCGACACGTCTTCGTCGACCCCACCCCGGACGCCGCGACGTCGTTCGCCGAGCGGCGCCGGCTGTTCGAGCTGCCGCGCTCCTCGTGGGCCGACTACGACCCCTCGCTGATCAGCCCCGGGGGCGGGGTGTGGCCGCGGACGGCGAAGTCCGTCCCGGTCAGCGAGCCGATGCGGACGGCGCTGGGGCTGCCCGCCGAGGCGACGTCGCTGTCGCCGGTGGAGCTGGTCCGCGCGGTCCTGCTCGCGCCGGTGGACCTGCTGTTCAACGGCGGGATCGGCACCTACGTCAAGGCCTCCACCGAGAGCGCCCTCGACGCGGGGGACAAGGCCAACGACGCCGTCCGCGTCGACGGCCGGGACCTGCGGGTGCGGGTGGTGGGGGAGGGCGGCAACCTCGGCCTCACCCAGCGCGGCCGGGTGGAGTACGCCCTGGCCGGCGGGCGGATCAACACCGACGCCATCGACAACTCCGCCGGCGTCGACACCTCCGACCACGAGGTGAACATCAAGATCGCCCTCGACCGGGTGGTGGAGGCCGGGGCGCTGGACGCCGAGGGCCGGGCGGCGCTGCTGGGTGACATGGCCGACGAGGTGGCCGCCGCCGTCCTCACCGACAACCACGCACAGAACGCGACGCTCGCCGCCGAGACCACCGCCGCCCGCAGCCTGCTCGACGCCCACCAGCGCTACCTGCGGGCGCTGGAGCGCTCCGGGCGGCTGGTGCGCAGCGTGGAGGCGCTGCCCGACGACCGCGCGCTCACCGAACGGCGTCGCGACGGGCACGCGCTGACCGGCCCGGAGCTGTCGGTGCTGCTGGCCTACGCCAAGCTCGAGACCGGGGACGCCGTCCTCGCCTCGGACCTGCCCGACGACGCGGCACTGCAGCACCTGCTGGTCGAGTACTTCCCGGTGGAGCTGCGCCGTCGCTTCCCCGAGGCGGTCACCGGGCACCCGCTGCGCCGGGAGATCGTGGCCACCGCGCTGACCAACCGGGCGGTCAACGTCGCCGGGGTCACCGGGCTGTTCCGGCTGGGCGAGGAGACGGGGGTGCCGCCGGCCGGGGTCGTGCGGGCGCACGCCGTGGCGCGCGCGGTCTTCGAGGTGGACCGGCTGTGGGACGCGGTCCGGCCCCTGGACAACCGGGTGTCGGCCGCCACCCAGGTGGAGCTGCGCACCGAGGCCACCCGGCTGGCCGAGCGGGCGACGCGCTGGCTGCTCGGGCTGCCCGAGCTCGCCGCGGAGGACGGCGCGCCCATCGGTGAGGTGACCGAACGGTTCGCCGCCCCGGTGGCCGCCGTGCGCTCCGGCCTGCCGTCGTGGCTGCTGGGCGCCGAGGCCGCCGCCCACGCCGACCGCGCCGCGCGGCTGCAGGACGCGGGTGTGCCCGGACCGCTCGCCGCCGAGGTGGCCGCGGCGCCGCTGCTGCCGGCCGCCCTGGACCTCGCCGTCGTGGCCGAGCGCACCGGCGCGCCGATCGCCCTGGCCGGGCAGGTGCAGCAGTGCCTCGCCGAGCGGCTGGCCCTGGTGCCGCTGCGCGAGCTGGTCATCGCGCTGCCGCGGGACCGTCGCTGGCCGTCGATGGCCCGGGCGTCGCTGCGGGACGACCTGGCCGGTGAGCAGGCCGCGCTCACCGCGGAGGTGCTGGCTGGCCGGCGGGGCGACACGGAGCACGCCGACCAGCTCGTGGCCCGCTGGGTGGGCGGCTGGGACGGCACCCAGCGGCGCGCCGCGGCGCAACTGGTCGACATCGCCTCGGGGGACCGGCAGGAGCTGGCCGAGCTGCTGGTCGCCGTCCGCACGCTCCGCGGCCTCCGCCGCCGCACCTGAGACTCCTCGCGGGTCTCCGCCGCTGTCCGGGCGGACGGCTGGCGGGCGGCGGACGCGGTCACCGTGGTGGGGCCCAGGCCGGGTCGCGGCCGAGCAGGCCCAGGGCGCGGTCCTGCAGCGGCGCGTCGGAGGGGACCTCGACCACCGGCCCGAAGACGACGACGCCGGGGCCGAACGCCTCCGGGACCCGCATGACGTCCGGGATCTCCTGCAGGCCGGGCCACATGCGCTCCAGCTCGGTGACGTCGATGGCGTCGTCCTGCCCGGTCGCGCGGGCGAGGTCCCAGCGGTGGAACACCAGGTCGTCGCTGGCGACGTGGTCCACCATGTCGGCGCCGGGCATCGTGCCGGCGGGGCTCTCCGTCTGCCGGGTGGCGAGCCCGGGGTCGGCCAGGATCGCCTCGACCTCCGCCCGGGCCGCGCGGAAGGCGGCGAGCGGGTCGTCGTCCACGCCCGGGGCCGGTGCCGGCGTCCGTCCGTGCGGGCGGAGCATGACGTGGTGCATGTCGATGACGTGCCGGACGACGTCGCGCGCGTCCCACTCCACGCACGGCGACGGCCGCGACCAGCCGCCGTCGGGCACAGCGGCCACCGTGGCCTCGAAGACCTCCGCCCGACGCCGGTAGCGCTCGGCCACCGCGGCGACGTGCTGGTGGTCGACGGTGCGGGGTCCTGCGTCCGATGTCATGCCGTCACGACCGTCGGGCGGCACCGGACTCATCGGTCGAGCCGCGTCTGCCGGTGTCTAGGGCCTCGGCAAGAGAGACGTAGACGACCTCAGAGGGGCGGGCGGCGCTGCCCGAAGAGGGTGGCCTGCTCGAAGGCGTGGCCCACCTCGAGCACCCGGCGGTCGGCCCGCGGCGCGGCGACGACCTGCAGCCCGACCGGCAGGCCGTCGGGCGTGAACCCGGCCGGCACCGACAGGGCGGGACAACCGGTCGGTGTGATGAGCGTGCAGGCGCGCATCCACTCCAGGTAGTCGTCGAGCTTCACGCCGTTGATCTCCGTGGGGTACTCCTGCTCCACCGGGAAGGGCAGCACCTGCGTCGTCGGGGCCAGGAGCACGTCGTACCGGTCGAAGAAGGCCACCGTCCGCTCGTAGAGGGCGGTGTGCGCGATCTCCGCCCGCGCGACGTCGGAGCCGGAGAGCTTGGCCCCCATCTCGGCGTTCCAGCGGATCGACTCCTTCACCTGGTCCGGGTGCTGCCGGGCCAGCTCGGTGAAGGAGGCGTCGAACAGCCAGGCGCGCAGGGTGCCGAAGACGTCGTCGGCGCCGGTGAGGTCGGGGCAGTCGTCGGCCACCGTGGCGCCGAGCTCCTCGAACACCCGGACCGCGTCGGAGAGCACCGCGGTGATGGCCGGGTCGACGGTGATCCGGCCGCCGAGGTCCGGCGCCCAGGCCACCCGCAGCCCGTCCAGACGCTCGGGCAGCGGCGCCGCGAAGGGGGCGCCGGGGTCGCCGAGGGAGATCGGCACCCGCAGGTCGGGCCCGGCGACCGCCGACAGGGTCAGGGCCACGTCGGCGACGGTGCGGCCCATGGGGCCCTGCACCGACATCTGCGACCAGCCGATCGGCGCCGGCCACGTCGGCACCCGCCCGGGCGTGGGCCGCAGCCCGACGACGTTGCAGAAGGCCGCGGGGTTGCGCAGCGAACCGCCCATGTCGCTGCCCTCGGCCAGGGGCACGAACCCGGCCGCCAGCGCCGCGGCGGCGCCGCCGCTGGAGCCGCCGGCCGACAGTCCGTGCCGGTACGGGTTGTGGGTGACGCCGAAGAGGGTGTTGAAGGTGTGCGACCCGGCCGCGAACTCCGGGGTGTTGGTCTTGCCCACCCGGATCGCGCCCGCCGCCCGCAGCCGGGCCACGACCAGCTCGTCGTCGGCCGGGACGGTGTCGGCGTGCAGCGGCGAGCCCCACGTGGTGCGCATGCCGCCCGTCGCGTGGGTGTCCTTGTGGGCGACCGGCAACCCGTGCAACGGGCCGACCGCCTCACCGGCGGCCAGGGCGGCGTCGGCGGCGTCGGCCGCGGCGCGGGCGCCCTCGGCGTCGAGGGTGACGATCGCGTTCACCCGGGAGTCGAGCCGCTCGATGCGGTCCAGGCAGGCGTCGGTCAGCTCACGGGCCGACAGCTGCCGGGTGCGGATCAGTGCGGCCAGCTCCGTCGCAGGGCGCAGGCACAGCTCGTCAGTGGTGGCGGTCACCGGACGAGGTTGCCACATGATCGACACACCGTCGTCCCCCGGACGGCACCCGGCTCAGGTCGTCGCCGGCTCCTCCGGGACGACGTCCGGGACGACGTTGGGGCCGGCCTCGGGCGGCCGCGGCCGGTCCTGCGGGTGCAGCCGGACGGCGACCAGCGCGACGTCGTCCTCCGGGCGGCCGCCCACCAACCGCTGCACCACCTCGTCGAGCATCTCCTGCAGGGGCAGCCCGGCCAGTTCGACCAGGGCCTCCCGCAGCCGGACCATGCCCGCGTCGAGGTCGGCGTCGCGGCGCTCGACGAGCCCGTCGGTGTACAGCAGCACGGTCGCGCCGCGGTCGAGGGTCACCACCGACTCCTGGCGCTGCGCCTCCGGGTCGACGCCGAGCAGCAGGTCGCCGCGCCAGGAGGCGAGCTCGGCGACGCTCCCGTCGGGGTTGATCACCAGCGGCGGCAGGTGACCGGCGTTGGCCCAGCGCATGCGGGTGACGCCGCGCCCGCGCTCGTCCGGGGTCTGCTCGAACCGGGCCACCGCCGCGGTCGCCAGCACCCGGGTCTGCAGCACCGCCATCGACGCGTCGAGGCCGCGCAGCACCTCGGCCGGCGGGGCGTCGCTGTAGGTGGCGATCCCCCGCAGCAGCCCGCGCAGCTGGCCCATGGCGGCGGCGGCCTCGGTGTCGTGCCCGACGACGTCGCCGATGACCAGCATCGTCGCGCCACCGGGCTGGAGGAACGCGTCGTACCAGTCGCCGCCGACCCGCGCCGCCTCGACGGCCGGCTGGTACCGGACGGCGATCTCCGCGTGGTCCGGCTCCGGCGGCTCGGTGAGCAGGCTGCGCTGGAGGCCCTCCGCCAGCTGCTCCTGCTGGGCGTAGAGCTGCGCGTTGTCCAGCGCCAGCCCGGCGCGGTCGGCGACGTCCTGGGCGACGGCGACGTCCTCGGGGGTCGGCGCGTGCCCCGCGGCGTAGAAGAGCGTGAGCAGTCCCACCGTCCGGCCGCGGGCGCGCAGCGGGAGGGCGACCTCGGTGGCCGGCGCCAGGACGGCGAGCAGGTCCTTGGCCCGGCCCGGGGGCAGCACGTCCAGGACGTCCGCCCCGGAGAAGGTGACCGCCTCCCCGGTGTGCAGCGCGCGGGCGACGGGAGCGGTGAGGGGCATGACGTCCATGCGCACCTCGGCGTACCGCTCGAGCACCGGTCGGTTCGCGGGGGCGACGTGCCAGCTGCCCACGTCGCGCGGACGGCCGTCGGGGTCGATGACGGTGAGCACGCAGAAGTCGCTCAGGGCCGGCACGACCAGGCGCGGGAGGCGGGCGGTGGCGGCCTCGACGTCCAGGGTGCCGGCGAGCTCGGCGCTGACCTGCGCGAGGAGCGCCAGCTGCTGGGCGGACCGCTCGGCGCGCTCGCGCACCCGGCGCCGCTCGGTGACCTCCAAGAAGTAGACCGACAGCCCCTCGGGGGTCGGCCAGGCCCGCAGCTCGTACCAGCCGTCGAGCGGCGCGGGGTAGTACGCGTCGAAGTTGACCGGGCGCCCCGTGCGGACGGCGTCGCGGTAGCTCTCCTCGAAGACGCTGGCGACGGCCGCGGGGAAGGCCTCCCACAGCACCTGGCCGAGCAGGTCCTCGCGGGAGCGGCCCAGCAGCCGCTCGGCCTCGGCGTTCACGTGCGTGAACCGCCACTCGTGGTCCAGGGAGTAGAAGCCCGCCGGCATCGCCTCCAGCACGCGGGTCACGCGGGCCTGGGCGCTGCGGTCCTCGGTGGTGTCGGAGGCGGCGCCCAGCAGCCGGACGGCGGTCCCGTCCGGGCCGGCCAGCGCGCGGCCCCGGGCCTGCACCCACCGGGTGTCGCCGCCCGGGCGCACCACCCGGTACTCCGCCTCGAACTCGCCGACGGTCTCGATCGACGTCCGCAGCGCCTCGCTGACCCGCGGCAGGTCGTCGGGGTGCAGGCGGCGGTTGAAGGCCTCGATGGTGCCGTCGAACTCCTCGGCGGTGTAGCCGAACATCACCATCAGCGGCTCGTCCCAGATGAGCTCACCGGTGCGCAGGTCCCAGTCGAAGGTGGCGACCCGGCCGGCGTCCATGGCCAGCACCCAACGCACGCGCTGGCGCTCGTGCTCGCCGGCCAGCGCCGCGTACTCCAGCTCGGTGACCACCGCGCCGGCCAGCTGGGCGAGGGTCGCCACGTCACCGTCGGTCCAGGCGCGCGGCTCGGCGTCGAAGACGCAGAGGGTGCCGACGGCCAGTCCCGCCCCGTCGGTGAGCGGCACGCCGAGATAGGACCCCACGACGCCCGACGTGACCGGGGCGAGGTCGCGGACCCGTTCGTCGGCGCGGGCGTCGGGGACCACCAGGGGGGTCCGCAGCACCGCGGCGAGGGCGCAGGGGGACTGGTCCAGGGGGGACTCCTGACCGCGCCCACCCGGCGGGACCCCGGCGATGCCGGCGATCGTGTGGGCGTCGTCCAGGATGGAGATCTGTGCCGAGCGGGCGGACAGCAGCCGCGTGGCCAGCTCCACGAGCCGGTCCAGCGCGGGGCTGCCTCCGTCGGAGACCCGCAGCCGCCGTGCCGCGCGGACGCGTGCGGGGTCGCTGCGCAGCTCGACCGCGGCCTGGGCGGCGTCGAGCGCGCGCACGGCGACGTCGCGCCGTGTGATCTGCTCCACCGCAACCCTTCTCATCCGGCCGATCGGCCGGCTCTCCACCACGCGGGGCCACGGCTGTTCGAGCTCGACGCGCTCCCGCAGTTATGCCACCCGCAGCGGCATCGGGCAAGGAGACCTGACCGATGTCACTTCTCGTCTCACGGTCCGTGACGGCTCAACGGGTGACGTGCCCGGCCGGGACGACCAGCGTCAGCACCGTCCCGCCGTCGTGTTCCACGTGCAACCCCGCCCGGCGCAGCAGCGCCCGCAACCGGACGACGTCCCCCGGCTCGGCCGTGGTCGTGGCCAGCAGGCGGGCGACCCGGCCCTTGTGTGCCTTGTTGAAGTGGCTGACCACCGACCGGCTGCCGTCCGGGCGCTCGCTGAGCACGTCGACGGTGACCGCGCCCGGCACGGGTGCCAGGGCGGCGTAGGAGCTGCTGCGCAGGTCCACGACCAGCTCGTCGACGTCGGCCAGCACCGGGCCGAGCACGGGCCGCCACAGCGCCCGCAGGGTCGGTCGGCCCGGCAGGGCGGACCCGGCCGAGAGCCGGTAGGCCGGGACGGCGTCGGAACCGCGGACCAGGCCGAACAGCGCCGAGCTGACGGCCAGCCGCCGGTCGGCGCGGGCCCGCTGCGCCCGGCTCAGCGACCGGACGTCGAGCGCGTCGTAGAGGACGCCGGTGTAGCGCTCCAGCGCCGGCATCGTCGGGCTGGTGAACAGCGCGGCGTTGCGGGCGATCTCGTCGTCCTGCTTCGGGGACAGCCCGAGCGCGGCGCGCGAGGCGGGCAGGTCGGCGGCGAGGTCGACCAGTGTCTTCGCCACCTCCGTGCGGACGGCCGTCAGCTCCGGGGAGGTCAGTGCGTCCAGGTCCAGCGGTGCGCCGTCACCGCCGGGGGCCTTGGTCTCCGACGGCGGCAGCAGCACGAGCACGGGGAGCAAGGCTACGTGCCCGACGCCCGGGCCCGGCCCCGTCCCGGCCCCCTGCAGGGGCCCGCCACGCGCCTGCGGGCGGTGGGGGCCGGGGGTGCGCTCTCAGTCCGCGAGCTCGACGACGACCGGCGCGTGGTCGCTGGCGCCCTTGCCCTTGCGCTCTTCCCGGTCGATCCGCGCGCCGGTGGTGCGGGCGGCCAGGGCGGGGGAGCCGAGGACGAAGTCGATCCGCATGCCCTCGCGGCGGGGGAAGCGCAGCTGGGTGTAGTCCCAGTAGGTGTAGACGCCGGGTCCCGGCGCGTGCGGGCGGACGACGTCGGCGTACCCGGCGTCGACGATGGCCCGGAACGCGGCCCGCTCGGGCTCGGAGACGTGCGTGGAGTGCGCGAAGACGCGCATGTCCCACACGTCGTCGTCCTGCGGGGCGATGTTCCAGTCGCCGACCAGCGCGACCTGTGCGGTGGGGTCCTCGGCCAGCCAGCCGGACGCCGTCGTCCGCAGTGCCTCCAGCCAGCGCAGCTTGTACTCGTAGTGCGGGTCGGTCAGCGTGCGGCCGTTGGGCACGTACAGGCTCCAGACCCGCACCCCGCCGCAGGTGGCCCCCAGCGCGCGGGCCTCGGCGTCGGGGTCCTCGCCCCAGCACGGCTGGCCGGGGAAGCCGACCTGGACGTCGTCCAGGCCGACCCGCGACAGGACCGCCACGCCGTTCCACTGCGAGTAGCCGACGTGCGCGACCGAGTAGCCGAGGTCGGTGAAGCGGGACTCCGGGAACTGGTCGTCGCGGCACTTGGTCTCCTGCAGCGCCAGGACGTCGACGTCCGAGCGCTCGAGCCAGGCGACCACCCGGTCGGCACGGCTGCGGATGGAGTTCACGTTCCAGGTCGCCACTCGCACGGCCCCGACCCTAGGCAGGTCCTCCGACGGTCCCGACCGGAGGTCCGTGGGCGTGACGCCGACGGACGGCCTCCGTCAGCCCCGCCTCGCGGCCTCGCGGGCCCGCATGCGCTCCCGGCTCTCCACGAAGCGGGTGGCCTGCGCGTCGAGACCGGTGAGGAACGCCGCCAGCTCCTCGCGGGCCTTCTCGCCGGCCGGGCCGAGGTCGGTGCGCTCGAACACCCGCCACGCGCGCAGCACCGGGCTGACCACCTCGTCGTGGTGCAGCCGCAGGTCGTAGATGCCGGCCTTGGCGATGATCATCGAGTTCTTGCGGAAACCGGTCATCGTGGCGCCGGGCATCTCGAAGCCCACGACCTCCTTGGTGACCGCCTGCATGGCGAGGTCGGGGTCGATGTCGAACGCCGCGGCCATCAGGTTCCGGTAGAAGACCATGTGCAGGTTCTCGTCGGTGGCGATGCGGGCCAGCAGCCTGTCGGCGACCGGGTCGCCGGTGGCCCGGCCGGTGTTGCGGTGCGAGACGCGGGTGGCCAGCTCCTGGAACGAGACGTAGGCGACCGCCTCCAGCGGCGTCTTGTCCCCGGAGTCGTAGCCGAGGGTCATGTAGTCCATCCGGGCCCGCTCGAGCGCGACCGGGTCCACCCCGCGCGTGACGACGAGGTAGTCGCGCAGCGCGACCCCGTGCCGGTTCTCCTCCGCCGTCCAGCGGCCCACCCACTGCCCCCAGGCGCCGTCCCGGCCGAACCGGGTGGCGATCTCCCGGTGGTAGCTGGGCAGGTTGTCCTCGGTGAGCAGGTTCACGAACATCGCCGCCCTGGCCGACTCGTCGAGCCGGGACTGCTCCGGCGACCAGTCCGCGCCGCCCAGGAAGGCGAAGTTGCGCCCCTCGTCCCAGGGGACGTAGTCGTGCGGGTGCCACTCCTTGGCGACGGCGAGGTGGCGGTCGAGGTTCTGGGCGACCACCGGCTCGAGCTCGTGCAACACCGCCGCGTGCGGGGACGTCTGGGACACGGGGACCTCCGGACGGCTCGGCCTGCGCTGCCGCGACCATGCTGCCGTGAGCACGCGCCGGCTTGCTCGGTGGGTGCCCCGCTGGGACCCCGGACACGCATGCCGGGGTCCCCGATCGGGTGGAGGGGCAGGTGGCGGGGGCCGGACGGGCGGTACGGGTGGTGCAGGAGTGGGAGCATGGCCGCGTGACCGGGTTCTGCCGCACGGGGGCGTGCACATGACCGAGTGGGACCAGACGCGTCCCATCGGCCCCTCGCGACCGCTCCCGCCACCTCCGCACGGACCGGTCCGCACCCCCCGGCGGCGGGAGGGGCGCCGGTTCCGCTCCGCGCTGGGCTGGACGGTCCTGGGCGCCGTCGTCCCGGGAACGGCGTTCCTCGCGGCCGGCCGGCGTGTGCTCGGCGCGGTCACGCTGTCCCTGTTCCTGCTCCTGGTCGGCGGGGGCGTCTGGCTGGCCACGGCCGGCCGGCGGACCGCCCTCCAGATCGCCGTCGACTCCCACTGGCTGGGCTGGGTGCTCGGCGGGGTCGCCGCGGTGGCCCTGCTGTGGATCGTCGTCGTCGTCGCCGGCTACCGGATGCTGCTCCCGCGGCCCACCTCCGGCTCCCGGCACGTGCTCGGTGCCGTCGTGGTCCTCGCGCTGGTGGCCGGCATCGCCTATCCCGCCTACACGGCGGTGCAGGTGGCGGCGGCGCAGCGCGGGCTGCTCGACGACGTCTTCGCCGACCGGCAGTCGGCGACGGTCGTGGACACCCCCGACCCGTTCGGCGACCAGGAGCGGGTCAACGTGCTGCTCCTCGGCGGGGACGGCGGGGTGGGTCGCGAGGGCGTGCGCACCGACACCGTGATCGTCGCGAGCATCGCGACCGAGACCGGGGAGACGACGCTGTTCAGCCTGCCCCGCAACCTGCAGGACCTCCCGTTCCCCGAGGACAGCCCGCTGGCCGAGGTCTACCCCGACGGCTTCGAGGGCGGCAGCGAGAGCGAGGGCCTGCTCAACGCCGTCTACCGCAACGGCCCGGCGGCGCACCCCGACATCCTCGGCCCCACCGACGACCCGGGCGCGGACTTCCTCAAGCTGGGCGTCGGCGAGGCGCTGGGCCTGGGGATCGACTACTTCGTCCTGGTCAACCTCGACGGCTTCAGCCGGCTGGTCGACGCGCTGGGCGGCATCACCGTCAACGTCAACTACTACGTGCCCATCAACGGCGACCCGGGCACGGGCGAGCTGCCCGACGACTACATCGAGCCCGGCCCCGACCAGCACATGGACGGCGAGCGGGCGCTGCAGTTCTCCCGCGGGCGCTTCGGTCTCACCGACTACGACCGGATGGCCCGCCAGCGCTGCACGATCTCGGCGATCATCGACGCGGCCGACCCGGTCACCCTGCTCCAGCGCTACCAGGACCTCGCGGCGACCACGCAGGACATCGTCAGCACCGACATCCCGCGGTCGGCCCTCGACGACTTCGTGGACCTCGCGTGGCTGGTCAAGGACACCGAGGTGCGCAGTGTCGTCTTCGACGCCAGCGTCATCGACCCGGCCTACCCGGACTACGACCTGATCCGCGGGATCGTCTCCGACGCCCTGGCTCCGCCGCCGCCGGCGGACGACGCCGCGGAGCAGCCGACCGACGGCGCCACCCCCGAGGCCACCGCGACCCCGCCGCCTCCGGGGGCCCCCGAGGGCGACGCCCAGGCCGTGACCGACGTCGGCGACGCCTGTGCCTACGACCCCGCCCAGGCGGCCGAGGCGATCGCGGCGGGCGAGCCCCCGAACAAGGCGGACTGAGGAAGGACCCCTGCAGGGGGCCGCCGGCGCGGACCGCCCAGTCGTCCGCCGCTCAGCCGGGCAGCAGGTCCCGGCGGCGGAACCCGCCCGTGCCCAGGAGCAGCAGGGCCGCGCCGACGGCGCCCAGGGCGACGAGGGTGCCGGCCGACACCGCCTCCACCGGCGCCGCCGGTGTCCAGGCGACCGGTGACAGGGCGTCGACCCAGCCCGGCCAGTCGAGGGAGTCGGCGAACACCGTCATGACCGCCACGTAGGCGACCGCGGCCCATGCCGCTGCTGCGGCCGCCCGTGGCAGCAGGCCGACCAGGGCGACCGCCAGGCCGGCCACCACCCAGACGGCGGGCAGGTGGACCAGTGTGGCGCCCAGCAGCCGGCCGAACTCCCCGCCGTCCCCGGTCGTCGAGGCCCGCACCGCGCCGGTCGTCACCCCGGAGGCGACCAGCACGACGGCCGAGCCCAGCAGTGCGACGGTGACGTGACCGCCCAGCCACCGGGTGCGGCTGGTCGCGGTGGCGAGCACCGGCTCGGCGCGGCCGGCGGCCTCCTCCGCCCGGGCGCGCAGCACCGCGGAGGCGGCGTAGGCGGCGGCGAGCAGGGCGTTGATGGCCAGCGTGGTGGCGAGGTAGGCGTCGACCAGGCTCGCGGCGTCGGGCAGGAACGCGCGCGCCTCGGGGTTGTCGGCGAACAGCGTCTCCACCGACTCGGCGAGCCCGCCGTAGACCAGGCCGAGCAGGCCCAGCCCGACGGTCCAGCCGGCGAGCGCGCCGCGCTGCAGCCGGACCGCCAGGCCCAGCGGCGAGCGCAGCGTGCGGGGCGCGGCCGCCGGCCCGGGCCGCGGTGCGACCAGGCCCGCCCCGAGGTCACGGCGGTCGAGCAGCGCGCCCGCGACGACCAGCAGGACGGCGGCGGCGGCGAGGCACAGCAGCAGGGGCCAGGCCCGGTCGCCGGAGAACGGGTGGACCGCCTGGGCCCAGCCGATGGGGGAGGTCCACACGACCCAGTTCCGCTCCACGTCGCCGACGGCCCGCAGCACGAAGGCCAGCGCCAGGACGGCGCCGACGACCCCGTAGGTGGCCCGGGTCGAGCCGGTGACCTGCGCCACCACCGCCGTGGTGGCGGTGGCGACGAGCCCGGCCGCCCCCACCGCCGCGCCCAGCAGGAACGACCCGCCGGCGGGCAGCCCGGTGGCCGTGCCGACGGCGCCGATGGCCAGTGCGGTCGCGACGCAGCCGAGCGCGGAGACCAGGACGGCGGCCAGCAGCGGCGCGTGCCGGCCGACCCGGGTGGCGCGCAGCAACTCGGTGCGGCCCGCCTCCTCGTCGCCGCGGGTGTGCCGCCCGGTGGTGAACACGGCCATGAGCGCGGCGACCAGGATCACGGACGCGGAGATCTCGAACGCCACCGCGCCGGCCACGGTGTCCAGCCCGACCGGAGGCCCGGCGAGGGCGATCGTCGCGGCGTTGCTGCCGACCGACGCCTGGTAGGCGGCGAGGTCCTGCGGCGAGTCGTACAGGGCCTGGCTGCCCACCGACTGGCTCGCCACCAGGCCGGCCGCGACGGCGACCCACACCGGCAGCCGCAGCCGCTCCTGGCGCAGCGCGGAGCGCAGCAGCGTGCCGGTGCCGGTCAGGGCGAGGGCGGGCATCACCGCACCGCCTCGGGCACGCGCCCCTCGGCCGGCTCCTCGCCGTAGTGGCGGAGGAAGAGCTCCTCGAGCGTCGGGGGGCTGCTGGTCAGCGAGCGGATGCCGAACCCGGTCAGGTGCCGGACGACGCCGCCGAGGGCGTCGCTGTCGACGGCGACGCGGGCCCGGGCGCCGTCCACCCGGACGTCGTGGACGCCGGGGAGGGCCGCCAGCCCGGTGACCGGTCGCGCCGTCTCCACGGTGATGGACGTGCGGGTGAGGTGGCGCAGGTCGGCCAGGCTGCCGCTCTGCACCGTCCGGCCGTGCCGGATGATGCTCACCCGGTCGCACAGGGCCTCGGCCTCGGCGAGGATGTGGCTGGACAGCAGCACGGTGCGGCCCGCGGCGCGCAGCCCGCGCACCTCCTCCTGGAACACCGCCTCCATCAGCGGGTCCAGGCCCGACGTCGGCTCGTCGAGGACGAACAGGTCCGCGTCCGAGGCGAGCGCGGCCACCAGGGCGACCTTCTGCCGGTTGCCCTTGGAGTACGTGCGGGCCCTCCTGCGGGGATCGAGGTCGAAGCGCTCCAGCAGCTCGGCGCGGCGGGCCGGGTCGAGGCCGCCCTGCAGACGCCCCAGCAGGTCGATCGCCTCGCCGCCGGTGATGCCGGGCCACAGGGTGACGTCGCCGGGCACGTAGGCCAGCCGCCGGTGCAGGGCGACGGCGTCGGCCCACGGGTCGCCGCCGAGCAGCCGCACCCGGCCGGCGTCGGCGCGCAGCAGCCCGAGCAGCACCCGGATGGTCGTGGACTTACCGGCACCGTTCGGGCCCAGGAAGCCGTGCACCTCTCCGCTGGCCACCTCGAGGTCGAGGCCGTCGAGGGCGCGGGTGGCGCCGAAGGTCTTGACGAGGCCGGAGACCGAGATCGCACTCTTCATGCCGCCAGAAGCTACACAACATTCACGATGTTGTGAATCTACTTCATGCCGCTTATCGTGATCATGACGGACGGACGGCGGGCGGGAGGGGCGCGCGTGGCGGAGGACGACGACGAGCGGACCACCCTGCTGCGGTTCGTGGAGCGCTTCGCACTCGTGCTCCGCGAGGCAGGCATGGCGCCGATGCCCGCCCGCGTGCTGGCCTACGCCCTGTCCGACGACGCCGACCACTACACCGCGGGCGACCTCGCCCGCGGCCTGGGCGTGAGCCCCGCGGCCATCAGCGGCGCGGTGCGCTACCTGGTGCAGGTCGGCTTCTTCACCCGGGAGCGCGAGCCGGGCACCCGCAGCGACCTGTACGTGCTCGACGACCGGGACCTGTGGTCCCGCTTCATGGCCGCCGAGCTGCACTCGCTGCACCGGTTCCAGGAGACGGTGGCCCGTGGGGTGGAGACGCTCGGGGTGGACCGGCCCGGTGGACGGCGCCTGGCCGAGACCCGTGACTTCATGGCGTTCCTGCACGCCCAACTGACCGACGCGGTGCGCCGCTGGCCGGCGGAGCGGGACCGGCTGGCGGCCGGCCGGGACGAGGCCGCCCCGGCCGGCTGACCGGTCGGGTACCCGGCCCGACCAGGGCGGCCGTCCGCTCCTGACGACGACTCCCGGGCGTCTGGGAGGCTCATCGGACGGACGGGTCCGACGGCGGGAGGCGCAGGCGATGGTGCAGGGGTCGGGCGGGGACCGCCGGGAACGGCTGGTCGCGCTGCTCGCGGCCGGGGTCGCCGTCGTCCTGCTGGTGTCCTCGGTGACCTGGTTCGCCAGCGACCAGGCCCTCGTCGGCGTCGCCCAGCTGTTCCTCGGCGTCGTCCTCGCCGGGGTGGCCGCCTTCCTGTACCGGCGTGCCCAGGGGCGCTGAGCACCGGCGGGCACGCCGTGGCAGCGGGCCGGGAGGTGACGCCGGGACCGGATCGTGACCGGGGCGGTTCCGGCGCGGAGACGTTGCAGGTCAGCGTGGCGCACATCACGCTGGACGGCGACGGTCGGACGATTCGCGGAGGTCAGGCGTGAAGCTGGACAAGCAGGAGCTGCTGCGGGTGCTGCGCACCGAGGGCGACAACGACACCGCGGAGAAGGTCGAGGCCCAGCTGCCCGACGAGATCGACACCGACCGGGACGGCGACGCGCTCGATGCCGTGGGGCTGGACCGCACGCAGCTCATGGCGAAGCTGGCCGGTGGGGGCTTCGGCTCGACGCTCAGCCCCTGAGCCCTGCCCGGTGCCGCCGCCCGGCTCGGACCCGCCGGGTGCCACGGGTGGCGGCCGCGGGGGTCGTCATCGCGCCCGCAACCGGGTGCCGAGCTCGACCGCGTGGTCGAGGAACGTGGTGACGAGCTCGGGGTCGACCTCGGTCGGGTCGGTGAACTCCAGGCTGCGCACCTGCCTGCCGGTGCCCCCCAGCCGCCCTCCGGGGTCGGGCAGCCGGGCGCCGTGCTCGAAGACGAGCTGCACGCGCGCCGCGGTGGGGAAGAGCGCGCAGACGAAGCCGGCGGCGGCGTCCCGGTAGTTGATCGAGTGCCAGCCGAGCCGCACCCGCTCCTCCAGCTGCGGGTGCGCGTCGAGGAGCACGGTCCGCAGCCGCTGGGCGGTGGCGGCCACCGTGTCGGGGTGCTCGGCGAGGAGGTCGTCGGCGGCGGCGTCCCGTGGCATGGGCCCAGCCTGGCACCGGGGACCGACAGGACCGGCGGGAGTGGGAGGGCGCCCCTCCGCGCCCTCCCACTCCGCGTCAGCCCACGTGCGGGCGGTCCCGGACCAGTTCCTCACGGGCCACCGAGCGCAGGTGGACGGCGTCGGGCCCGTCGGCGATGCGCAGCGTGCGGGCCGAGGCGTAGAAGCGGGCGAGCACGGTGTCGTCGCTGACGCCGGCGCCGCCGTGCACCTGGATCGCGCGGTCGACGACCTCGCAGGCCACCCGCGGGGCGACCACCTTGATGCCGGCGATCTCCGTGCGGGCGCCCTTGGCCCCGAACCGGTCGATGAGGTCGGCGGTCTTGAGCACCAGCAGCCGCGCCTGGTCGATCTCCAGCCGGGACAGCGCGATCAGCTCGCGGACCGTGCCCTGCTCGGCCAGCGGCCGGCCGAACGCCACCCGCGCCTTCGACCGCTCGACCATGAGGGCCAGCGCCCGCTCGGCCATCCCGAGCGCCCGCATGCAGTGGTGGATGCGGCCCGGGCCCAGCCGCGCCTGGGCGATCATGAAGCCGTCGCCCTCCCCGGCCAGCATGTTCGACGCCGGCACGCGGACGTCGGTGAAGACGATCTCCGAGTGGCCGTGCTGGTCCTGGTAACCGAACACCGGCAGGTGGCGGGTGATCTCCAGCCCCGGGGCGTCGCGGGGGACGAGGACCATCGACTGCTGCCGGTGGGCAGCGCCCTCCGGGTCGGTCTTGCCCATCACGATGAAGACCTGGCAGCGCTCGTCGGCGGCGCCGCTGGTCCACCACTTGCGGCCGTTGACCACGTACTCGTCGCCGTCCCGGACGATCGAGGTCTGGATGTTGCGGGCGTCGGACGACGCGACGTCCGGCTCGGTCATGGCGAAGCCGGAGCGGATCTCCCCGGCCAGCAGCGGCTCGAGCCAGCGCTGCTTCTGCTCGGGCGTCCCGAACAGCATCAGCGTCTCCATGTTGCCGGTGTCGGGGGCGGCGCAGTTGGTGGCCTCGGGGGCCAGGGTCGGGCTCCAGCCCATGATCTCGGCGACGGAGGCGTACTCGAGGTTGGACAGCTCACCGAGTTCCGGGGAGAAGAGGTTCCACAGCCCGCGGCGCCGCGCCTCGGACTTGAGCTCCTCGAGCACCGGCGGGTGGGCGTGGTCGTCGTGGCCGCGCGCCGCGCGCCACTGCTCGTAGACGGGCTCGGCGGGGAACACGTGCTCCCGCATGAAGTCCCACATCCGGCGGCAGACGTCCTCGGCTCGGGCGGAGAGGGCGAAGTCCATGCCCGCAACGTAGAGGGCGGGGCCCTGGAGCGGCTCCGGGTCCCGCTGTCAGGGCGGTCCGTCGACCGGCGGTCGGGCGGCCCACAGCACCACGACCGGGGACGCCAGGACGAGCAGCATGCCGATCACGCCGAGCGCGTGCAGGCCGAGGGCCAGCGGTGCGACGACGCCGACCGCGACGGCGGCCAGCAGCACCAGGAGGGCGCCGGCCCCCGTGCGGCGGTGCGCGCGGTGGCGGGCCGGCGGGCCGGGCCCGTCGCGGAGCAGGGCGGCCAGGCGGGGGTCCTCGCGGGCCAGGTCCTCACCGAGCTCGCGCAGTACGGGGTCGTCGTCCACGGGGTGCTCCCGAAACGGGTGACCGTGCGGTCCGCCGTCCCGGCGCCGACGGCGGACCCGCTCCGGGTTCGTCCTCCTGCAGGACGGGACGGTGGTGCACCGTCCAGTGGGCGACGGGTCCCCGCGGTGGTCGAGTGGCCCAGGTCACCGTGCGGGCAGGGACCTTCGGCGCTGCCCGCCGTGGCCCCTGGAGCGGCGTCCGGTGCCGCCGGGTCCGGGTGCGCCGGGCCGACGCCCCCGGCGGCCCTCGTCCCCGGGCCCGGACACGCCGGAGGCCGGGCCCCCGTGGGGACCCGGCCTCCAGTGGGTGTGCCGACCCCTCAGAGGCGGCTGGAGCGGCCGCGGACGGCGGAGCGCACCGGGCCCATCGCGATCGCCAGACCGACGGCGGCGGTCAGGAGGTGCAGGATGTTGTCGGCCCAGTTGAGGTTGAGGAAGTCCCACTCCTTGCCGACTGCGAACAGGCCGTACAGGAACGCGGCTCCGTAGCCGACGGCCAGCAGCCAACCGTAGGTGCGGGCGCCGCTGAGGGTGCGGGCCAGGACGAGCCCGGCGACGCCGATGAGGATGTGCACCACGTTGTGCATCGGGTTGATCATGAAGCCGAGCAGGTTCGCGTCGACGTGGTGCGGCGTCCCGGCCTCGTTGCCGAAGAAGTTCTCGAAGCCGGTGATGAAGAAGCCGATGATGCCGATGAGCAGGTAGATCGCGCCGAAGGCCAGCGCCAGCATCTGAGGCCAGGTCATGGCCCCCCGGCCGGCACCGGTGTGGTCGGATGCTGCGGACATGGTGGTCCTCCCAGGTCGATCCGTGGGACCGTCCTGTCCTGGACGGTCCGGGACCGGGTTACCCCTGGTCGGCGGCCCGTAACGGCCGGACCCCCCGCGGGGGACGACCGTTGCCGAACCGTCACCTTCCAGCGGCGGCCCCGCGCCCGGCACCGGGAGGCGGAGCCGCCGCTGGAAGGTCAGCGCCGGGTGGGCCTGGGCCGGCGGACGACGAAGGGCCCGATGGCCAGCAGGTCCACCGGCGCCGACCCGAAGCACTCCAGCGCGTCGCGCGGGTCGTCGACCATCGGCCGGCCCGCCGTGTTGAGGCTGGTGTTGACCACGACGGGCAGCCCGGTGCGCCGTTCGAAGGCCGAGATCATCCGGTGCACCAGCGGCTCGGTGTCGGGGTCGATGGTCTGGATCCGCGCCGTCCCGTCGACGTGGGTGACGGTCGGGATGCGGTCCCTCCACTCCGGGGCGACGTCGTGCACGAACAGCATGTAGGGCGAGGGGATCGGCCCCCGGCTGAAGATCTCCGGGGCCCTCTCCAGCAGCACCATCGGCGCGACCGGGCGGAACTGCTCGCGGCCCTTGACGTCGTTCATCCGCTCGAGGTTGGCCTCGTGGCCCGGGTGCGCCAGCAGGGAGCGGTGGCCCAGCGCCCGCGGCCCGTACTCGCTGCGCCCCTGGAACCAGGCGACGATCCCGTTGTCGGCCAGCACCTCGGCGACGGCCTCGGCGACGTCCTCGGGCCGCTCGTAGTCGATCGCGGCGGTCCGCAGCCACTGCTCGATCTCGTCGTCGCTCCAGCCACGGCCGAGTGCCGCGCCGGGCATCGGCTGGGTCTGCTCGCCGAGCTCGCGGGCCACGTGCAGGGCGCTGCCCAGCGCCGTCCCGGCGTCCCCGGCGGCCGGCTGCACCCAGACCTGCTCGAAGGGGCTCTCGGCGAGGATGCGGGTGTTGGCCACGCAGTTCAGCGCCGTGCCACCGGCCATGGTGAGGACCTTGTCACCGGTCTGCTCGTACACCCAGCGGGCGAGGTCGACCAGCACCTCCTCGAGCCGCTGCTGCACGCTGGCGGCGAGGTCGGCGTGGTCCTCGGTCCACTGGTCGCCCTTGCCCAGCCGCGGCGCGAACTCCGTGAAGTCGATCTTCTCGGTGCGGAAGCCGCCGTCGCCGGTGGCGCGGATCAGCTCGGACAGCTCCCCGACGAAGCGTGGCTTGCCGTAGGAGGCCATCGCCATGACCTTGAACTCGTCGGAGCTGCGCAGGAACCCGAGGTGGTCGGTGAGCTCCTCGTACATCAGGCCGAGCGAGTGCGGCAGCGCCTGACCGGCGAGGACCTCCAGCCGGCCGTCGACGTACCGGCCGGCCAGGTGGCTGTGCGCCTCGCCGCGGCCGTCGAGCACCAGCACCGCGTTGTCCCGCTGCGGGGCGGCGAGCCCGGCCGAGGCCGCGTGGGCGACGTGGTGCTTCACGAAGCGCACCTTCGCCGGGTCGAGACCGGGCAGCGCGTGGGCCAGGAAGTCCGGGGCCATCTCGGCGTACTTCTTGCGCATGACGTCGCCGTCGTCGAACAACCCCGACTCCTCCGGCGTCCCCATCAGGGCGGGGTCGAAGGAGTAGGCGACGGCGTCGAGCTCCTCGGGGCGGATGCCGGCCTCGGCCAGGCACCAGGCCGCGGACAGCTCGGGCAGCTCCCAGGCGCTCCACGGCAGCGGCCGCTTGCCGTGCTTGCGCCGGCTGAAGCGCTCCTCCTCGGCCGCGGCCACGACCCTGCCGTCGATGACCAGGGCCGACGCCGGGTCGTGGTAGATGGCGTTGATGCCGAGGACCTTCACCCGTGTACTCCTCTCGCCGGGCTGGTCCGCCCGGTCTCCGCTGTGATCATCGAGCCGATGACCTTGGTCCGCAGCGCGAGCAGGCCGCGTTCCCCCGCCCGTGGCCCGGCGAGGGCCGGTCGTCGGCCCTGCTGCGGGGACCCGCGCCGGGCCCGCGAGGCGTGCGGGGCAGCGGGGTCCTCCCTCAGTCGCGCCGGGCGAGCAGGTCGTTGTCCAGGACGGCGGCCAGCCCGAGGGTCTTGTAGCCGACCTCCTCGAACAGGACGACGACCCGGTCGTCCTCGACCCGCATGACCACGCCCGGCCCCCACTCGGTGTGCTGCACCGGCGTCTGCGCGGGGAACGGGGTGTCCCCGTCGTCCGCACCCGGCTGCTCCTGGGACAGGCCCGCCGAGCAGTTGTCGCAGTTGCCGCAGGGCTGTTCCAGCTGCTCGCCGAAGTAGCCGAGCAGGAACTGTCGGCGACACTCGGTGGTCTCGGCATAGCCGCGCATCATCTCCACGCGGCTCTGGTCGACCCGCTCGTGGTGCTCGGCGAGCTCACGGGCGGCGGCCGCCGCGTCACCGGGGTCCGGCGCACCCTCGGCCGGGTGGGCGGCACCCTCGTCGTCGAGCACGACGGCCGACACCTGCTCCAGCAGGTTGAGGTCGCGGGCCAGCGGGGTGGCGCCGCGGCCGGTCTCCTCGCGCAGTTGCCTGACGGCGACGCCGTCGTCCACCCCGGCGGCCTCCGCCGCCCGGACGAGGCCGGCGACCTGCTGCAGCTCCTCCTCCGCCGGGACGCCGGCGGCGAAGAACCTGCGCAGCCCGAGGTCCTCCTGCCGGTACACCAGCAGCGCCAGCGCCGGCTCGCCGTCCCGGCCGGCCCGGCCGATCTCCTGGTAGTAGCTGTCGATCGAGTCGGCCGGCTCGGCGTGGACGACGAAGCGGGTGTCGGGCTTGTCGATGCCCATGCCGAAGGCGGTGGTGGCGACGACGACGTCCAGCTCGTCCGCCATGAACGCCCGCTGGGCGTCCTCGCGGTCGGCCTTGCGGAGCCCCGCGTGGTAGGCGCGGGCGCGCAGGCCGCGGTCGGTGAGCTCCGCGGCGACCTCCTCGGTGCCCTTGCGGGTGGCGCTGTAGACGATGCCCGGCACGTGACCCTCGCCGACCTGCTCCAGTACGCGGTCGAGCACCGCCTGCTGCTTGCCGTGGGCGTCGGCGTGCTGCTCGACCTCCAGCCGGATCTCCGGGCGGTCGAACCCGGCGACGACCACCCGGGCGTCGCGCATCTCCAGGCGTTCCACGATCTCGGCGCGCACCGGCGGGGCGGCGGTCGCGGTCAGCGCGAGCACCGTGGGGTGGCCCAGCTGCTCGATGACCGCGCCCAGCCGCAGGTAGTCGGGGCGGAAGTCGTGCCCCCACGCCGACACGCAGTGCGCCTCGTCGACGACGAACAGCGCCGGGGAGGCCTGCCCGATCGCCTCGACCACCTCGGGCTTGGTCAGCTGCTCGGGCGCGAGGAACAGGTAGCGGACCGTGCCGTCGGCCAGGCCCTCCAGGGCCGCCCGCTGGTCCCCGGCGCTCAGGGCCGAGTTCAGCTGGGCGGCCTGGCCGTCCAGGCCGTCGAGCTCGTCGAGCCGGTCGACCTGGTCGCGCTGCAGGGCGATGAGCGGGGAGACGACGAGCACCGGCCCGTCGGTCAGCTGCCCCGCGACCTGGTAGACGGCGGACTTCCCGGCCCCCGACGGCAGCACCGCCAGGGTGTCCTGGCCCGAGACGACGGACTCCATCGCCTCCTCCTGGCCCGGCCGGAACTCCTCGACGCCGAGCAGCTCCCGGGCCACCTCCCGGATGCGGCGGGTGCGGACGGAGGCGGACGCCCCGGCGGGGTCGGTCTCTTCGGTGCGGGGCACCGGCACGTCGTCCCCGCGCACCGAGATCGGCAAACAGCGGCTCGCGAGCGGGCGACGGGCTACTGTCCGGCCGTGGCCGCCTCCTACCGCATCGCCGAGGCCGCCGCGCTCCTCGGGGTGAGCGACGACACCGTGCGCCGCTGGGTCGACAGCGGCCGGCTGCCGGCCCGCCGTCAGGGCGGTGGCCCGGCGCAGGTCGCCGGCGCAGACCTCGCGCGGGTCGCCGCCGCGCTGCACGATGCGCCCGAGCCGGGCACGACCCGCGGGTCGTCGGCCCGCAACCGGCTCACCGGCATCGTCACCCGCGTCGTCCGTGACACCGTGATGGCGCAGGTGGAGATCCAGGCCGGCCCGTTCCGGGTGGTCTCCCTCATGTCGCGGGAGGCCGCCGACGAGCTGGGGCTGGAGGTCGGCGTCCGGGCGGTGGCCACGGTCAAGGCCACCCAGGTCAGCGTCGACGTCCCCTGAGGCCGGGCACGGCCGCCCGCCCTCGACGGCGAGCGCGACCGCCGTGCCGGGGAGTCGGTCGCGGGTGGACGGCCCCCCGTGGTCGCAGGCACGCGCCTGCGGAGGGACCCCGCGAACGGACTGCGCAGGTGCGCGGGATCATCGGCTACTGTCCCGCAGGCGCGGACTGGCGCCGTGGCCGTCCGGGGAGGTGGAGGTGCGATGGACAAGCGCGTCCCCCTGGTGCTGCCGTTCGCGACCACGCTCGTGCTGACCGCCTGCGGCGGCGGGTCGGACGTCGGGGCCGCCGCGCCGTCCCCGGGCCCCGGGTCCAGCTCGTCGGGCGCCGAGCTCGGCGGCACCCTGACCGTCTTCGCGGCCGCCTCCCTCACCGACGTCTTCACCGACCTCGGCGACCGGCTCGAGCAGGCCAACCCCGGCCTCGACGTCCGGTTCAACTTCGCCGGCAGCTCCGCGCTGGCCACCCAGCTCACCCAGGGCGCGCCGGCCGACGTCTTCGCCTCGGCCGACGAGGCGCAGATGGCCGTGGTCGCCGATGCCGGGCTGCAGGCCGAGGACCCCGCGGTCTTCACCTCCAACGTCCTCCGGATCGCCGTCCCCGGAGGGAACCCCGCCGGGGTGACCGGCCTGGCCGACTTCGGCCGGGCAGAGCTGGCGCTGGCGGTCTGCGCGCCCGAGGTCCCGTGCGGCGCGGCCGCCGAGGACGTCTTCGCCGCCGCCGGCATCACGGCGGTGCCGGACACCCTGGAGGAGGACGTGCGGGCCGCGCTCACCAAGGTCGAGCTGGGGGAGGTGGACGCCGCGCTGGTCTACGCGACCGAGGTCATCGCGGCCGGGGACGCCGTCGAGGGCGTGGACTTCCCCGAGGCCGAGGACGCGGTCAACGACTACCCGATCGTGACGTTGGCCGACGCTCCCAACCCCGGGGCAGCGGCCGCCTTCGTCGACCTCGTCCGGTCCGAGGAGGGGCAGCAGGCCCTGGCCGACGCCGGCTTCCGCGCCACGGCCGGTTGAGCCGCCGACGGGACCGCGCCGGTGGCGTGCCGGCGCCGCTGCTGGTGCCGGCGCTGCTGGCGGTCGCCTTCCTCGTCCTCCCCCTGGCCGGTCTGGTCATCCGGACGCCCTGGGCCGACCTCCCCGGCCAGCTCGCCCAGCCCGCGGTCGGCCAGGCGCTGCGGCTGAGCCTGGTCTCGGCGACCCTGGCCACCGCCGTCTCGCTGCTGCTCGGCGTGCCGCTGGCCTGGGTGCTGGCCCGCTCGCGCATCCGCGGGCGGTCGGTGCTGCGGGCGCTGGTCACCGTGCCTCTGGTGCTCCCGCCGGTGGTCGGCGGCGTCGCGCTGTTCCTCGTCCTGGGCCGGCAGGGCATCGTCGGCCGCTGGCTGGACCAGGCCTTCGACGTCACGATCCCGTTCACCACCACGGCGGTCGTGATCGCCGAGACCTTCGTGGCGATGCCGTTCCTCGTGATCAGCGTCGAGGGCGCCCTGCGCGCGGCCGACGCCCGCTTCGAGGACGCCGCGGCCACCCTCGGCGCCGACCGGTGGACGACGTTCCGGCGGGTCACCCTCCCGCTGGTCGCCCCGGGGATCGCCGCCGGCGCGGTGCTGTGCTGGGCCCGCGCGCTGGGCGAGTTCGGCGCCACGATCACCTTCGCCGGCAACTTCCCGGGGACGACGCAGACGATGCCGCTGGCCGTCTACCTGGCGCTGCAGCGGGACCCGGACGCGGCGATCGTCCTCTCGCTGGTCCTGCTCGTCGTCTCGCTGGCCACGTTGCTCCTGCTCCGAGACCGCTGGCTGTCCCGGGCGGTGTCATGAGCCTGGCAGCCGGCCTCACCGTGGCGCGCGGGGCGCTCACCGTCGACCTCGACCTCGACGTCGCCGACGGCGAGGTGCTCGCCGTCCTCGGGCCCAACGGGGCGGGCAAGTCCACCCTGCTGCGGGTGCTCGCCGGACTGCTGCGGCCGGACACCGGCCGCGTCGTGGTCGACGGCGACCGAGTCTGGGACGACGTCGCCGTCGGGGTGCACGTGCCCGCCCACGCCCGCCGGCTGGGGATGGTCTTCCAGGACCACCTGCTCTTCCCGCACCTGTCCGCCGTCGACAACGTCGCGTTCGGCCTGCGCACCCGCGGGGTGCGGAAGGCCGCCGCCCGGGCCGCCGCCGGGGACTGGCTGGCGCGGGTGGGGCTCGAGGGCCTCGGCGACCGGCGTCCCGGCCAGCTCTCCGGCGGGCAGGCGCAGCGGGCGGCGCTGGCCCGGGCGCTGGTGGGCGACCCCGCCGTCCTCCTGCTGGACGAGCCGCTGTCGGCGCTGGACGCCCGCACCCGGCTCACCGTCCGCGCCGAGCTGCGCCGGCACCTGGCCGCCTTCGGCGGCAGCACGGTCCTGGTCACCCACGACCCGGTCGACGCGATGGCGCTGGCCGACCGGGTCGTCGTCGTGGAGGAGGGACGGGTCGTGCAGGCCGGGACGCCGGCCGACGTCAGCCGGCACCCGCGCACCGACTACGTGGCCCGGCTGGTCGGCCTCGCCCTGCTCCCCGGCACCGGAGCGGGCGACACGGTCCGGCTCGACGGCGGGGGCACCGTGGCGGTGGCCGAGCAGACCGCCGGACCGGTGTTCGTCGCCGTCCGCCCGGAGTCGGTCGCGCTCTACCTGAGCGTGCCGCACGGCAGCCCCCGCAACGTCTGGCCCGCCCGCCTGGTCTCGGCGACCCCGCACGGTGCGACGGTGCGCTGCGAGCTGGACGGTGAGGTGCCGCTGGTCGCCGACGTCACGGCGGCCGCCTTCGCCGAGCTCGGCCTGGCCCCGGGATCGCAGGTGTGGGCGACGGTGAAGGCCTCCGAGGTCGCCGTCTACACCCGGTGAGGAGGGGTCGGTACGACCACCCCCGCCCCCGGTGACAGGGTGGGGGGGTGAGCACGGTCGCCGGACTGGTCCTCGCCGCAGGGGGCGGCCGTCGGTACGGCATGCCCAAGGCGCTGGTCGAGTACGGGGGCAGTCTGCTGGTCGAGCGGGCGGTCCGGACGGCGCGGGCGGTCTGCGACCCGGTGCTCGTCGTGCTCGGTGCCCGGGCGGTCGACGTCTGGCGCGCCGCCGACCTCGACGGGGCCACCGTGCTGGCCAACCGGGACTGGGAGACCGGCATGGCGTCGTCCCTGCGCACCGGGCTGGAGGGCCTGCGCGGCTGGCCGGGGCGGGTGGACGCCGCGCTGGTGCTGCTCGTGGACATGCCCGGGATGACGCCGGCCGCACTGGAGCGCCTGGCCGCGCAGGCCGGCCCGGACGCGCTGGCCGTGGCGACCTACGACGGCGTCCGCGGGCACCCGGTGCTCCTCGGCCGCGAGCACTGGGCCGGCGTCGCCGCGTCGGCGACCGGCGACGAGGGCGCCCGCCGCTACCTCGCCGCGCACCGGGTCAGCGAGGTCGACTGCACCGGCCTCGCGGATCCGACCGACCTCGACGTGCCCCCGGGCGAGGTACCGTCGGCGCCGTGATCGCCCGAGTCGTCGACGCGCCCCTGTCGATCGCCGAGCACGAGGACGCCGTCGCCGACAAGGCCGCCGGTGCGGTCGTCTCCTTCGCCGGGGTGGTCCGCGACCACGACGGCGGCCGGTCGGTGACCGAGCTGGAGTACGTGGGTCACCCGAGCGCGCAGGAGCTGCTGGCCGAGATCGCCGGGGAGTTCGCCGCCCGGCCGGAGGTGCACGCCGTGGCGGTGTCGCACCGGGTGGGCATGCTCGGCATCGGAGACGTCGCCCTCGCCTGCGCGATCAGCGCCTCCCACCGCGGGGAGGCCTTCACCGCCTGCGCCGAGCTCGTCGACGAGGTCAAGAAGCGGCTGCCCATCTGGAAGCGGCAGGTCTTCACCGACGGCGAGGAGGAGTGGGTCGCCTGCCCCTGAGGGCCGTCCGCGTCCTGCGTCAGTCGTCGACCAGGACCACCTCGTACTGGTCCGCGGTCGGCGGGATGCCCGTGTCGAACTTGGCGTTCACCACGGCCAGCTCACCCTCGTACCGGATCGCGGTGGCCGGGCTCTGGAAGCGCTCGTCGGTGATCACCTCGCGGACCTCACCCGACGTCAGGTCCCGACCGAGCCGGACCTCGACGACCAGGTTCTCCGGGTTCCGCACCACCCACAGCCGCCGGCCGTCCAGCACGAGCCCGTCGGCGTTGGGCACGCTCACGCCCTCGACCAGGGCGCTCGCGCCGGTCTCCGGGTCGACGGTGTACAGCGCCCCGTTGCCCGAGTGCGCGACGACGAGCGTCTCCCCGGAGCGGGTCGCGGCGATCCCGTTGAGGTTGAACTCCCCGCTCGTGTCGGCCGCCGGGCCGGTCAGGGCCAGCGTCCTCGCCTCACCGGGCTCCCGGCGCGGGCCGATCGGCACGAAGTACAGCTGGGCCTGCCGGCTGTCGGTGAACCAGGCGCCCTCGCGGGTGACCGTGACGTCGTTGACGAACGACTCGGCCGGGTCGCCGAACCGGTAGGTCGCCACGGTCTCGCCGGTGCGGGTGTCGTACACGTAGGCGGCGCCGGGCCCGCCGGCGACGAAGAGCAGGCGGTGCCGCGAGTCGGTGTCCATGCCGACGGCCATGCGCCCGTCCGGGACGTCGATGAACAGCTCGGCCGTGCGCTCCTCCAGGTCGCCGCGGAAGACGTCGCCGCGGAACAGGTCGCCGGCGTAGAACGTGGCGCCTCGGCCCTGGGCGATCCCCTCGGCGGAGCTGGCTCCGGGGAGTACGATGAGGTCGTCGTCCTGTGGCGCCGCGGCGGCCGGGCCCCCGGTGCCGACGACGAGGCCGAGGACGGCGCTCAGGAGCACCGTCGTGCGTGCCGGAGAGAGTGACCTGGGCATCCGTGCCTCCCGGTCGACACCGCCGCCCCTCGGTCGGGCGCGGGCGTCCCACGATGGCACCGTCCGGTCGTCACCGGAAGAGGCGGCGGTACCGCCGGCCTGGTCACCCCGCGGCGGTGTCCGCGGGCCCGGGTCGGTCGGCGGCGGGGTCGCCGGCCGGGTCGCTGCCCGCGGGGCGGGGGTCCGGGCCCGGCGGGTCCGGCGGGGTCATGCCGGCAGCCATCAGCGTGCTCAGCATCCGCGCCACCATCTCGACCACGGGGAGGTCGCGGTGGGCGCTGCGCGGCCGGGCGCGGTAGCCCACCGCGCACACGGTGCCGAACAGCTCCCCCTCCGCGGTGACCAGCGGGACGCCCAGGTAGGCCGCCACCCGGTGCACGGGCCCCATGGAGCGGCTGGCGTACTCGGGGATCGCGGCGGTCACCGTGGCGGCACGGGGGGCCTCACCGGCGACCATCAGCCGGCAGAAGCTCTCCTCCCACGGCAGGGAGGCCCCCGGTGGCAGTGCCTCGGCCGGGTGGGCGTGCAGGACGACCTGACGGTCGTCGACGACGCGGGTCACCGTCCACACGTCCCAGCCGAGGTGCTGGTGCAGGAACTGCAGGGCGCCACAGGCCGCAGCGGCGAAGTCGCGCCAGGGCGCCACGTCTGCGATCCCGGGCACTGTCAGCATGTCGTCCGCCGTCCCCCGTCGCGCACCGACCGGCGGTCGTCGGCCGGTGTGACGGCCGCGCTCAGTGTCGTGCGGGCACCCCGTCGTCGTCCTGCGGCGGACGGCGGCCGGCCTCGCCGCCGAGCTCGGCCTCCTCCTCCGCCTCGGCCTCCAGCCGCCGCGCCTCGCCGGCGACCTGCGCCGCGGCGTCGCCGTGCGACTCCCCGTACACCTCCTCGGCCCGGCCGATGAGCTCCTCGGCCTTCGCCTTGGCCCTGCCCCAGATGCTCATGCGCCCATTGTCGGGCGTCGTGACCTGGGGCGCAGCGCCCTCGTGCGCGGCATCACCGGTGCACCGTGTCGCGGATCTCGCCGACCAGCTCCTCGAGGATGTCCTCCAGCGCGACGACGCCGAGGACCGCGCCGTCCTGCGTCACCGCGGCGAACTGCGCGCCGTCGGCCTGCATGGTCTGCAGCGTCGTGCGCAGGTCGCCGGTGCCGGGCACGCGGGGGAGCGGGCGGGTGATGTCGGAGACCAGCACGTCGGGCTCCCCGTCGGCCACGAGCACGTCCTTCACGTGGACGTAGCCGGTGAACTCGCCGTCACGGACCACCGGGAAGCGGGAGAAGCCGGTGCGTGCGGCGGCGCGCTCGACGGCCAGGGCGCCGTCGTCCGGGCGCACGGTGGTGAGCTGGCCGCGGGGGATCAGGACCGACCGGATGTCGCGGTCCTCGAGCGTCAGCGCGCCGGTGAGCAGGTCGTGCTCCCGCTTGTCGAGCAGCCCGCCGGCGCGGGACTGGTCGAGCAGGCCGGCCACCTCATCACGGGTGAACGAGCTGGTGACCTCCTCCTTGGGGTCCACGCGCAGCAGCCGCAGGACGCCGTTGGCCAGGGCGTTGAGGGCGACGATCACCGGCTTGAGCACGGTGACCACGGCCGACAGCGGCGGCGCCAGCACCAGCGCGGCGCGGTCCGGCCCGGCCAGCGCCAGGTTCTTCGGCACCATCTCGCCGATCACCACGTGCAGCGCCACCACGACGGTGAGGGCGAGGGCGAACGAGATCGGGTGGACCAGCGCCTCGGGCACGCGCAGGGCCTCGAACGCCGGTTCCAGCAGGTGGGCGACGGCCGGCTCGCCGATGGCGCCCAGGCCCAGCGAGCAGACGGTGATGCCCAGCTGCGCCCCGGCCATCATGAGCGAGACCCGCTCCATCGCCCCCAGCGTGGTGCGGGCGCGACGGGACCCGGCCTCGGCCAGCGGCTCGATCGACGAGCGTCGCGCCGAGATCAGCGCGAACTCCGCGCCCACGAAGAAGGCGTTGGCCAGCAGCAGGACCACGGCCACGGCCACCCCGGCCCAGTCAGGCACCGGTGGCCTCTTCGTCCTCGGCGGTGAGCGCGCCGACCAGCGCCCGGTCCACGCGGGTGCCGTCGAGGCTCTCCACCTCGACCCACACGCCGCCGGGGTGCCCCTCGGCCTCGCCGGCCAGCTCGGGCGGCAGCTGCCGGAGGGCGGTCACGCGGTCCCCCGGTTCGGGGATCCGGCCCAGGTGGTGCAGCACGAGGCCACCGATCGTCTCGTAGTGCCGGTCGGCGGGGACCGCCAGACCGGTGAGTGCGCTGACCTCGTCGGGGCGCAGCAGCCCCGACACCGACCAGGTGCCGGCACCGCGCTCGACGACGTCCTGCCCGTCCTCGTCGTCGTGCTCGTCGGACACCGCCCCCACCAGTTCCTCCACCAGGTCCTCGACGGTCACGACGCCGTCGGTGCCGCCGTACTCGTCGACGACGACGGCCATCTGCAGGCCGCCGCGGCGGAGGTCGACCAGCAGGTCGTCGAGCTGCCGGGACGTCGGGACGAACCGCGGCGGCACCATCACCCGCTCCACGGGAACGTCCCCCCGCTGCTCGCGGGGAACCGCGAGCGCGTGTTTCACGTGGACCATCCCGACGACGTCGTCGGCACCGGCCCCCGAGACCACGGGGAAGCGCGAGTGGCCGGACTCGCGGGCGGTGGCGAGGACGGCGGCGACGGGGGCGCTGACCTCCACGGTGGTCATCCGGATCCGCGGGGTGGCGACGTCGCTGGCACGCAGCTCACCGAAGGCCAGCCCGCGCTCGAGCAGGGTCGCCGTCCCGGCCGGCAGCGTGCCCACGGTCCGCGAGCGGCGGACCAGCGAGGTGAGCTCCTCCGGGGAGCGGGCCGAGGCCAGCTCCTCCTGCGGCTCGACGCCGAACAGCCGGCGCAGGATCGCGTTGGCCCAGCCGTTGAGCAGCCGGATGACCAGGGCGGTGGCCCGGGTGAAGCCGCGCTGGAAGCCCGCGACCCGCTTCGCCACGCCCAGCGGCGCGGAGATGGCCAGGTTCTTGGGCACCAGTTCGCCGAAGACCATCGTCAGCGCGGTCGCGAGGACGAGGGCCAGCGTGATGGACACCGAGCGCGCGGCCGGGCCGGAGAGCCCCACCGAGGCCAGCGGCCCCTGCAGGAGCGCCGCGATGGAGGGCTCGGCGACGAAGCCGATGGCCAGGTTGGTGACCGTGATGCCCAGTTGTGCGCCCGACAGCTGGGTGGAGAGCGTCTGCATCGCGGTCAGGACGCCGGCGGCCCGGGGCCGGCCGGCCTCCGTCTCCCGTTCCACGGTGGCGCGGTCGACGGTGACCAGCGCGAACTCGAAGGCGACGAACGCGGCGCAGGCGGCGATCAGCAGGATCCCGACGCCGACGAGCAACCACTCGGTCATCGGGCGGCGGGGGTGCGCCGGCGCGCGGGTCCGCGCTCGGTCAGCAGGGGTGCAGGGGTGGGGCGATGGTGAGGCAGCGCCTTCACGAGGGCGGGATCATCCTCCGGCGAACGGGGGCAGCACGTCGACGACCGCCCCGGGTTCCAGCACCAACGCACGGTCCCGCGTCTGCGTTCCGTCGACGAGGAAACTGCAGGCGGTGAGCACCCGCTCCAGCCGCTCGCCGTGGGCCTCGACGATCTGGCCGACCAGCTCCTCGAGGGTGGTGGCGGTGCGGCTCTCGGTGTCCACGCCGGCGGCTGCGCGGGCGCCGGCGAAGTAGCGCACCGTGACGTGCGCGGGGCTGCCGGGGAGGCTCATGGTCAGCCGCCGATCGCCGACATCGGCCGGGACGGCTGCAGGAAGCTGGGGTCGTCGATGCCGTGGCCGGGGAGCTTGGACAGTGTGGCGATCCGCCAGCGGTCGGCCAGCTCCTCGTCGGTGGCGCCCTCCCGCATCGGCGTCCGCAGGTCGGACTCCTCGCGGGCGAACAGGCAGTTGCGGACCTGGCCGTCGGCGGTGAGCCGGGTGCGGTCGCACGTACCACAGAACGAGCGGGTCACCGAGGCGATCACGCCGACGGTCGCCGGGCCGCCGTCGACCAGCCAGCGCTCGGCGGGGGCCGAGCCGCGCTCCTCGGTGTCCGGGGTGAGGGTGTGCGCCGCCGACAGCCGCTCGAGGATGTCCTCGGCGGTGACCATCCGGCCGCGGGTCCAGGCGTGGTGGGCGTCGAGCGGCATCTGCTCGATGAAGCGCAGCTGGTAGCCCTGCTCCAGGCAGAAGTCCAGCAGCGGGACGGCGTCCTCCTCGTTCATCCCGTGCAGCAGGACGGCGTTGACCTTCACCGGCGTCAACCCGGCGTCGCGGGCGGCGGCCAGGCCGGCGAGGACGTCGTCGAGCCGGTCGCGGTGGGTGAGCTGCTTGAACCTGTCGCGGTCGAGGGTGTCGAGGCTGACGTTGATGCGGTCCAGCCCGGCCTCGGCCAGCGCGGGCGCCACGCGGCTCAGGCCGATCGCGTTGGTGGTGAGGCTGACCTCGGGGCGCGGGTGGAGCGCCGTGGCGGCCGCGACGATGCCGACCAGGCCGGGGCGCAGCAGCGGTTCACCGCCGGTGAAGCGCACCTCGCGGACGCCCAGCTGCTCCACCCCGATGCGGACCAGCCGGCCGACCTCCTCGTCGGTCAGCACCTCGACCTTGGGCAGCCAGTCCAGCCCCTCGGGCGGCATGCAGTAGGTGCAGCGCAGGTTGCAGCGGTCGGTCAGGGACACCCGCAGGTCGGTGGCCACCCGGCCGTGCCGGTCGACCAGGCCGCCGGTGCCCGGCAGGGGGTCAGGGCGGCGCACGACCGGGTCCGGCAGCGGGCTCGTCGAGGTCACGCCCCCGAATGTAGTGGCGGACCACGACAGCGCGCCGTCCCCCGGACACGCGACGGGGGCGACCGGAGCTCCGGCCGCCCCCGTCGGGGTGTGTGCTCGGTCAGCCGATGGGCGTGGGCGCCACCGGCTCCGGGGGCACCGGCACCGAGCCGCGGATGCGGTTGCGGGCCTGGCAGTCGCTGGTGCAGTCCGTCGCGCCGGCCGACAGCTCGATCGCGTCCTCGCCGAGCACGCCGCCCATGCGGCCACCCGAGGCCACCGACCAGCGGGTCGTCGTCCCGTCCTGGTACAGCTTCGTGGCCACCTGCGGGCTGTCCTTGCCGAGCAGCATCTGGTGCGTGGCGTCGCCGGAGACGCCGTCGCCGAAGTTCACCTTCCCGGTGAACTCGTTGACGAAGTAGAAGAGCGTCGCGCCGAGGGTGTGGACGTACTCGACCGGCCCGCCGAACTCCTGCTCCATCTGGAAGATGCCGCCCTGCGGGGCGTCCTTGGCCTGCACCTTCAGCTTGCCGGCGGCGGTGGCGAACTCCGCGACCAGGACGCCGTCGCGCAGCCGCAGCTCGCTGATCCGCACGCCGCGCAGCTGGGCCGCGGTCAGCTGCGGCACCTTCGAGGCGAAGACGACGGTCGGGGCGGTGACCATGCGCTGGGCGTCAGGGGCACCGGTGAGGGTGTACCGGTACACCCCCAGCGTCGCGGGGTCGATGGTGAAGGTGACGTGCCGGCCACGGACGGCGATCGGACCGGTGGGCGTCACGTCGCGCAGCCGGGCCTCCCGGCCGGCGGCGGGATCGGTGGTGCGGCCGTTGACGACGACCGCGAAGTCCCCGGTGCCGGCCGCCCCGCCGCCGCCGTCCTCCGCGGACGCCGCGTCGTCACCGCCCCCGGCCGCGGCGGTACCGGGGGCGAGCAGGACGGCGAGGGCGAGTGCCAGGGCGCACACCAGGCGCGGTCGGGAGGTCGCGGACACGGGTCTCCTTCGAGAGGCGGGGCGTCCGCGTGTGCGGTCGCTCACACAGAGTGCATGAACGTTCATGCAGCGCGACGGCGACACGCGGCCGTCCGCCGCCCGGAAACCGGCGGCGCGGCGTCCGGGGCCGTTGCTACCGTCGGCGGGCCACCCGAGAGACCAGCGGGCAGCCCCGCACTCGCTCGTGGCCAGGAAGCGCGAGAGTCCCGTGTCGCCCCGCACCGTGTTCAGCCCCTACGCCCGCCTGTTCGCCGTCCCCGGGTCGGTGGCCTTCTCCTTCGCCGGGTGGGTCGCCCGCCTGCCCATCCCGATGCTCGGCCTCGGCGCCGTCCTGCTCGTCGCCGGTGAGACCGGCAGCTACGGCCTCGCGGGCGCGGTCTCCGGCACGCTGGCCCTCAGCTTCTCCATCGCCAGCCCCCAGTGGGCCCGGGCGATGGACCGGCGCGGCCAGGGCGTCGTCCTGCGCCGGGCCATGACGGTCTACCTGCTCTCCGGGGTGGCGTTCGTCGCCGGCGTCACCGCCGGGGCGCCGCGCTGGTCGTGGTTCGTGCTCGCCGCCCTGTGCGGTGCCGCGGGGCCGAACATCGGCTCGCTGGTCCGGGCCCGCTGGGTGGCGGCGCTGGAGGACGCCGGTCCCCGGCAGACCGCCTTCGCCCTCGAGGCGGTGGTCGACGAGGTGGTCTTCGTCGTCGGCCCGCCGCTGGTCACGCTGCTGGCCACGCTGGTGGCCCCGCCGGCGGGCTTCCTCACCGGCATCGTGCTCGGCACCCTCGGCGGCTTCTGGCTGGCCGCTCAGCGCGGCACCGAGCCCGCGCTGCACGAACCCGACCCGGCCGTCCCCGCCCGCCGGTGGGCGGCGCTCAATGCCACCGTGCTCGTCGTCGCGGCCGCCTACGTGGCCGTCGGCGTGGTCTTCGGTGCGCTCGACGTCGTGGTCGTGGGCTTCGCCGACGCCGAGGGCGTCCCGGCGCTGGCCGGGGTGGCGCTCGCGGTGTTCGCCGGCGGCAGCCTCGTCGCGGGCCTGGTCTACGGCGTCGTCCGCCTGCCCGGCACGCTGACCAGCCGGTTCCTCGTCACCGCCGTCGCCTTCGGGCTGGCCGCCCAGCTGTTGTGGGGCGTCGGTTCCGTGGTCGTGCTGGTGGGTGTCGGCTTCCTCGCCGGGCTGACGATCGCGCCGGTGCTGGTCTCCGGCACCTCGCTGGTGGAGTCGCGCGTACCCCGGGCGGCGCTCACCGAGGCGCTGTCGTGGACCACCACCGGGCTGACGCTCGGGGTCACCGCGGGCGCCGCGCTGGCCGGTGCGGCCGTCGACGCCTGGGGCGCCGAGGACGCCTTCGCCGTCCCGGCGCTGGCCGCCGCCGGGGCGGTGGTGCTGACCCTCGCCGGGGTGCCGTTCCTCCGCCGTCCGGCCGGTGGGCTGCCACGGACCGGGAGCGTCCCGGTTGAGCGGGAGGCCGCCGGGTAGCCCCCGTCCCGGCAGGCTGCGCGCTGTCCGGTCGCGCGCGGCGCCCCGACCCCCGAGAGGAAGCACCTGTGGCAACCGTGCCCATGATCCGGCTCAACAACGGTGTCGAGATCCCCCAGCTGGGGTTCGGCGTCTACCAGGTCCCGCCCGAGGGGACCGCCGACGCCGTCGCCACCGCACTCGAGGTCGGCTACCGGCACATCGACACCGCCGAGATGTACCGCAACGAGAAGGGCGTCGGGGAGGGCATCCGCCGTTCCGGCGTCGACCGCGACGAGGTCTTCATCACCAGCAAGCTGAGCAACGCATACCACCGGCGCGACGACGCCCTGCGCGCCTTCGACCAGACGCTGGCGGAGCTGGGCACCGACCACCTCGACCTGTTCCTCGTCCACTGGCCGCTGCCGAGCATCGACGTCGACTACGTCGAGACGTGGAAGGCGATGGAGGAGATCTACGCGGGTGGGCGCTGCCGGGCGATCGGCGTCTCGAACTTCAACGCCCACCACCTGCGCCGGCTCTTCGCGGAGACCGGGGTCCGCCCGGCGGTCAACCAGATCGAGGTCCACCCCTACCTCGCGCAGGACGACCTGCGGGCGTTCAACGCCGAGCACGAGATCGTGACCGAGGCCTGGTCGCCCATCGCGCAGGGCAAGGTGCTCGACGACCCGGCGATCACCACGATCGCCGAGCAGCTCGGTCGCACGCCGGCCCAGGTGGTGCTGCGCTGGCACGTCCAGCGTGGTGACGTCGTCTTCCCGAAGTCGGTCACCCGCGCCCGGGTGGAGGAGAACTTCGGACTGTTCGACTTCGAGCTCGACGACTCGGCGATGGCCGCCCTCACCGGCCTCGACCGTGGCGAGCGCACCGGGCCCGACCCGGACACGTTCGACTACGTCCCGCAGTGACGCCGACGGAGTGGGTCCGGGGGCCTGAGCCCGACGGGCCCACTCCGTCAGCCGGCGGGCTGCCGCGACGTGGGCACGACGACGCCCCCACCCGGCCGACGGTGGGGACGTCGCTCAGTCGGTGGTGACGAAGTCGATGAGCTCCTCGACCCGGCCGATCAGCGCCGGCTCCAGGTCGGTCCAGGTGCGCACCCGTGCGAGGATCCGCTGCGCCCACACGTACCCGGTGTCGTCCTCCCAGCCCAGCCGCCTGCAGACGCCCTCCTTCCACGGCTCCCCCCTGGGGACCGTGGGCCACGCCTCGATGCCGACGACCCCCGGCTTGACCGCCTGCCAGATGTCGACGAACGGGTGTCCCACGACCAGCGCGTGCGCGCCGGTCACCTGGCCGGCGATGCGGGACTCCTTGGAGCCGGTCACCAGGTGGTCGACCAGCACGCCCAGACGCCGTCCCGGGGAGGGCCGGAACTCCCGCACGATGGCCGGCAGGTCGTCGACGCCGTGCAGCGGCTCCACGACGACGCCCTCGATCCGCAGGTCGTGACCCCAGACCTTCTCCACGAGTTCGGCGTCGTGCTTGCCCTCGACGTAGATGCGGCCCTCGCGGGCGACCCGGGCGCGCGCGCCGGCGACGTAGGTCGAGCCGGAGGCGCTGCGCTGCGGGCCCGACGGGGCGGCCTGCCGGGGGCGGACCAGGACGACCGGTCGGCCGTCGACCCAGAACCCGGGCCCCAGGGGGTAGGCGCGCACCTTCCCGAACCGGTCCTCGAGGTGGACGACGTCCTTCTCGCAGCGCACGACGGCGCCGACGAACCCGCTGCTGGGGTCCTCCACGACGACGTCCCGGGTCGCCTCGACCTGCGGGGTCGGCTTCTTGACGGTGCGTGGGTGGACCAGGTCGTCGTACGGCGAGCGGGGAGGCACGCCGTCCAGGATGAGCAGGCGGACCCCCGGGGACGGCGGCGACGCGCCGAGGCGACAGCCGACATGACACGCCCGGCGGTACGGCGGTTGCCCAGAGTGACCGGTTCGCAGGACGCGTTGCGGCGATCGGTTGTGCACGACCGTCTCGCGTCTGACCTGGGAGGACGGGCCGGGGTGGGGCGACGACCGCCCCCTGGGGGAGGACGGGCGTTCGCGAGCCGGGCGTGTCGTGGACCCGGTCCCGTTTCGGTCCGACTCTCGCGGTCACCCATGCCATGACCGTGACAGCCCGTGCTCAGATGGGAGCGACGAACGACGATGATCGGTACCGAGACCATCAGCCGCGTGATCGGCAAGGACGTCTACGACCAGTCCGGCGAGAAGATCGGGTCGGCCTCCGAGGTGTACCTCGACGACGAGACCGGCCAGCCCGAGTGGGTGACCGTGCGCACCGGCCTGTTCGGCACCAAGGAGTCCTTCGTCCCGATCCGGGACGCGGACCTGACCGACGACGGGCTGCGTGTCCCGGTGAGCAAGAGCGCCGTGAAGGACGCGCCGAAGATCGACACCGACGGGCACCTCTCCCCGCAGGAGGAGGAGGAGCTCTACCGGTACTACAACCTCGGGACCAGCTCCGGGGTGACCGGTCGCACCGACACGACCACGGGTCGCACCGACACGACCACCGGCACCATGACCGGCACGACCACCGGCACCATGACCGGCACGGAGTCGACCACCGGCATGGCGACCACCGGCATGACCGACCGGGACCGCGACCTGACCGACCGGGACCGCGACCTGACCGACCGGGACCGCGACCTGACCGGCACCGCCGGCGTCGACACCCGCCCCGCCGTGGGCCACGACACCTCGGGTCCCACCACGGACAACGCCATGACGCGCTCCGAGGAGCAGGTCAACGTCGGCACCCGCACCGAGGAGGTCGGCCGGGCCCGGCTGCGCAAGTACGTGGTGACCGAGAACGTGAGCGAGACCGTGCCGGTCTCCCGCGAGGAGGTCCGCGTCGAGCGTGAGCCGGTCACCGACGCCAACATCGGCAACGCCATGGACGGCCCCGCCATCTCCGAGGAGGAGCACGAGGTCACCCTGCACGCCGAGCGCCCGGTCGTGGAGAAGGAGGCCGTCCCCGTCGAGCGCGTGCGCCTGGACACCGAGACGGTCACCGACACCGAGACGGTCAACGCCGACGTCCGCAAGGAGCAGATCGACGTGGACGGCGACGTGACCGACCGCGACCGTCGCATCTGACGGTCCTCCCCGGCCGCGGGCCGGGGCTCCGCACGGCAGTGGCCGGCCGGGACACGTTCCCCGGCCGGCCACTGCCGTCCGGGGGTGGCGGCCGCGCCGCAGAGCAGCCCCCCCCGCCCCCGGGGGCGCCCCCCCCCCCCC
>NZ_JBJGYJ010000029.1:0-60969 GCF_054049935.1 Geodermatophilus sp. SYSU D00742
CGGACGGCGGGTGTCCCCGCCGTCCGGCGCCGCTGCCGGAGGGAGCGGTCAGGCCGCGGCCTTCGTCTCCCAGAAGATCTTGTCGATCTCGGCGATGTAGTCGAGCAGCTTCTGACCCTCGGCGGGGTCCATGCTGCCCTTGCCGCCCGAGGCGCCGGCCTGCTTGGTCGCCTTGTTGAACAGCTCGTGCAGCTGCGGGTACTTCTCGAAGTGCGGGGCCTTGAAGTAGTCGGTCCACAGCACCCACAGGTGGTGCTTGACCAGGTCCGAGCGCTGCTCCTTGATCAGGATCGCCCGGGTGCGGAAGGCCGGGTCCTCGTTGGCCTGGTACTTCTCCTGGATGGCCTTGACGGACTCCGCCTCGATGCGGGCCTGTGCCGGGTCGTACACGCCGCAGGGGAGGTCGCAGTGAGCGGTGGCCTCCACGGCGGAGAACATGCGGAAACGCATGGACTTGCCCTCCGGGTCTCGTGGGTCGTTTCGTCTGCGACCCTACTCCCGGTGAACGCCCACGACAGGTCCGAGGACCGGACCCCCGGTACGGTCCCGCCGCTGGTCACGCCCTGGGTCATGGCCCGGGTGTCCGGCCCGTCGATGTCCCCGACGGTGCGGCACGGCGATCGGCTGCTGGTGCGCCGGGTGGACGTCACGGGTGCGGTGGGCGCGGGAGACGTCGTCCTGGCCCGGTTCGCCTCCCGGCCGGAGCTGCTCGTGGTCAAGCGGGTCCGTCGGGAGGTGCCCGGTGGGCACTGGGTCGAGGGGGACAACCCGCTCGTGGCCGACGACAGCCGGGCGTTCGGTCCGGCGGTCGTCGTGGGGCGGGTGGTCGGCCGGTTGTGGCCCCGGCCGGGCCGGTTGCGCTCAGTGCCCGCCGCGTAGCTGCGCGTACCGCGCCTCGCACTGCTCCATCGTCGGCAACAGTCCCTGCGCGCGGGCCTGCTCCAGGGTGGGTGCCTGCTGGTCCTTGGCGGAGAGCTCGAACTCCACGTCGGCCGGCCACGGCAGGCCGAGCGCGGGGTCCAGGGGGTCGATGCCGAACTCCCGGCCGGGGTCGTACCCGCTCGACACCAGGTAGGTCACCGAGCTGCCGTCGGCCAGGGACACGAAGGCGTGCCCGAGCCCCTCGGCGAGGTACACCGCCCGCGGCCGGTCGCTGTCGAGGACGACGGCGTCGTGGGCGCCGAACGTCGGTGAGCCGACCCGCACGTCCACGACGACGTCCAGCACGCGGCCCGCCGGGCAGTACACGTACTTGGCCTGCCCGGGTGGCACCAGCGCGAAGTGGACGCCGCGCAGCACCCCGCGGGCGGAGACGCTGTGGTTGGCCTGGGCGAGGTGCAGACCGAACCCGAGGACCCCGGAGAGGACGTCGGCGCGGTACCACTCGGTGAACCGGCCCCGGGCGTCGCCGTGGGGGACGAGGTCGACGACGTGGGCGTCCCGCACGGTGAGTTCGCGGATCTGCACGGAGCCGACCGTAGCGAGCCGTCGTCGTGCACCGTCTACGCTGCCGTGTCCATGGGCGGAACCCAGCATCCCGAGACCTCCGCTCCCCGGCCGGGGAGCCCCGACCGCTTCGCCGAGGACCCGGCGTTCGCGGTGCACGAGGGCGGGAAGCTGGTCGTACGGCCCACCCGCTCCATCGACTCCGTCGCCGACCTCGCGCTCACCTACACGCCGGGCGTCGCCCGCGTCTCCAGTGCCATCGCCGGCGAGCCGGAGCTGGCGCGGCGGTTCACCTGGGCCTCCCGGGTGGTCGCCGTCGTCTCCGACGGCACCGCCGTGCTCGGGCTCGGTGACATCGGGCCGGCCGCGGCGCTGCCGGTCATGGAGGGCAAGGCCTGCCTGTTCAGCGAGTTCGGCGGGCTGTCGTCGGTCCCCGTGGTGCTGTCGACCACCGACGTCGACGCGATCGTGGAGACGGTGGCCGCGATCGCGCCCTCCTTCGGCGGGATCAACCTCGAGGACATCAGCGCCCCGCGCTGCTTCGAGATCGAGGAGCGGCTGCGCGAGCGACTGGACATCCCCGTCATGCACGACGACCAGCACGGGACGGCGATCGTCGTCCTGGCCGCGCTGCGCAACGCCGCACGGGTGGTCGGCCGGGAGATCGGCGACCTGCGCGTCGTCGTCGCCGGGGCCGGGGCGGCCGGGATCGCCTGCACCAAGATCCTGCTCGAGGCCGGCATCGGCGACATCGCCGTCGCCGACTCCAAGGGGGTGCTGCACCTCGGCCGCGACGACCTCACACCCGTCAAGCGGTGGGTCGCGGAGAACTCCAACCGCGCCGGGTACGCGGGCACGATGACCGGCGCGCTGGAGGGGGCCGACGTCTACCTGGGCCTGTCCGGCGGGTCGGTGCCCGAGTCGGCGATCGCCTCCATGGCCGACGGCTGCATCGTGTTCTCGCTGGCCAACCCGATCCCCGAGGTCGACCCGGAGATGGCGGCCCGGTACGCGGCGGTGGTCGCCACCGGGCGCAGCGGGGAACCGAACCAGATCAACAACGTGCTCGCCTTCCCGGGGGTGTTCCGCGGGGCGATCGACGCCGGCGCCACCTCCATCACCGAGGAGATGAAGCTGGCTGCGGCGGCCGCGATCGCCGACGTGGTGGGCGACGAGGTGCGGCCCGACTACGTCGTCCCGAGCCCGCTGGACCGGCGGGTGGCCGAGGCCGTGGCCACGGCGGTGGCGGCCTGCGCGCGGGAGCAGGGCGTCACCCGCTGAGGGAGGACCCCCTCGCACCGGGTCGCGCCGGGAGCCCTCGGGTGGCGGGGCGAGGGGGCCCTCTCAGAGCAGTCCGCGCAGGTCCTGCAGCCAGGGGTCGACGGTCGCCCGCACGCCGGTGTTGGTGTAGACGAACCACAGCGTGACGACGACGAAGGCCGGCGCCAGGACCGCCTTCTCCAGCGCCGTCCCCGTGCGCAGCGGGGTCAGCGCCAGGCGGCAGCGCCTGAGGATCCACACCAGCGGCACGGGCACGCCCTGCGTGGTGATCGCGTCACCGGCGATGTGGGTGAGCACGCCCAGCGCGACCGCCCACGGCAGCCAGGCCGGCGGCGGCATGTGCTCCAGCAGCAGCCAGGCCGCGCCCCAGGACAGCACCAGGTTGCCGACGACGGTGTTCTCCGCGCGGCCGGGGATGACGAAGTGCAGCGCCCGCAGCGCCAGCCCGATGGCCAGGCTCATGAGCAGCAGGCTGGACCAGAAGGCGTTCGCCGCGGCCAGCGCGAGCGCGCCGAACGCGACCGGGGCCAGGACGGCGTCGTGGGTGCCCCAGCGGTGGCCCTGGGCCAGGCGCCCCACCGCACCGGAGGGGACGTCGGTCACCGGCCCCCACATGTCCGAGACCGTGGAGCCGCTGGAGTCCAGGTCGGGCAGCATCGACATCCCGCCGACGGCGGCGATCCAGGCGACCTGGGCGACCGGGCCCTCGACCGGGGCCCACGGGAGCGTGGCCGCCCCCGCGGCGAGCCCGGACAGGGCGTGCGAGTGACCGAGCACGCACGAAGCGTGCCGCCGTCCGGCCCGTCAGCGGCGGAACCCGTCGCCCGGGCGTGTCGGTCGGGTCAGGGCTTCCAGCTCATCAGGACGGCGACGGCGACCAGCAGCAGCGAGACGACGCCGGAGCCGGCGGCGATGCGGCCGTAGAGCGCCGTGGCGGACCGGCCCTGCACCAGGTCGGCCGCCGCCCGGCGCAGCGCGGGGACCACCAGCACCAGGCTGACCACGAGAGCGACGAGGTACAGCGCGATCGACAGCCACAGCCAGGTCCGCGACAGCGGGATGCCCTCGACGCCGGAGACGCCGAACCCGAGGACGGCGACCGCCAGCGAGGCCCACGTGACCACCGTGGTCGACCGGGTGAGCAGCTCCACCGTCTGCGCGTCGCCCGCCCGCACCGCGCGCAGGGCGGTCTGCGGGAGCAGTGCCATGGGCCCGATGAGGAAGACGGCGGTGACGACGTGCAGGACGGCGAGGACGGTGCCCATGCCCCCACGCTAGGAGACCGGCCCCCACGCGGGGCGTGGTGCCCTGCGGGGCGCCGGCCCCGTCTTCCGCCGGCCCCGTCCAGCGGCCCCCGGGGGGCCTGCGGGCGGGGAGGAGGGCCCGCCTCCTACTCGTCGTCCCCGGTGCCGCCGCGGGCCAGCCAGGTCGCCAGCCGCTCGACCGGCACCTCGAAGTCGGGGTGCTGGTCGACGAAGGCCTGCATCTGGTCCGCCAGCCAGGCGAGGGTGACCTGCTCCTCGCCCCGGCGCTCGGCGAGCTCCTCGAGCCCGCGGTCGGTGAAGTACACGCCCCAGAACCTACGACGCCCGGCCACCGAGGGGGTCGGTGGCCGGGCGTCGGCAGGGAACGGGTCGCGTCAGCGGGCGAAGGCCTCCGCGACCAGCTGCTTCTGCTCGACCTCGTGGACCTTCGCCGAGCCGACGGCCGGGCTGGCCGAGGCGCGGCGGCTGACCCGCCGCAGGCTGCGGCCGGACGGCAGGTGCTCGGGCAGGTTGACCGCCATGAACTGCCAGGCGCCCATGTTCGCCGGCTCCTCCTGCACCCAGACCACGTCGGTGGCGTTCGGGTAGCGCTCCAGGGCCTGCGCGATCTGCTCGGCCGGCAGCGGGTAGAGCTGCTCCACCCGGACCACCGCGGTGTCGGCGGTGCCGTCGGCCTCGCGCTGGGCGAGCAGGTCGTAGGCGACCTTGCCGCTGCACAGCAGCACCCGGCGCACCGCGGCGTCGTCGAGCGGCTCGCCGCCCACGCCGGGGTCGGGCAGGACCGGCCGGAAGGTCTCGTCGGTGAAGTCCGAGACCGGGCTGACGGCTGCCTTGGCCCGCAGCAGCGACTTGGGCGTGAACACGACCATCGGCCGGTGCACGTCCGACAGCGCCTGGCGGCGGAGCAGGTGGAAGTAGTTCCCCGGCGTCGAGCAGTTGGCGACGGTGATGTTGTTCTCCGCCGACAGCTGCAGGAACCGCTCGATGCGGCCGCTGGAGTGGTCGGGACCCTGCCCCTCCAGGCCGTGCGGCAGCAGCAGGACGACGCCGGAGCGCTGCCCCCACTTGGCCTCGCCGGAGCTGATGAACTCGTCGATCACCATCTGCGCGCCGTTGATGAAGTCGCCGAACTGCGCCTCCCACAGCACCAGCGCCTTGGGGTTGGCGACCGAGTAGCCGTACTCGAAGCCGAGGGCGGCGTACTCGCTGAGCAGGGAGTCGTAGACGAAGAACTTCGCCTGGTCCTGGGCCAGGTGCGCCAGCGGCGTGTACTCCGCGGCGGTCTCCCGGTCGATGAGCACCGAGTGACGCTGCACGAAGGTGCCACGGCGGGAGTCCTGGCCGGCGAGCCGGACCGGGACGCCCTGCATGAGCAGCGACCCGAAGGCCAGCAGCTCGCCCATCGCCCAGTCGATGCCGCCCTCGCTGACCATCGCCGCGCGCCGCTCGAGCATGCGCTTGAGCTTCGGGTGCACGGAGAAGTTCTCCGGCAGCGAGACGTGCGCGTCACCGATGGCCTTGAGCACCTCGGTGGTGATGGCCGTGGCGACGGGACGCTCCTGGGCCGGCTGGTCCATGACCGGCTGCGCCTTGGGGGTCTCCTCGGCGTCGTGGGTCTCGGCGAAGGCCCGCTCCAGTTGACCGCGGTAGTCCTTCAGTGCCTCCTCGGCCTCGGCCAGGGTGATGTCCCCGCGGCCGATCAGCGCCTCGGTGTACAGCTTCCGGACCGAGCGCTTGCGGTCGATGATGTCGTACATCAGCGGCTGGGTCATCGAGGGGTCGTCACCCTCGTTGTGCCCGCGCCGGCGGTAGCAGACCAGGTCGATGACGACGTCCTTCCTGAACGTCTGCCGGTAGTCCACCGCCAGCCGCGCGACCCGCACACAGGCCTCGGGGTCGTCGCCGTTGACGTGGAAGACCGGCGCGTTGACCATCCGGGCGACGTCGGTCGAGTAGAGGCTCGAGCGCGAGTGCGCCGGGCTGGTCGTGAAGCCGACCTGGTTGTTGATGACGACGTGCACGGTGCCGCCGGTGCGGTAGCCGCGCAGCTGGGAGAGGTTCAGCGTCTCCTGGACCACGCCCTGACCGGCGAAGGCCGCGTCGCCGTGCAGCAGGACCGGCAGGACGGTGAAGCCCTGCTCGCCCTTGTCGATCATGTCCTGCTTGGCGCGGGCGATGCCCTCGAGGACGGGGTTGACCGTCTCCAGGTGGGAGGGGTTGCTGGCCAGCGATACGGCGATCTCCGCGCCGTCGGCGAACGGGTTGGTGAAGGTGCCCTCGGCGCCCAGGTGGTACTTCACGTCGCCGGAGCCCTGCACGGTGCCGGGGTCGATGTTGCCCTCGAACTCACCGAAGATCTTGGCGTAGCTCTTGCCGAGCACGTTGGCCAGCACGTTGAGCCGCCCGCGGTGGGCCATGCCGATCGCGACCTCGTCGAGGCCGTGGTCGGTGCCGGCGATGAGCACCTCGTCCAGCAGCGGGATGACCGACTCGCCGCCCTCGAGGCTGAACCGCTTCTGGCCCACGTACTTGGTCTGCAGGAAGGTCTCGAACGCCTCGGCGGCGTTGAGCCGGCCCAGGATGTGCTTCTGCTTGGCAGGGTCGGGCTGGTCGGCCTTGACCTCGACGCGCTGCTGGATCCACTGGCGCTCTTCGGGGTCGGTGATGTGCATGTACTCCACGCCGACCGTGCGGCAGTAGGAGTTGCGCAGCACGCCGAGGACGTCGCGCAGGGCCATGAGCCGCTCGCCGGCGAACCCGCCGACGGGGAACTTCCGGTCCAGGTCCCACAGCGTCAGGCCGTGCTGGAGGATGTCGAGGTCGGGGTGGCTGCGGACCTTGAACTCGAGCGGGTCGGTGTCGGCCATGAGGTGGCCGTTGCGCCGGTAGGACTCGATGACCTCGATGACCCGGGCTTCCTTGTCGATCTGCCCCTCGCGGCTGACCCGCACGTCCGGCATCCAGCGCACCGGCTCGTAGGGGATCCGCAGCGACCGGAAGACGCCGTCGTAGAAGCCGTCCTCACCGAGCAGCAGCTGGTGCAGGCGACGCAGGAAGTCGCCGGACTGGGCGCCCTGGATGATCCGGTGGTCGTAGGTGGAGGTCAGCGTGATGATCTTGCTGACGGCCATCTCGGTGAGCGTCTCGGGGTTCATCCCCTGGAACTCGGCCGGGTACTCCATGGCGCCGACGCCGACGATCGTGCCCTGGCCGGCGGTCAGCCGCGGCACCGAGTGGTTGGTGCCGATCGTGCCGGGGTTGGTCAGGCTGATCGTGGTGCCGGAGTAGTCCTCGAGGGTGAGCTTGCCGGCGCGGGCGCGGCGGATGACGTCCTCGTAGGCGGCCCAGAACTGGGCGAAGTCCATCTCCTCGGCGGCCTTGATCGAGGCGACGACGAGGGAGCGGGACCCGTCGGGCTTGGGCAGGTCGATGGCCAGGCCGAAGTTGACGTGCTCCGGCTGCACCAGCGTCGGCTTGCCGTCGGCCTCGGCGTAGGAGGCGTTCATCTCCGGGAAGTCGTCCAGCGCCCGGACCAGCGCGTAGCCGATCAGGTGGGTGAACGACACCTTCCCGCCGCGGGCGCGCGCCAGGTGGTTGTTGATGACGATGCGGTTGTCGGCCAGCAGCTTGGCCGGCACCGCCCGCACGCTGGTCGCCGTCGGGACGGTCAGCGACGCGTTCATGTTCTTGACGATGCTGGCGGCCGCGCCGCGCAGCGGCGTGCGCTTGGGGCCCTCGCCGTCGGTCGGCTTCGGGGCCGGCGTGGCGGCGGGCTCGGGGGCGGGGGCGGCCGGCTGTTGCTGGGCGGTCCGCTCGGCGGCGCGGTGCACGACGGTGTCCTCGGTCTTGGGCTCGACGCTCGTCGCGCGGGACGGCGCCGCGGCCCCGGCGTCCGGCTGCTGCGGTGCGGGGGCCGGCTGCTGCGGCGCGGGGGCCGGCGCGGCCGGGGCCTGCGAGGCGGGGGCGGTCACCTCCCGCGACGGCGACGGGGCGGCGGAGGAGGTGGCCGGCGGCCCGGAGGCGCCGTCGGGGGAGGAGGAGGGGGCCTCCCGGTCGTCGCTGGCGGCCACCGGGCTCCCCGGCCGGTAGTCGGCGAAGAACTCGTGCCACGCCTGGTCCACGCTGGACGGGTCGGCGAGGTACTGCTGGTACATCTCCTCGACCAGCCACTCGTTGGTGCCGAACCCTGCCACCGCGGAGGAGGACGGGGTGGAGGACGGTCGGGATGAGTTCACGCTTGACACGGGGTCGAGTGCCTTCTTCGTCGTCGGTGGACGTCGCTGGACCGGGCGGTCAGTCTACGCCCGTCCCGTGGCCCTGACCGGCCAAGGAGCGACAGGTCGGCGGGTGGGGGACGGGATCCGGGGCCGGGGGACGGGGCTCAGTCGGTGGCGCCGCGGGCGACCAGCAGGTCGGCGAGGGCGTCGTGGGCGGTCGCCTGACCAGCGTCGCCGCGTCGGCTGCGGGCCGCGGCGACCCGGCTGATGTCCAGGGCGCTGGCGCCGTCGTTGGTGGTGGCGTTGACGTCGGCCCCGGCGTCGAGCAGGGCGCGCACCACCTCGGGCGCGTCGCCGTCCACCCCGGCGGCCACCGCGGCGTGCAGCGGGTACCGGCCGGTGTCGGGGTCGCGCCGGTTGACGTCGGCGCCGGCGTCCAGCAGCAGGCGGACCAGGTCCAGGCGGCGGCCGGCCGCGGCGGCGTGCAGGGCGCCGCCGTCGACGTCGGCACCCCGGTCGAGCAGCGCCTGCGCCGCGCCGGCCGCCCCGCCCGCGGCCGCCCAGGTCAGCAGGTCGACGCCGGTGACCGGGTCGGCGAGGGGTGTGCCGCGGTCGAGCTCGGCGGTCAGCCGGTCGACGTCGTCGAGGTAGGCGGCGCTGGGTGCGTCCACCGAGGCGCCCAGCTCGCGGAGCTCCGCCACGAGGTGCGGGGCGAACTCCAGGGCGGTGTGCAGCGGCGTCCGGTCGTGCTCGGTGCGGGCGTCGAGGTCGGCGCCGGCGGCGACCAGCACCCGGACGACGTCCACCTGTGCCTCGGCGACGGCCACGTGCAGCGGCGTCCAGCCGCCCTGGCCGGCGCGTTCGACGGTGGTGGACACCAGGCGCGGGGCGTCGTCGACGGCCGTGCGGACGGCCGCGGCGTCGCCGTCGGCGATCAGCCGCGCCAGCCGCTGAGCGGTCATGCGGGTGGTCATCGGAGGGACCCCAGTTCCGGTCGGGGACGGGTGGCCTCCCCGCCGGGGCCCACCGCGGGGTCGCGGCCGGCCGGGGCGGGGGCCGCTCTCAGACGACGTCGCGGCGGACGGCGAGGAACGTGCCGAGCAGGGCGGCGACCAGACCGTAACCGAGCAGCAGCAGGGCGCCCTGCCAGGGCTGGAGGAGGTCGGGACCCTGGAAGGTCGCCGTCATGGCCTCCAGCCCGCCACCGGGCAGCCACTGGTACGCCGGTGCCGTCGCGGGGATCGACCGGATGATCGGCTCGACCACGAACAGGTAGACCAGCCCGCCGACGATCGCGCCCACCTGGTTGCGCAGCAGCGCGCCCAGGCCGACACCGATGACGGCGTAGACGACCAGCGCCAGGCCGCTGCTGGCCAGGATCCGCAGGTTGTCGCCGGTCAGCGGGGGGACGGCGCCGCGGGCCCCGGCGTACAGGGCCACCACGAGGTAGTTCACGGCCACCACCACGACGGCGAAGGGCGCCGCGACCAGGGCGTAGCCCAGCAGCTTGGCGATGACGACCCGACCGCGCCGCGGCGTGGTGAGGAAGGTGGGCGTGGCGGTGCGGTGCCGGTACTCCTGCGTCATCCCGATGATGCCCAGGATCAGGAACAGCACGGTGACGTTCGCGGCGGTGGCCAGCGCGAGCTCCTCGTACTGCTCGGTGCCCACAGCCGGCAGGCCGCTCTCGGCGTTCCCGGCGAAGGCGGTGAACAGCACGGAGAAGCCGGTCACCAGCGCGCAGGAGCCGAGCAGCAGCCCGATCCACACGCGGGTGGTGAACAGCTTGGTCCACTCGGCGCGGACGAGGGCGGTCATCGTGCGGCTCCCTGCGTCGTCGTGTCGGTGGCGGACGCGGCGTACTGCTCCTGACCGGCGGTGAGCCGGAAGTACAGGTCCTCGAGCCCGCTGTCCTCGGCGCGCAGCTCGTGCAGCTCGACGCCCGCGGCGAAGGCCCGGGCACCGACGTCGGCCGGCGTGGAGCCGGCGACGGTCACCAGGCCGTCACCGTCGGCCGTCACCACGAGACCGGCCGCCCCGAGGACCTCGGCCAGCCGGCCGGCCTCCGGGCTGCGGACCAGCACCGTGCCGGCGCCCTGGGCGCCGGAGCGGAGCTCGGCGATCGAGCCCTCCCGGACCAGACGGCCGGCCCCGACGATGACCACGCGGTCGGCGGTCTGCTCCATCTCCGACAGCAGGTGGCTGGAGACCAGCACGGTGCGCCCCTGGTCGTGGGCGAGGTGCCGGATGAACCCGCGCAGCCAGTGGATGCCCTCGGGGTCCAGCCCGTTGGCCGGCTCGTCCAGGACGAGCACCGACGGGTCGCCGAGCAGGGCGGTGGCCAGCGCGAGTCGCTGGCGCATGCCGAGGGAGTAGCCGCCCGCACGCCGGCCCCCCGCCTCGGCCAGGCCCACCTGGACCAGCACGTCGTCGGCCCGCGAGACGGGCAGGCCCGCGGCGCGGCAGTACACGCGCAGGTGGTTGCGGCCGGAGCGGGCCGGGTGGAACGCGGTCTCGAGGACCGCACCGACGGTGCGCACGGGGGAGGGCAGGGACGCGTACGGGGCGCCGTTGAACGACGCGGTGCCCGCGTCGGGCCGCTCCAGTCCCAGGACCATGCGCAGCGTCGTGGTCTTGCCGGCGCCGTTGGGGCCGAGGAAGCCGGTGACGGAACCGGGCTCGACGGTGAAGTGGAGGTCGGAGACGGCCCGCACGGGACCGAAGGACTTGCTCAGCCCTCGGACCTCGACCCGGACGGGCGGGACCGTTCCGGTGCTACCGGTGGTGATGACGTGCTCCTCGTGGTCGGGTCCGGAGGCACGACCATCCAAGCGCACCCCGGCCGACGGGAGGGGACTCCCGACGGGCGTGGCGTGCCGCTGTCCCCGGGCGCCGTCGTGACCCTCCGCACACGGGGGCCGCGCTGAACAGGTAGGTTCCCTGGCCGTGAGTGCCTATCGCACGGTGGTCGTCGGGACCGACGGGTCGGAGTCCTCCCTGCGTGCGGTGCGCCGCGCCGGCGCGCTCGCGGGGGCGTGTGCCGCCCGGCTGGTCATCGTCTGCGCCTACCTCCCCCCGCGCGCCGACGACCGCGAGGTGCGGCGCGCCCAGGAGGTGCTCGGTGAGGACGCCTACCAGGTGATCGGCAACGCCCCGGCCGAGGAGACCGTGCGCACCGCCGCGGAGCGCGCCCGCGCCGCCGGCGCGACCGACGTGTACCCGATCGCCGTCGTCGGCTCCCCGGTCGAGGCGCTGATGGACGTCGCGGCCCGCGAGCAGGCCGACCTGCTGGTCGTCGGCAACCGCGGCCTCAACAGCATCAAGGGCCGGCTGCTGGGCTCGGTCCCCTCCGACGTGACCCGGCGCTCCGACATCGACGTGCTGGTCGTCCACACCACGGGCTGAGCCCTGTCCGAGACCGGACCCGACGACGTCGCCCCGGGCGGGATGGACGCCCGCGAGGCGCTGGAACGCCTGCTGCTCGGCGGGCCGCGCCGCTACACCCGCCTCCAGGTGGCCGAGCAGGCCGGCATGCCGGCCCGGCGGACCCAGCGGCTGTGGCGGGCACTGGGCTTCCCCGACGCGGCCGACGACGACCTGGTCTTCACCGACGCCGACGTGCACGCCCTGGGGCTGCTGTCGTCGCTGATCGACGCCGGCTTCGTCGACGAGGGCACCGAGGCCTCCATCGCGCGGGCCATGGCACAGTCCCTGGCCCGGCTGGCCGACTGGCAGACCGACCTGCTCGCCGAGACCCTCACGCGGGAGGCCGGCCGGCCCGGGGTGGTCGACCCGGAGCGCGCCGTGGAGAGCACCCGACGGCTGCTGCCCCTGCTGCGGGCCGTGCAGGACTACGTGTGGCGGCGGCACCTCGCGGCCAACGCCGAGCGCCTGCTGGGGGCCGCCGGTGCCGGTGACCGGCGTGAGCTGTCGGTCGGGTTCGCCGACCTGGTCGGCTACACCACCCGCAGCCAGGGCATGAGCGCGCGGGAGCTCGGCGAGATGGTCGAGGACTTCGAGGCCACCGCGGCCGAGGTCATCGCCCGCCACCACGGCCGGGTGGTGAAGAGCGTGGGTGACGGGGTCCTCTACACCGCCACCTCCGCGGTCGACGCGGTGGAGATCGGGCTGGAGCTGCCCGAGGCCTGGCACGCGGAGCACCGACCGCCGCTGCGGGTCGGCGCGGCCCACGGCACGGTGCTCACCCACCTCGGCGACGTCTACTCGCCGGTGGTCAACCTGGCCAGCCGGCTGACCTCGATCGCCCGGCCGGAGACGCTGCTGGTCGACCGCGAGCTGGCCCGGCGGCTGCGTGAGCTGCGGCAGTACCGGGTCCGCCCGCTGCGCCGGGTGTCGGTGCGCGGCTACGACGAGCTCCAGCCGTGGCTGGTCCGCCGCCGCCCGCCGGGGGAGGACGACAACGCCCTGGAGAGCATGCTCGACGAGATGGCCGACGACGTCCTGGGCGTCGACGGGGAGGACGACGAGGGGCGCTGACGGCGCGGTGAGAGGGTGGGCGGCGTGAGCGAGCCCGCGAGCGGACCCGGAGGCACAGCAGCGCCGCGGAGGCAGCCGACGAGCACCGGTGAGGAGGTCGCGTGAGCGCCACCCTCGTCGCCCGGGGGCTGGCCGCCGGACACGGTGCCCGGGTGCTGTTCAGCGACCTCGACCTCGTCGTGGCACCGGGCGACGTGGTGGGTCTCGTCGGCGTCAACGGAGCGGGCAAGTCGACGCTGCTGCGCACCCTCGCCGGTGAGCTGCCGGCCGAGTCCGGCAGCGTCACGGTCAGCCCGCCGACGGCGACCCTCGGGTACCTGCCGCAGGAGCACGAGCGCCGGCCGGGGGAGACGGTGCGTACCGCGCTGGCCCGGCGCACCGGGGTGGCGGCCGCGCAGGCGGCCCTCGACGCCGCGACCGAGGCCCTGACCGCGGGGGTGGACGGTGCCGACGACGCCTACGGCGAGGCGCTGGAGCGCTGGCTGGCGCTCGGCGGCGCCGACGTCGACGAGCGCACCGGGCAGGTGGTCGCAGAGGTGGCGCCCGGGGTGTCGCTCGACGCCCCGATGACCGGCCTCTCCGGCGGTCAGGCCGCGCGGGTGGGGCTGGCCGCGCTGCTGCTGTCGCGCTACGACGTCCTGCTGCTCGACGAGCCGACCAACGACCTCGACCTCGCGGGGCTGGAGCAGCTGGAGCGGTTCGTCACCTCCGCCCGCGGCGGCATCGTGGTGGTCAGCCACGACCGGGAGTTCCTCGCCCGCACCGTCACGCGCGTGGTCGAGCTCGACCTCGCCCAGCAGCTGGTGCGGGTGCACGACGGCGGGTACGAGGCCTACCTCGCCGAGCGCGAGGTGGCCCGCCGGCACGCGCGCGAGGAGTACGAGGAGTACGCCGAGACCAGGTCCGGGCTCGAGGCGCGGGCGCGGATGCAGCGGTCGTGGATGGACAAGGGGCTGCGCAACGCCGTCCGCAAGCAGAAGGACCCGGACAAGCACGTCAAGGCCTTCCAGCGGGCGACCTCGGAGAAGCAGGCGGCCAAGGCACGGCAGACCGAGCGGCGGATCGAGCGGCTGGAGGTGGTGGAGGAGCCGCGCAAGGAGTGGGAGCTGCGGATGGAGATCGCCGCCGCCCCCCGGGCCGGTGCGGTGGTCGCCACCCTGTCCGGGGCGGTGGTGCGGCGCGGCGGCTTCGCACTGGGGCCGGTCGACCTGCAGGTCGACTGGGGCGACCGGGTGGCCATCACCGGGCCCAACGGCTCGGGGAAGTCCACGCTGCTGGCCGCGCTGCTCGGGCGGGTGCCGCTGGACGAGGGGCGGTCCTCGCTGGGGCCGTCGGTGCGGATCGGTGAGATCGACCAGGCCCGGCGGGCGTTCCTCGGGTCGGAGACGCTGCTCGAGGCGTTCTCCGCCGAGGTGCCCGACCGGCCGACCGCCGAGGTCCGCACCCTGCTGGCCAAGTTCGGCTTGACCGCCGAGCACGTGCTGCGTCCGGCGGACACCCTCTCGCCCGGGGAACGGACCCGTGCCGGCCTGGCGCTCCTGCAGGCCCGCGGGGTGAACGTGCTGGTGCTCGACGAGCCGACCAACCACCTCGACCTGCCGGCGATCGAGCAGCTGGAGCAGGCGCTGGCCGGCTACGACGGCACCCTGCTGCTGGTCACCCACGACCGGCGGATGCTCGACGCGGTCGCGACCACCCGCCGGATCGCCGTCGAGGACGGGCGGGTCACCGAGCGCTGAGCGCCGCACCCCGCGCCGGTGGCGTGGCCTCCAGCGCGGCGGCCACCGCGTACTCGGCCGTCGTGGCGAGCTCCTCGGCGGTCGCGCCGGCCGAGCCGAGCGCGGGCAGGGGCTGCACCTCCACGACGACGTCCCGAGTGGCGCCGATCCAGCGCAGCGCCGCGAGCAGCGACCGGCCACCGGGCGCGGGCGGCGGGGCGCCGCCGTCCCCGCGGTAGCGCAGCGCCACCGGGCAGACGGGGGCGCCGCTGCCGACGGCGGCGGCGAACAGCGCGGGGGAGAAGCGGCCAAGCCCCGCCCGTCCGCCGGCCGGCAGCTCCGGGCGGACGAGGACCGACGTCCCGCGGGACAGCGCGGCGCGGACGCCGTCCACGGTCGCGGGCACGGACGGGCAGGGCACGCCGGCGACGCGGTCGGGGCCGGACGTGGCGACGACGACGCCGGGGACCGCGGTCAGCAGCACCAGCGGGTCCAGGGGCGAGACCGAGTTGGCCACCAGCAGTGCCCCGGGGCCGCGCCCGGCCCGCGGCCAGGCCACCGCCGGCGCGCGGACGTCGACCCGCACCCCGAGGCCGGTGAGCAACCGGGCCGCACCGCAGACGGCCCGCCGCCGGGCGCTGCCGACCGGGGGCCGGAGCCGGTGGGCGGCGAGGACGGCGCCGGCGCGCAGCCAGCGGGCGGAGGCGGGCGGCAGCACGGGCGGTGGCGTCACGGTGCCCTCCGGCGGGCTCGGGGGCCCGGGCGGGCCCGCGTGCGCCGAGCGTGCCGGGTCCGGGTGACCGGCGGATGACGGTCAGTGGACCGCGCCGGGACGGTCCGGGGACCGCCGGTCGCGGGGCGGCCGCCCGGAGCGCCGGCCGATGGCGAACAGCGTCGCCGCGACCGGCACCCACTCGCGGCCGGGCCGGCTCAGGGCGGGGCCTCCCCGAGCGCGTCGGTCAGGCCGACGGCGTCCATGCCGGCCCAGGTGTCACGGACGTGGTGGGCCAGCACCAGCAGGTCCCGCAGCCGGCCGTCCCGGTCCCGGATGTGGTCGACCAGGAGCGCCTCGCCGGTGAACCCGAGGTCGGTGAACAGCGCCAGGGCCGCACCCTGCTCGGCGACGACCTCCACGACCAGCTTGGTGGCGCCGTCCGCGATCGCGCCGGTCAGGGCGTGCCGGGCCAGGGTGCGGCCCAGCCCGCTGCCCCGGCTGCCCGGCGCGACGACCAGCCGCACCTCCCCGACGTGGTCGGACCAGCCCGGCAGCCGCAGCACCGCCACGTACCCCGTGACCGTCGCCCCGCCGTCCACGGCGACCCAGCGCCGGACGCCGGGCGTGGCGCCGGCCGCCCACGCGCGGACGACGTCCGGGTCGGTCACCTCCTCGCGGATGAACGTGCGGTCGCCCTCGGGCAGCGCCGCGAAGAAGCGCAGCAGGGCGTCGCAGTGCGCGTCGGTCAGCTCGACGACGTCGGTCACCGGACCGTCTCCGCGGCCGGGGCGTCCCGCGGTTCGCTACGCCGGCGGAGGAAGTCGATGATCGTGGGCACCGTCGTCCGGGCCGCCGTCCGTCCGACGACCAGGCCCATGTGCCCGGCCGCCAGCCGCAGTTCGTGCTTGTCGGGGGAGCCCACCAGGTCGAGCAGCGGGGCGGTCGCCTCGGGCGGCACGATGTGGTCGCGGTCGGCGCGCACGGTCAGGAACGGCACCCGCACGTCGGAGAGGTGGACCCGGTCGCCCCCGACGGTGAGCCGGTCGGTGACCATCCCGTTGTCGCGCACCAGCATCCGCACCGTCTCCTCCGCGGCGGCGCCCGGGAAGGGCACGTGGTCGTCCGACCAGCTGGTCATCGCCTGGTAGGCGGCGACGTACTCGTCGTTCCAGAGCCGCTCCCACAGCGTCACGTACCGGGTCACCTCCGAGGTCGGGGTCAGGGCGCGGAAGCCCCGCAGCACGACCTGCGGCGGCACGTTGCCGTTCGCGTCGAGCACCGCGGGGACCTCCAGGCCGCCCACCCGGAACAGGTCGGCCAGCGGGCCCATGTGCCGGAAGTCGACCGGGGTGGCGAGCACGGTGAGGCTGCGCAGCGGGGAGCCGGGGGAGTGGGCGGCGTGCAGCAGGGCGAGGTCGCCGCCGAAGCAGTAGCCGACCACCGTCACCTCGTCGGCGCCGGACACCTCCCGCACCCGGTCGATGCCGGCGGGGATGTAGTCGTCGACGTAGTCCTCGAGGGTGTTGGCCGCGTCCCGCTCGTCGGGCTCGCCCCAGTCGAGCAGGTAGACGTCGAAGCCCGCGGCCAGCAGCTGCTCCACGAAGCTGTTGCCCGGCGTCAGGTCGAGCACGTAACTGCGGCTGACCAGGCTGAACACGATCAGCAGTGGTGGCGAGTAGCGGACCCCGCCGTGGGTCCCGGGGTCGTTGCGGTAGTGCCACAGCTGCGTGCGGCCGCGCTGCCAGACGACGTCCTTGGGCGTCAGGCCGACGCCGGGCCGGTCGATGCCGCCGACGAGCTTGAGCCCGTTACGGGCGCGCAGGGCGTTGCGTTCGACGTCCCGGCGCACCCGGTCCAGGATCGTCTGCGGACTCGGGACGGTGGGCATCGCTCTCCTCGGTCTGCCGGCGTCGCTCCGTCTCCAGCTGCAGGGTCAGCCTCCGGACCTCCCGGTCCAGCGCACCGACCTGCGCGCGCAGGCGGCTGACGTCGGTGCCGGCCGGCAGGTCCAGCAGGTGCCAGAAGCGGGTGGTGGCCCCCCGCGCGGAGCCCCGGGCCAGCGTGGAGGCCCGGCGCAGCAGGGCGGCGCCGATGGAGAAGGCGTCGCTCCGGACGAACTCCTCGGCGCGCGGGGTCACCCGCCGCTCGGCGGCGTCGAAGGCCTGCCGCCACAGCGGCGGGCGCGCGTCGGCCACGGTTCCTCCTCGAGGACGGCGGGGTGGCGGGCGGCTCAGGTGAAGGCGCTGATCCCGGTGATGTCGCGGCCGACGATGAGCGTCTGCACCGTCTCGGTGCCCTCGAAGGTGTGGATCGCCTCGATGTCGGCCATGTGCCGGATGACGTGGTTCTGCAGGAGGATCCCGTTGCCACCGAGCAGGTCGCGGGCCTCGGCGAGCACCTCGCGGGCGGTCCGGGTGTTGTGCATCTTGGCCAGCCCCGCGACGGTGTGGGACAGCCGCCCCGCCTCGGCCAGCCGACCGATCTGCATGCAGTACAGCTGCATCCCGGTGAGCGCGGCGAGCATCCGCACCAGCCGCTCCTGCACGATCTGGAAGCTGACCAGGGGCTTGCCGAACTGGGTGCGCTCCCGCGCGTAGGCCAGCGCCGTCTCGTACCCGGCGGTCGCGTGGCCCAGGGCCATCCAGGCGCAGGCGCCACGGGTGGTGGCCAGCACCCGGCCGGTGTCGGCGAAGCTGTGCGCCTCCTGCAGCCGGTCGGCCTCGGGCACGCGGACCCCGCGCAGCTCGATCTCGGCCTGCCACACCGACCGCAGCGACATCTTCCCGGTGATGACCGTCGCCTCGTACCCCTCGGCCGGCGTCTCGACGACGAAGCCCTTGACCTTGCCGTCGGCGACGTCGCGCGCCCACACCACGACCAGGTCGGCCAGGCTGCCGTTGCCGATCCAGCGCTTGGAGCCGTCGAGCACCCACGTGTCGCCCTCGCGGCGTGCGGTCGTCTCCAGCGCGACGGAGTCCGACCCGTGGTGCGGCTCGGTCAGCGCGAAGGCGCCCAGCTTGTCCAGCGTCGCCATCTGCGGCAGCCAGCGGGCCTTCTGCTCCTCCGAGCCGCACATGTCGATCGACTGCATGGCCAGCCCGGCGTGCACGCCGAGGAAGGTGCCGAGGCTGCCGTCGCCGCGGTGCAGCTCCATCTGCACCAGCCCGGCGGTCATCGGGCTCAGCTCCGCCGACCCGTAGCCCTTGATGGAGCCGCCGACGATGCCGAGCTCCGGCAGCCGGCGGATCAGCGGCCAGGGCACCTCGGCCCGCTCCCAGTACTCCCCGGCGACCGGCAGCACCTCGCGGTCGACGAACCGGCGGACGGCGAGGAACTTCTCCCACATCTCGTCGGTGAACTGCTCGCGCACCGAGAAGAAGTCGGTGCCCAGGGCCTCGCCGAGGTGGCTGGTGTCCAGGTGCTGCGTCGTCGTCACTGTGTGACCTCCGTGGGGACCTCGACGGCGCGGCGCAGGATCTTGCCGGTCGGCCCCTTCGGGAGGGCGTCGACCAGCCAGAGGAGCCGCGGGTACTTGTAGGCGGCGACCCGTTCCTTCACCCAGGCCTGCAGCTCGGCGGGGTCGGCCTGCGCGCCGGGCTTGAGCGCGACGGCGGCGGCGACCTCCTCGCCCAGCTCGGGGTGCGGGACGCCGACGCACGCGGCCTCGGCGACCGACGGGTGCTCGTAGAGGGCCTCCTCGATCTCCCGCGGGTACACGTTGTAGCCGCCGCGGATGATCATCTCCTTCTTGCGGTCGACGATCGCGTAGTAGCCGTCGGCGTCGCGGCGGGCGAGGTCGCCGGTGCGGAACCAGCCGTCGGGGATCGCCTTCGCGGTCTCCTCGGGGCGGTTCCAGTAGCCCTTCATGACGTTCTCGCCGCGGATCGCGATCTCGCCGACGTCCCCCTCGCGCACGTCGCGGCCCTCGTCGTCGACCAGGCGCATCTCCACGCCGCGGATGGGGGTGCCGATGGTGCCCGGCCTGCGCTCGGCGTGGGGGTGGTTGAACGAGGCGACCGGCGAGGTCTCCGACAGCCCGTACCCCTCGAGGACGATGCAGCCGAACGTCTCCTCGAAGCTGCGCATCACCTCGACCGGCATCGCGGACCCGCCGGAGATGCACAGCCGCAGGCTGGAGACGTCGACGCGGTCGCGGTCGGGGGAGTGCAGCATCGCCGCGAACATCGTCGGCACGCCCTCGAAGACCGTCACCCGGTCCCGCTCGATGACCTGCAGCGCCTTGGCGCCGTCGAACCGCGGCAGCAGGGTCAGGCAGGACCCCGCGAGGACGCCGGCGTTGAGGGCGCAGGTCAGCCCGAAGACGTGGAACAGCGGGAGGCACCCCATGACCACGTCGTCCGGGGTGGCCTCCAGCAGCGTCTCCTGCGTCGTCCGGGCGTTGCCGCGCAGGTTGGCGTGGGTCAGCTCGGCCCCCTTGGGTGGGCCGGTGGTGCCGGAGGTGTAGAGGATGACCGCCGCGTCACCGTCGTCCCGGGCGACGAGGTCGCCGTCCGCCGTGCCGCGCAGCGCCTCCCCGGCGTCGGTCGGCCCGACGGTCACCGCCTCGATCCCGACGACGCCCGCGGCCTCGGCCGCGGCATCGGCGACCGAGTCCAGCGCCACGACGAGCCGGGCTCCGGAGTCCCGCAGGTAGTACTCGACCTCCCGCGCCTTGAGCAGCGGGTTCATCGGGACGACGGCGGCGCCGGCCATGAGCGCGCCGTAGAAGACCACCGGGAAGCTCAGCACGTTGGGCAGCACCATCCCGACCCGGTCGCCCGGGGCGACCCCGCGGGCGCGCAGGCCGGTGGCGACCGCGGCGGCGTCCGCGCGGAACTGCCCGTAGGTCAGGACGGCGTCGTCCATGCGCAGGGCGGGGCGGTCGCCGTGCGCCGACGCGGTGTCGAGCAGGTGCTGCGCGAGGTTGGTCATCCGGCGCACTCCCTCTGCTGGGCCGGTTGCTGGGCCGGGGGCCGCACCCCTACCCGGGCCCGGTGTGGTCTATCCCACACCCGGCCGCCGAGGTGGCGCTCCGGCGTCGCGGACGACAGGCTCGCGAGGGACCGACATCGACGACGGGAGCACACGTGAGCGACAGGACGATCCTCGACATGTTCCGGCTCGACGGCCGGGTGGCCATCGTGACGGGGGCGTCCTCGGGGCTGGGTGCGGTCTTCGCCCGGGCGCTGGCCGAGGCGGGGTGCGACGTCGCCCTCGGTGCCCGGCGGGAGGACCGGCTGGCCGGGACCCGCGAGGCGGTGGAGACCGCCGGCCGGCGGGCCGTCACGGTGCGCACCGACGTCTCCCTGCCCGAGGACTGCCAGGGGCTGGTCGACGCCGCGATGGCGGAGTTCGGCCGGGTCGACGTCCTGGTTAACAACGCCGGCGTCGGCACCGCCGTCCCGGCCGTCCGCGAGACGCCCGAGCAGTTCCGCTCGGTGATCGACGTCAACCTCAACGGCTGCTACTGGATGGCGCAGGCCTGCGCGCGGGTCATGCAGCCGGGCAGCTCCATCGTCAACATCTCCAGCATCCTGGGGCTGACGACGGCGGGTCTGCCGCAGGCGGCCTACGCGGCGAGCAAGGCCGGGCTGATCGGGCTGACCCGCGACCTGGCGCAGCAGTGGACCGGCCGCAAGGGGATCCGGGTCAACGCGCTCGCGCCCGGCTTCTTCGAGTCGGAGATGACCGACCAGTACCCGGAGGGCTACATCGAGTCGCAGTTGACCCGCGTCCTGGCCGGGCGCAAGGGCGACCCCGACGAGCTGGCGGCCGCGCTGGTGTTCCTGGTCAGCGACGCCGGCGGCTACGTCACCGGCACGACGCTCCCGGTCGAGGGCGGCCTGCTGACCAGCTGACCGCGCCGCCGACCGGGAGGGGCTTCGGGCGGCCGGGGAGGAGCGCCCGGCCAAGCCCGGCGGGTGGCCGTCGACGACCGTGTCGTCGGGGAGTTGTCACTCCCGGCGAGGAGGGTGTCCGCGCAGGTCCACCGGTCGAGCGCTGCATCCGGTAGACAGCGGACGTCGCCGCGACCGCCGACGCCGGACCGCGACGGCCCCGCCCCACGGATGGAGAGACGATGAGCACGGCCACGAGGACGGAACCGCGGTCGCCCGCGCCGCACGCCGCCGACAGCCACGACCTGATCCGCGTGCTGGGTGCGCGCGTGAACAACCTCAAGGACGTCAGCGTCGACCTGCCGAAGCGCCGGCTCACGGTGTTCACCGGCGTCTCCGGCTCGGGCAAGAGCTCGTTGGTCTTCGACACGATCGCCGCCGAGTCGCAGCGGCTGATCAACGAGACCTACAGCGCGTTCGTGCAGGGCTTCATGCCGACGCTGGCGCGGCCGGAGGTCGACTACCTGGAGGGCCTGACGACGGCGATCATCGTCGACCAGGAGCGGATGGGCGCGAACCCGCGCTCCACCGTCGGCACCGCCACCGACGCCAACGCGATGCTGCGCATCCTCTTCAGCCGGCTGGGGCAGCCGCACATCGGCCCGCCCAACGCGTACTCGTTCAACATCCCCACCGTGCGGGCCAGCGGGGCGATCACCGTCGAGCGCGGCGCCAGGACCAAGGCCGAGAAGGCGACCTTCACCCGGCTCGGCGGCATGTGCCCACGCTGCGAGGGCATGGGCGCGGTCACCGACTTCGACCTGTCCGCGCTCTACGACGACAGCAGGTCGCTCGACGAGGGCGCGCTCACGGTCCCCGGCTACAGCATGGACGGCTGGTACGGCCGCATCTTCAGCGGCGCCGGACTGCCCATGGACAAGCCCATCGGGCAGTTCTCCGAGAAGGAGCTGCACACGCTGCTCTACGGCGAGCCGACCAAGATCAAGGTGGAGGGCGTCAACCTCACCTACGAGGGCATCATCCCCAAGATCCAGAAGTCGATGCTGACCAAGGACGTCGAGGCCATGCAGCCGCACGTCCGGGCCTTCGTGGAGCGGGCGATCACGTTCACCACGTGCCCCGGGTGCGACGGCACCCGGCTCGCCCCGGAGGCCCGGTCGTCGAAGATCCGGGGGAAGAGCATCGCCGACGTCTGTGCGATGCAGATCAGCGACCTCGCCGACTGGGTCCGGGGCCTCGACGAGCCCTCGGTGGCCCCGCTGCTCACCGGGCTGCAGCACCTCCTCGACTCCTTCGCGGAGATCGGCCTGGGGTACCTCTCGCTCGACCGGCCGGCGGGCACCCTGTCCGGGGGCGAGGCGCAGCGCACCAAGATGATCCGCCACCTCGGCTCGTCGCTCACCGACGTCACGTACGTCTTCGACGAACCCACGATCGGCCTGCACCCGCACGACATCGAGCGGATGAACGGCCTGCTCCTGCGCCTGCGGGACAAGGGCAACACCGTGCTGGTCGTGGAGCACAAGCCCGAGACCATCGCGATCGCCGACCACGTCGTCGACCTCGGCCCCGGCGCCGGCACCGGCGGTGGCGAGGTGGTCTTCGAGGGCACCGTGGAGGGGCTCCGGACCAGTGGCACGCTCACCGGGCGGCACCTGGACGACCGGGCGGCCCTGAAGCCGTCGGTGCGGACGCCGTCGGGCGCACTGGAGGTCCGCGGAGCCGGCACCCACAACCTGCGCGACGTCGACGTCGACATCCCGCTGGGCGTGCTCGTCGTGCTGACGGGGGTCGCCGGCTCCGGCAAGAGCTCGCTGGTCGACGGCTCGGTGGCCAAGCGCGACGGGGTCGTGGTGGTCGACCAGACGGGGATCAAGGGGTCGCGGCGCAGCAACCCGGCCACCTACACCGGCCTGCTCGAGCCGATCCGCAAGGCCTTCGCCAAGGCCAACGGCGTGAAGCCGGCGCTGTTCAGCTCCAACTCCGAGGGTGCCTGCCCCACCTGCAACGGCGCCGGGGTCATCTTCACCGACCTGGGGGTCATGGCCACCGTCGAGTCCCCCTGCGAGGAGTGCGAGGGGAAGCGGTTCCAGGCGGCGGTGCTGGAGTACACCCTCGGCGGCAAGGACATCAGCGAGGTGCTCGCGATGTCGGTGACGGAGGCCGAGGAGTTCTTCGGCGCCGGCGAGGCGAGGACGCCGGCCGCGCACACGGTTCTCGACCGGCTGGCCGACGTCGGGCTCGGCTACCTCACCCTCGGCCAGCCGCTCACCACGCTCTCGGGCGGCGAGCGACAGCGGCTCAAGCTGGCCGCGCAGATGGCCGAGAAGGGGGACGTCTACGTCCTCGACGAGCCGACCACCGGCCTGCACCTGGCCGACGTCGAGAACCTGCTCGGCCTGCTGGACCGACTGGTCGACAGCGGCAGGTCGGTCATCGTCATCGAGCACCACCAGGCCGTGATGGCGCACGCGGACTGGATCATCGACCTCGGCCCCGGTGCCGGTCACGACGGCGGCCGGGTCGTGTTCGAGGGCACGCCGACCGATCTCGTCGCCGCCCGCTCCACCCTCACCGGCGAGCACCTCGCGGCCTACGTCGGCGGCTGACCGGATCACCCGCGAGCCGGCGCTCGCGCGGTGGCCCTCTCCGGAGGAGCAGCGAGGCCCGCCGGCACCCGATCCCGGGGCCGGCGGGCCTCTCTGCTCGTCCTGATGGCGACCGATGTCGGTACCAGTCGGTGCCCCCGGCAGGATTCGAACCTGCGCACCCGCCTCCGGAGGGCGGTGCTCTATCCCCTGAGCTACGGGGGCTCTGCGGTGGGGCGAGGAGAAACCTACCAGCCCCGTGCGGCGGCCCGGACGGCGGCCGTCAGGGAGCCGGCAGCGGGGTGCCGCCGCGGGCGGTCACCATCCGCGTCATCGTCGTCACCTCGGCGGTCTGGGTCTCCGCGATCGAGGCCGCGAGGCCCGCGACCGCCGGCTCGGTGGCGTGCTCGGCGGCGTACTCGGCCATGTCCTCCCCGCCCTGGTGGTGGCGGATCATGAGCCGCAGGAACTGGACGTCGAACCCGGTCCCCGACAGCCCGCGCAACTCGGCCAGCTCCTCCTCCGTGGCCATCCCGGGCATCAGCCCGCCGGCCGTGTCGTGGCCGCCGTGCGCCGTGGCGGGGTCGGCCATCCAGGCCATCGTCTCGCCGCCCGACGGCGGCAGCCCCCACAGCGACAGCCACCCCTGCATCCGGCCCACCTGGTTGGTCTGCGTCGCGGAGATGTCGAAGGCCAACTGGCGGACCTCCGGGTCGGTGCTGCGCTCCAGGGCCAGGTTGGCCATCTCCAGGCCCTGGAGGTGGTGGCGGGCCATGTCGCGGGAGAAGCCGGCGTCCACCGAGTCGGCGGTCGGGGTGGCCGAGGCGTCGTCCCGGCCGATGCCCAGGGCGACGGCCAGTCCGCCACCGAGCAGCACCAGCCCGACGGCGATCACCGCCAGCAGCGCCGTCCGCAGGCCCCTGCCCCGCGGCGCGGGGCCTGCCTCCCCGGCGGTCACGGGGTGCCGGTCTCGGCCCCGGCCTCCGGCGTGGTCGGGGCGTCGGTCGTCGTCGCGTCGCTGCCGCGGCTGCCGTCGTCCGCCGTGAGCGGGTCGCTGATGAACTGCGGGTTCTCGCAGCTGGCGCCGACCTCCGGGTAGAACTCGGCGTTGAACGTCATGAAGTCCGCGTACTGGACGATCCGCGGGTCGGTGACGGAGTCGACCTTCAGCTGGTGGTTCCAGGACTGCAGGCTGATCGGCGAGTCCTGCCCGGCGTAGGGGGAGAGCATCCGGCCGGACTCCTCGGCCACCTCGGCCAGCGTGGCGATCTCGTCCTCGGACAGGGCATCGGGGTCGTAGGTGATCCACACCGCGCCGTGCTCCATGCTGTGGACGGCGTTCTCGTGCCGGACGTCGACGTCGTAGACGGTGCCGGTGCAGTCGGCCCACTCGCCGTCGTGCGGCCCGCCCACCGGCGGGGACTGCTCGTACTGCACGGGCGTGGTCACGTGCTCCTGCCCGGCGTCGTAGTCGAAGGTCTGCACGCCGGCGATCTCGTCGACCGAGTCGACCCGGGCCTCGTCGGCCTCGCGCACCTGCACCACCGCGTAGGTGATGACCGCCGCGGCGAACACCACGACCGCGACCGCCGCGGCGATCAGGCCCCACGGGCGCTGCGGGCTGACGACGTTGGTCACCGGCGGCCGGGTGCGACCGCCCTTGCCGGCCGCGCCCGACCGGCCGGCGGCACCGGAACCCGGCTTGCCGGACCCGCCGCGCGCGCGGCCGTCCTGGGGCTTACGGTCCTTGGCCACGGCCTGCTCCTCGTGCTCGGTCCTCGGGGACCGCGCGACGCGCCCGGCGGGCACTCGCCCGCGCCGGACACCGGCCCCGGGGGCTCGGGCCGTCTGCCCCTCCCCGGGAGGCCAGTCTAGGGCGGCGGCCCGGCAGTCCCCTGTGAGGCGGGGCCCGCGCCGCGGGTGACGGTGGTCGCTGCGGGGACGGCTCCGGGACCCGGCGCGGGCGGTCAGTACGCTCGTGCGGTGACACCGGAGCAGTTGCGCGACGTCGTCCGGACCGCCGTGGCCGCCGCCGTCGAGCGCGGCGAGCTGTCGGTCGAGGTCCCCGCCGACGTCCTCGTCGAGCGGCCGAAGAACCCCGAGCACGGCGACTACGCCACCAACGTCGCCCTGCGGCTGGCCAAGGCCGCGGGGCGGCCGCCGCGCGCGGTCGCCGGGGTCCTCGCCGCCGGGCTGGGCGCGCACCCGGGCATCGCGGGGGTCGACATCGCCGGGCCGGGCTTCCTCAACATCACCCTCGCGCAGGGGGCGCTCGGCCGGATCGCCGTCGACGCGGTGAGCGCGGGGGAGGCCTACGGCCGCACCGGCACCCTCGCCGGCCAGCGGCTCAACCTCGAGTTCGTCTCGGCCAACCCGACCGGGCCCGTGCACATCGGCGGCAGCCGGTGGGCGGCGGTCGGCGACGCGATCGGCCGCCTGCTCGAGGCCAGTGGCGCCGACGTGACGCGCGAGTACTACATCAACGACGCCGGCGCCCAGATCGACCGGTTCGCGCGGAGCCTGCAGGCGCAGGCGCTGGGGCGGCCGGTCCCGGAGGACGGCTACGGCGGCACCTACATCGCCGACATCGCCGCACAGGTCCTCGCCCTCGAGCCGGACGTCCTCGGCCGCGACGACGCCGAGCAGCTGGGCGTCATCCGCGAGCGCGGCGTGGCGCTGATGCTCGACGAGATCCGCCGGTCGATGGAGGACTTCGGCGTCGACTTCGACGTCTGGTTCAGCGAGAAGTCGCTGTACGGCTCCGGGGCGGTGGAGAAGGCGCTGGCCCGGCTGCGCGAGCAGGGGCACGTGTACGAGGCCGACGGCGCCGTCTGGCTGCGGACGACGGACTTCGGCGACGACAAGGACCGCGTGCTGGTCAAGGCCGACGGCGAGACCACCTACTTCGCCTCCGACTGCGCCTACTACCTGGACAAGCGGGCCCGCGGCTTCGACCGGGTCGTGATCATGCTGGGCGCCGACCACTCGGGTTACGTGGGCCGGTACAAGGCACTGGTCGCCGCGGCCGGGGACGACCCCGACACCCACCTCGAGATCCTCATCGGCCAACTGGTCAACCTGCTGCGGGGTGGCGAGCCGGTCCGCATGAGCAAGCGCGCCGGCACGATCGTGCTGCTCTCGGACCTGGTCGACGCGATCGGCGTGGACGCAGCCCGGTACGCCCTGGCCCGCGCCTCGGTCGACCAGCAGATCGACATCGACGTCGACCTGTGGAGCCGGCAGACCAACGACAACCCGGTCTTCTACGTCCAGTACGCGCACGCCCGTATCTCGTCGGTGCTGCGCAACGCCGCCGACCTCGGCCTGGCGCTCGGCGAGGCCGGCGACGTCGACGCCGCCCAGCTGACCCACGAGCGGGAGAACGCCTTGCTCCGGGCGATCGGTGAGTTCCCCCGGGTGCTGACGTCGGCCGCCGAGCTGCGCGCGCCGCACCGGGTGGCGCGGTACCTCGAGGAGCTGGCCGGCACCTACCACCGCTTCTACGACAACTGCCGGGTGCTGCCGCGCGGCGACGAGGAGGCGACGGCGCTGAACACCGCCCGGCTGTGGTTGTGCGCGGCGACCGCCGTCGTGCTGCGCAACGGCCTGGGCGTCCTCGGCGTGAGCGCCCCGGAGCGGATGTGAGGGCGCACCCGGCCGGCCCGCTGCACGGCGGGCTGACCCCGCCGCCAGCGGCCGGCGCGCCGCCGCAGGACCTCGGGGCGCTCGACGCCGCGGTGTGGCCCCGCTCGGCGACGCGGGTCGACGGCGAGCTGCACCTGGGCGGCCGGCCGGTCACCGAGCTGGCGCGTGTCCACGGCACGCCGCTGTTCGTCCTCGACGAGGGCGACTTCCGCGGCCGGGCGGCCGACTTCGCCACGGCCTTCGACGGCGCCGACGTCCACTACGCCTCCAAGGCGTTCCTCTGCGGGCAGGTGGCCCGCTGGATCGCCGAGGACGGCCTGCACCTGGACGCCTGCTCCGGCAACGAGCTGGCGCTCGCGCTGGCCGCCGGCTTCCCCGCCGAGCGGATCGCGCTGCACGGCAACAACAAGTCCCTCGTTGAGCTGCAGCTGGCCGTCGACGCCGGGATCGGGCACGTCGTCCTGGACTCGTTCGACGAGATCGAGCGGCTGGTCCCGATCGCGGCGGCGCGCGTGGCCGCGGGCGGCTCCCCGGTGCCGGTGCTCATCCGGGCCACCGTCGGCATCGAGGCGCACACCCACGAGTTCATCGCCACCGCGCACGAGGACCAGAAGTTCGGGTTCTCGCTGGCCACCGGCGACGCGCTGACCGCCGCGGTGCGGGTGATCCGCGAGCCGGCGCTGCGGCTGACCGGCCTGCACAGCCACATCGGTTCGCAGATCTTCGACACCGCCGGCTTCGAGGCCGCGGCCCACCGCGTCGTCGGGCTCATGGGGCAGGTGCACCAGGCGACCGGGCAGGTCCTGGAGGAGCTGAACCTCGGCGGCGGCTTCGGCATCGCCTACCTGGCCGAGGACGACCCGGTCAGCCCGTCCGACGTCGCCGGGCGACTGCGCGCCGTGGTGGAGGCCGAGTGCGCGATGGCCGGGCTGCCCGTGCCGCGCCTGGCCGTGGAGCCCGGGCGGGCGATCGCCGGCCCGGGCACCGTGACGCTGTACGAGATCGGCACGATCAAGCCGGTCCGGCTCGGGGCCAGCGGCACCCCGGGCGCCCCGCTGGTGCGCAACTACGTCTCGGTCGACGGGGGCATGAGCGACAACATCCGCACCGCCCTCTACGACGCCGCCTACACCTGCGTGCTGGCCAACCGCGTCTCCACCGCCCCGCCCGCGCTGTGCCGGGTGGTCGGGAAGCACTGTGAGAGCGGCGACGTCCTGGTCCGCGACCTGTGGCTGCCGTCGGACGTGCAGCCCGGCGACCTGCTCGCCGTCGCCGCGACCGGTGCGTACTGCTGGTCGATGGCCAGCAACTACAACTACCTGCTCAAGCCGCCGGTGGTCGCGGTACGGGACGGCGTCGCCACGGAGATCGTGCGGCGTCAGACACTGTCGGACGTGTTCGCCCTCGACGCTGTCCTCGCCGACGTGCCCGCGCCCTCGCCGGCGATCGACCAGCCGGCGCCCGAGAACCCGGTGGGAACCCGGTCGACGAGTCCGGGAGTCGGCGCGGGGGCGCCGTCGGCGGGTCCGCGGGTCGGGGTGGAGGTGCAGTCGTGACGACACCGCTGAAGGTCGCCCTGCTCGGGTGCGGCACCGTCGGCAGCGCCGTGCTGCGGCTGCTCGACGACCAGGCGGACGACCTCGCCGCCCGCATCGGCCGGCCGGTCGAGGTCGCGGGGGTCGCCGTCCGGCGTCCCGACCGGCACCCCGACGTCCCGGCCGCCCTGCTGACCACCGACGCCGAGGCGCTGGTCACCCGGCCGGACGTCGACCTCGTCGTCGAGGTCATCGGCGGCATCGAGCCGGCGCGCTCGCTGCTCATGGCGGCGTTCGAGGCCGGCAAGTCGGTGGTGAGCGCGAACAAGGCGCTGCTCGCCGACGACGGCACCGCGCTGCACGCCGCGGCCGCCAAGGCCGGCGTCGACCTCTACTACGAGGCCGCGGTTGCCGGCGCCATCCCGCTGCTGCGCCCGCTGCGGGAGTCCCTGGCCGGCGACCAGCTGCGCCGGGTGGTCGGCATCGTCAACGGGACGACGAACTACATCCTGTCCCGCATGGCCGAGACCGGGCACGGGTTCACCGAGGCCCTGGCGGAGGCGACCGAGCTGGGCTACGCCGAGGCCGACCCGACCGCCGACGTCGACGGGTTCGACGCCGCCGCGAAGGCCGCCATCCTCGCGTCGCTGGCGTTCCACACCGAGGTCACCGCGGCCGACGTCTACCGGGAGGGCATCTCCGCGGTGACCGCGACCGACGTCGCCCGCGCCGCGGAGATCGGCTGCACCGTCAAGCTGCTCGCGATCTGCGAGCGGGTCCCGGGCGAGGGCGGGGACTCCGTCGCCGTCCGCGTGCACCCGGCGATGATCCCGACGACGCACCCGCTGGCCGCCGTCGGCGGGGCGTTCAACGCCGTCTTCGTCGAGGCCGAGGCCGCCGGGCAGCTGATGTTCTACGGGCAGGGCGCGGGTGGTCAGCCGACCGCCAGCGCCGTGCTCGGTGACCTGGTCGCCGTGGCACGCAACCGCGTCACCGGCGTGGCCGGCCCCGGGGTGACGACCTACGCGGGCCTGCCCGCCCGGCCGATCGCCGAGACCCCGACCCGCTACCACGTCAGCCTCGACGTCGCGGACAAGCCCGGCGTGCTCGCGACGGTGGCGCAGGAGTTCGCCCGCCACGGCGTCAGCATCGCCACCGTGCGCCAGGACGGGCACGGTGACGCGGCCACGCTGGTCATCGTGACCCACAGCGCCCCGGACGCCGCCCTGTCGGCGACCGTGGCCGCGCTGCGGGAGATGCCCGCCGTCCGTGGTGTGACCAGCATCCTGCGTGTGGAGGGACTCTCATGACGACCCAGCTGCCCGTGCGGGGCACGGTCTCGCCGCTCTGGCCCGGGCTCATCGAGGCCTACCGCTCGCGGCTGCCGGTGAGCGACACCACCCCGGTGGTGACGTTGCAGGAGGGGGCGACCCCGCTGGTGCCGGCGCAGGAGCTGTCCCGGCGGACCGGCTGCGACGTCTACCTCAAGGTCGAGGGCGCCAACCCGACCGGGTCCTTCAAGGACCGCGGGATGACGATGGCCATCACCAAGGCCGTCGAGGAGGGCTCGCAGGCGGTCATCTGCGCCTCCACGGGCAACACCAGCGCCAGCGCCGCGGCCTACGCCGCCCGCGCCGGGCTGGTCTGCGCCGTCCTCGTACCGCAGGGCAAGATCGCGCTGGGCAAGCTGGCCCAGGCGCTCGTGCACGGCGCCAAGCTGCTGCAGGTCGACGGCAACTTCGACGACTGCCTCGCCCTGGCCAGCAAGCTGGCGATCGACTACCCGGTCAGCCTGGTCAACAGCGTCAACCAGTTCCGCATCGAGGGGCAGAAGACCGCCTCGTTCGAGATCGTCGACGTCCTCGGCGACGCCCCGGACATCCACTGTCTGCCGGTCGGCAACGCCGGCAACATCACCGCCTACTGGCAGGGCTACCGCGAGTACGCCGCCGACGGCACGGCGTCGAGGACGCCCCGGATGTGGGGGTTCCAGGCCGCCGGCGCCGCGCCGATCGTCACCGGCCAGGTGGTCGAGAACCCGCAGACGATCGCCACCGCCATCCGCATCGGCAACCCGGCGTCGTGGACCAAGGCCCTGGCCGCCCGCGACGAGTCCGGCGGCCTCATCGACAGCGTCACCGACCGCGAGATCCTCGCCGCCTACCGGCTGCTGGCCCGCAGCGAGGCCGTCTTCGTGGAGCCGGCGTCCGCCGCGTCGGTCGCCGGGCTGCTCAAGACGGCGCAGGCCGGCGCACTCGAGCAGGGCCAGCGCGTGGTCTGCACCGTGACCGGTAACGGCCTCAAGGACCCGGAGTGGGCCATCTCCGGCGCCCCCGCGCCGGTGACCGTCCCGGTCGACGCGGCCGTCGCCGCGGCGCAGCTGGGCCTGTGAGCCGCCCGGCCGGCGACGCGGTGCGGGTACGCGTCCCCGCGACCAGCGCGAACCTCGGTCCCGCGTTCGACTGCGCGGGCCTGGCCCTGGCCCGCCACGACGTCCTGGAGTTCAGCAGCGCCGAGAGCGGGCTCGAGGTCGCGATGACCGGGGAGGGCGCCCACAGCCTGCCCGCCGACGAGTCGCACCTCGTCGTCCGGGCCTTCCGCGCGGCCTGCGACCGGCTGGGCTGGCGGCCGCCGGGGCTGCGCGTCGTCGCGGAGAACACCATCCCGCAGGGGCGGGGGATGGGATCGTCGGCGGCCGCCGTCGTCGCCGGCATCGTCGGTGCGTGGGCCCTGTGTCCCGACGTCGACGAGGTCGACCTCGGCGCCGCGCTGGACCTGGCCACCGACATGGAGGGCCACCCCGACAACGTCGCGCCGTGCCTCCTGGGCGGGGCGACGCTGTCGTGGACGACGCCCGGCGGGGCGCGGGCCGAGCGGCTGGCGGTGCACGCCGACGTCGTGCCCGTCGTCCTGGTACCACAGGTGACCCTGTCGACGCACGTGGCCCGCAGCCTGCTGCCGGAGCTCGTGGCGCACGGGGACGCCGTGTTCAACGCCTCCCGCGCGGCACTGCTCACGCACGCGCTGACCACCGCACCGGCCCTGCTGCTCGACGCGACCGAGGACCGTCTGCACCAGCGCCAGCGGGGCGGCGCCATGCCCGAGACCCTCGCACTGCTGGAGCGGCTGCGCGCGGCCGGCCACGCGGCGGTCGTCTCCGGCGCCGGTCCCAGCGTGCTCGTGCTGGCGCGCCGCGCCGACGGCGAGGCGGGGGAGGAGCCGCGGGCGGTGCGCGAGGTGGCCGATCTCACCCCGACGGGGTGGTCGGTGCTGCCGCTCGACGTCGACGCAGGGGGCGCCGCCGTGCTGGACCGACCGGTTCAGGTATCGTCTCGATAACGAGGAACACACTGGTGCTCACCAGTGTTGTCGTGTCCGTGAGCGCGGTTTAGGCTCACGGCGTAGCCGCCCTCAGGGGCGAGCCTCGCGCGGGGCGTTGCAGACGAATCCACATCGGTCGCCGCAGATTCCGCCTCGCACCTCATCGATCCCGTTCTCCGTGCTGTCCCGCTCCCCGGGCCGGACCGAGGGGGAACCGGGTCACCCCCTGCGCTGGTAGGCGCAGGTCTCCGCAGGGAAGGACCTGTACGTGAGCGAGACCACCGACCTCGTCGCCGCGCAGCAGAGCGCCGGGACCGACGAGGCATCTGCCGTCTCCGGGACGGCGGGCCGGACCCGTCGCCGCGGCAGCGGGCTGTCCGGCATGCTGCTGCCCGAGTTGCAGCGGCTGGCGGCCGAGCTCGGCATCTCCGGCACCGGCCGGATGCGCAAGGGCGACCTGGTCGCCGCCATCTCCGCCCGCCAGGTCGGCGGCGCGGGTGCCGGCAACGGTCCCGCCACCCCGGCCGAGGGCCGGACCGCCGGCATCCCCGCGGCCCGCGGCGCCGAGCGCCCCCAGGACACCGACGGCACACAGGGTGCCGACGCCGCACGCGGCGTCGCCGCCACGGCCGCGCCGCTCGAGGCGCCGGTCAGCGGCGGGGCCAACAGCGGTCCGGTGACCGCGCCGGCCGGCGCTCCCACCGACACCCCCGCCGAGGCCGCTCCCCGGCGGCGTCGCGCGGCGAGCCGGCCCGCCGGCGCTCCGGCCACCGAGGCCGCTGCTCCGGCCGCCGAGGCCCCGTCGACCGACACCGCGGCAACGGCGTCCGAGCCGCGCGCCGAGACGCCGGCCGGTGAGACCGCCACGGCGCCGGCCCCCGAGCGGACCGAGGGTGAGCGCGCCGACGGCGAGCGCCCGCAGCGCAGCCGCGACCGCGGTGAGCGCGGCACCCGCACCCGCGGGGACCGGGACGGCGGCACGCGGGACGGCGCCGACCGCGCCGAGCGGGGGAACCGTGACGGCGCCGAGCGCACCGAGCGGGGGAACCGCGACGGCCGGGACGGCACCCGCGACGGCCGGGACGGCACCCGCGACGGCCGGGACGGCACCCGCGACGGCCGGGACGGCACCCGCGGTCCCGACCGCAACGACCGCAACGACCGCGGTGGCCGGCCGGAGAACCGGAACGACAACCGCAACGACCGGGCCGCCAACGACCGCAACGACGAGGACGACGACGACTTCGAGGGCGGCCGCGGCCGCCGGGGCCGCCGTTACCGGGACCGCAACCGCCGGGGCACCAACGGCCGCGAGCGCTTCGACCAGGTCGAGCCCACCGTCAGCGAGGACGACGTCCTGCTGCCGGTCGCCGGCATCCTCGACGTCCTCGACAACTACGCCTTCGTCCGGACGTCGGGGTACCTGACGGGACCCAACGACGTCTACGTGTCGCTGTCGCAGGTGCGCCGCTACGGCCTGCGCCGCGGTGACGCCATCACCGGCGCCGTCCGCCAGCCCCGTGAGGGCGAGCGCAAGGACAAGTACAACGCGCTGGTCCGGCTGGACACGGTCAACGGCCTGGAGCCCGAGCAGGCCCGGCAGCGTCCGGAGTTCACCAAGCTGACCCCGCTCTACCCGCAGGAGCGCCTGCGGCTGGAGACCGAGCCGCACCAGCTGACGACCCGGGTCATCGACCTGGTCATGCCGATCGGCAAGGGGCAGCGCGCGCTGATCGTCAGCCCGCCCAAGGCGGGCAAGACGATGGTCCTGCAGGCGATCGCCAACGCGATCACCACGAACAACCCCGAGTGCCACCTCATGGTCGTCCTCGTCGACGAGCGGCCCGAGGAGGTCACCGACATGCAGCGCTCGGTGAAGGGCGAGGTCATCGCCTCGACCTTCGACCGGCCGCCGTCGGACCACACCACTGTCGCGGAGCTGTCCATCGAGCGGGCCAAGCGCCTGGTCGAGATGGGCCACGACGTCGTCGTCCTGCTGGACTCGATCACCCGCCTGGGCCGCGCCTACAACCTGGCGGCGCCCGCCAGCGGGCGCATCCTCTCCGGTGGTGTCGACTCCACGGCGCTCTACCCGCCCAAGCGCTTCCTCGGCGCCGCCCGCAACATCGAGAACGGCGGCTCGCTGACCATCATCGCCTCGGCGCTGGTGGAGACCGGCTCCACGATGGACACGGTCATCTTCGAGGAGTTCAAGGGCACCGGTAACGCGGAGATCAAGCTCGACCGCCGGCTGGCGGACAAGCGGGTCTTCCCGGCCGTCGACGTCAACGCGTCGGGCACGCGCAAGGAGGAGATCCTCATGTCGCCCGACGAGCTGGCCATCGTCATCAAGCTGCGCCGGGTGCTCGCCGCGCTCGAGCCCCAGCAGGCCCTCGAGCTGCTGCTGGACAAGCTCAAGAAGACGCGGAACAACATCGAGTTCCTCATGCAGATCCAGAAGACGACCCTCGGCCCGGGCAACGACTGAGGAGCGGCCCCCGTCCTCCGCACCCTCCGCGGGCCCGCGGCGGGGGGCTGGACGGGGGCCGATCCAGCACGTCACCAGGGCCGCCGTCGGCGGGGCTCGCGCATCAGGGATACTGAGCGACTGAGCCCCGCTGCGCGGCCGGAATGCCCGGCCGGCCGCCGGCGTTCGACAGACCAGTACGACACAGACCCCGGAAGAGGCGACATGAAGCCCGGCATCCACCCCGACTACCACACCACCACGGTGACCTGTGGTTGCGGGAACACCTTCACCACCCGCAGCACGGCACCCGGCGGCACGCTGACCGTCGAGACCTGCTCCGCCTGCCACCCCTTCTACACGGGCAAGCAGCGGATCCTGGACACCGGTGGCCGCGTCGCCCGCTTCGAGAAGCGGTTCGGCAAGCGCAACGCCGCCGCCGGCGCCGAGAAGTAGCACCCCCGACGGCGCCCGCACCCACCACGACGGTGGGGCGGGCGCCGTCGTCGTGTCCGCCCCCGTTCCCGCACACCCGCAGATCGGCACGGTGCGCATCCGCGGATGTGCACGCGCACTGGAAGGCCCCACCCATGAGCAGCCCCACCGAGGCCGGGTCGGCTGGCCAGCCCGACCGCCTGAGCGGGCTGCTGGCCGAGCACGCCGCCCTCGAGGCCGAGCTCGCCGACCCCGCCGTCCACGCCGACACCGGCCGGGCCCGCCGCCTGGGCCGCCGCTACGCCCAGCTCGCCCCGCTGGTCGAGACCAAGCGCGCACTGGACGCCGCCCGCGACGACCTCGCCGCCGCCCGTGAGCTGGCCGCCGAGGACGCGTCCTTCGCTGCCGAGGCAGCGACGCTCGACGAGCGGATCGTCGAGCTCGAGGAGCGGCTGCGCGAGCTGCTCCTGCCGAAGGACCCCGACGACGACAAGGACGTCATCCTCGAGATCAAGGCGGGGGAGGGTGGTGCGGAGTCCGCGCTGTTCGCCGGTGACCTGCTGCGCATGTACCTGCGCTACGCCGAGCGCCGCGGCTGGTCGGCCGAGGTCATCGACGCCGTCGACGCCGAGCTCGGCGGCTACAAGGACGTCTCGGTCGCGATCAAGTCCCGCAGCGACGAGGGCATCTGGTCGCGGCTGAAGTTCGAGGGCGGCGTGCACCGGGTGCAGCGGGTGCCGGTCACCGAGTCCCAGGGCCGCATCCACACCTCCGCCGCCGGCGTCCTCGTGCTGCCCGAGGCCGAGGACGTCGACGTCACGGTGGACCCCGGCGACCTGCGCATCGACGTCTTCCGCTCGTCGGGCCCCGGCGGGCAGAGCGTGAACACCACCGACTCCGCCGTCCGGATCACCCACCTGCCCACCGGCATCGTGGTCAGCTGCCAGAACGAGAAGAGCCAGCTGCAGAACCGCGAGTCGGCGCTGCGCATCCTGCGCTCGCGGCTGCTGGCCGCTGCCCGCGAGGAGGCTGCCGCGGCCGCGAGCGACCAGCGGCGCAGCCAGGTCCGCACCGTCGACCGCAGCGAGCGGGTGCGCACCTACAACTTCCCGGAGAACCGGATCAGCGACCACCGCGTCGGCTTCAAGGCGCACAACCTCGACGCCGTGCTCGACGGGGAGCTGGACCCGGTCATCGACGCGCTGACCCGCGCGCACACCGCCGAGCTGCTGGCGGCCGGCTCCTGAACGCCCGGGCGCTGCTGGCCGAGGCCGCCCGCCGGCTCGCCGACGCCGGCGTCGAGTCCCCGCGGGTGGACGCCGAGCTGCTGCTCACCCACGTCCTCGCCGTGCCCCGGACCCGGCTGCTGACCCTCGACGACGTCCCGGGCGACGCCGCGGCCCGGTTCGACGCGCTGCTCGACCAACGGGCGGACCGCGTGCCGCTGCAGCACCTCACCGGGCGCGCCCCGTTCCGGCACCTGGAGCTCGCCGTCGGCCCGGGGGTGTTCGTGCCGCGGCCGGAGACCGAGCTGCTCGTCGAGTGGGCTCTCGAGCGGCTGACCGGGGTGGCCGAGCCGGTCGTCGTCGACCTGGGAGCCGGGTCCGGCGCCATCGCGCTGTCCATCGCCGCCGAGCACCCCGCGGCCCGCGTCGTCGCCGTCGAGCGGGACGCCGGCGCCATCGGGTGGACCCGCCACAACGCCGCCGCGCGAGCGGCGGCGGGGGACCGGCCGGTCGAGGTGGTCGGCGGCGACATGACCTCCCCGCAGGTGCTGACCCGCCTCGACGGCGCCGTCGACCTGGTCGTGTCCAACCCGCCCTACGTGCCCGACGGCGCCCGGGTGCCGCGCGAGGTCGCCGACCACGACCCCCCGCTGGCGCTGTGGGGCGGACCGGACGGCCTCGACGTCGTCCGCGGCCTGCTGCGCACCGCCGCCCGGCTGCTGCGCCCCGGCGGCCACCTGGGCGTCGAGCACGCCGACCAGCAGGGGAGTGCGCTCCCGGCGCTGGTGCGCGCGCACGGCGGCTTCGACGACGTGGTCGACCACCCCGACCTGGCCGGCCGCCCCCGGTTCACCACCGCCCGCCGCGCGGCGGGATGACAGACTGCCGCCTCGTGGCCGACGTCTACGACTGCACCGACCCCGACGCCCGCGCCGCCGGGCTCGACGCCGCGGCGGCGGCGATCGGCCGCGGCGAGCTGGTGCTGCTGCCGACCGACACCGTCTACGGCGTCGCCGCCGACGCGTTCACCCCCGCGGCGGTCATGGCCCTGCTGGCGGCGAAGAACCGGGGCCGCACCATGCCGGTCCCGGTCCTCGTCGGCGAGGCGTCCACGCTGGCCGGGCTGGTCGTGACCGTCCCCGAGGTCGCCACCCGCCTCGCGGAGGCCTTCTGGCCCGGGGGGCTCACCCTCGTCCTGGAGCACGCGCCGTCCCTGGCCTGGGACCTCGGCGACGCCGAGGGCACCGTCGCCGTCCGGCTGCCCGACGACGAGGTCGCCCGTGAGCTGCTGCGCCGCACCGGGCCGCTGGCGGTCTCCAGCGCCAACCGCTCCGGCCGGCCCGCCGCCACCACCGCCTCCCAGGCCGTGGACCAGCTGGGCACCCACGCGGCCGTCGTCCTGGACGGTGGTCCCCGGTCGGACTCCGCGCCCAGCACCATCGTCGACTGCACCGGCCCGGTGCCGCGGGTGCTCCGGATCGGCGCCATCCCGCTCGACCGGTTGCGCGCGGTCGTGCCGGAGCTCACGGACTGAGGGAGGACCCCGGCGCCGCTCGCCGGCTCGCGACGGGACGCTGCAGGGGCCGCCGTCCTCCCCGGGACGGGCCCTGCGGCCGTGCGCTGCCGGTCGTCGGCCGTCCGGAGCGATACCGTGGGACGACCGTCCGCGCCGAGTACCCGGGAGATCCGCTGCGATGAGCACGCCCTCCTGCGGCCCCTCCCTCGGCCCGGTTGCCGCGACCGCTCCCCGTCCCGCCTGACCCATGCGCGAGTACGTCGTCGTCCTGCTCACCGCCGGGCTGGTCACCTTCCTGGCCACCCCCGTGGTGCGGATGGCGGCGATCCGGCTGCGCATGATGGCCGCCCCGCGGGAACGCGACGTGCACGTCATCCCGACCCCGCGCGGCGGCGGCGTGGCGATGTACCTGGGCGTCGCAGCCGCCGTCCTCGTGGCGAGCCGGCTCCCGGCCCTGCAACGCACCTTCGAGGACTCCCAGACCGCGGCCGTGCTGGTCGCCGGGGGGCTGATCTGCGCGCTCGGCGTGCTCGACGACAAGTTCGGGCTGGACGCGCTCACCAAGCTCACCGGCCAGATCGCCGCGGCCGGAGTCATGGTGCTGCTGGGAGTGCAGCTGGCGTTCGTGTTCCTGCCCGTGGCCGACATCGGGACGCTGTCGCTGGGACCCTCCATCGGGGTCCCGCTGACCATCCTGCTGACCGTCCTCACGGTCAACGCGCTGAACTTCATCGACGGCCTCGACGGGCTGGCCGCGGGCGTGTCCGCCGTGGCCGCGCTGGCGTTCTTCGCCTACAGCTACAACCTCGGCCTGGTCGGCTACGACGAGGTGGCCAGCGCCCCGGCCCTCATCACCGCCGTCCTCGCCGGGGCCTGTCTGGGGTTCCTGCCGCACAACTTCAGCCCGGCGCGCATCTTCATGGGCGACTCCGGCTCGATGCTGGTCGGGCTGATGCTCGCCGCCGCCGCGGTCACCGCCACCGGGCGCGTGGACCCGCAGTCGTTCGACTCCGCCGCCAACCTGTTGCCGCTGGCGCTGCCCCTGCTGGTGCCCATCGCCGTCCTGTCCATCCCGTTCATCGACCTGGTCCTGGCCGTGATCCGTCGCAGCCTGCGCGGCCAGTCGCCGTTCTCCCCGGACAAGATGCACCTGCACCACCGGCTGCTGGCCATCGGTCACTCGCACCGGCGGGCGGTGCTCGTCATGTACTTCTGGGCGGCGCTGCTGTCGTTCGGCGCCGTCGCGCTGTCGATCACCGGCGGCCAGGCGGAGCTGCTCGTCGCCATCGGCGTGCTGCTCGTCGTCGGTGTCGTCGTCGTCCTCAGCCCGCGGGCCCGCCGGGCGGCCCGGGAGGCGCGGGCAGCGGAACTGGCGGCACAACGCCGGCGCAGCCGGGCCGACCACCCCACCGCGCGGGCCCTCCGCGCCACCACGTCCACCGTCCCCGGCCGCCCCGACGCGGCCGACCAGCCGTCCCCGCGGGCCGCGGGGGCGGGGCAGGGAGTCCGATGACCGGCACCGACACCGCCCGAGAGGCCCCCTGGGACCTCTCCTTCCTCCGGGTGGGGACGCTGGTCACCGCAGGCCTGACGGCCGTCGCCGCCCCCGTCGCGGGGCTGCTCGGCGGGTGGGACGACGCACTGGCGGTGCTGCTCGGCGCGGCCGTCGTCACCGCCTTCTTCGCGGTCTCCGGGATCGTGATCGCCTGGGCCGGCCGGCACGGGGACGCCTTCACCCTGCCCGCGGCGCTGGGCTCCTTCCTGGTGAAGATCCTGGTCATCGCCGCCGTCCTGCAGTCCGTCCCCGCCGACGGCTGGCTCGACCGGCGCACCCTCGCCTGGGCCGTCATCGCCGGCGCCCTGCTGTGGAGCGTCGTCCAGCAGAGGTGGGTCTGGACCCGCCGGCTCTACTACGTCCAGCCGCCTGCCGCACCCTCGACCGGGGGTATCTCCAGTCCGCCGGGAGGTGGCGCGACACGCGGCTGATAGTGTCCCGACCGATGGCCGAGGACAGCTCCGCTCGCGGGGTCTCTCGGCCCCGACCTGCAGCGCCCGCCGAACGTCAGCCCAGTGGGGCCGACATCGGGTGGGGGATCACCGGGACCATGCTCTCCGGGATCATCGTGTGGGGCGGGGCCGGGCTGCTGCTCGACCGCTGGCTGGGCACCAACTTCATCGCCCTGATCGGCGTTCTCCTCGGTCTCACGGTGGCCATCTACCTGGTGGTCGTCAAGTACGGCGCCCTGCCCCCGGCCGAGGGGGCCGGGCGCACCGGCTCCACCCGGGGCGGGCGACGCAGCCCACCCAGGACGCAGAAGGGACAACGGTGACCTCCAGCGCCCGCGCGCTCGTCGACGTGCTCGCCGCCGACGGCGGTGGCGGCGACAGCGGCTTCCAGTCTCCGACGATCGCGGAGTTCTACCCGGAGCCTCTCGTCTCGTTCTCCCTGCTGGGGATCGAGTTCGAGTTCACGCGGATCACGTTCATCATGTGGATCGCCACCGCCGCGATCCTCGTGCTCCTGGTCATGGCCGCGCGCAAGGCCTCGATCGTCCCGGGCAAGCTGCAGTACATCGGCGAGAGCGGCTACTCGCTCGTCCGCGACGGCATGGCCCGCGACGTCATCGGTCCCAAGGGCCTGCCGTTCGCGCCGTTCCTGGCCTCGCTGTTCTTCTTCATCCTCGCGAACAACTTCATGAGCATCTTCCCGTTCGCGCAGATCTCGCCGAACTCGAAGTTCGCGATCCCGCTCGTCCTCGCGGTCATCGTCTGGGTGCTCTACAACTGGGTCGGCATCCGTGAGCAGGGCGCTGGAAGGTACTTCAAGGACGCCGCGATCCCGCCGGGCGTGCCCGTCGGGGCGCTCATCCTCGTCACGCCGATCGAGCTGCTCCAGGTCTTCGTCATCCGGCCGTTCACCCTGGCCGTCCGGCTCTTCGCGAACATGTTCGCCGGGCACATGCTGCTGGTGGTCTTCTCGCTGGGGACCGTCTACCTGCTGACCGTGGGCAACTTCTCGGTCATCTTCAGCCCGTTCGCCTTCGCCATGGCGCTGATCATGACCTTCTTCGAGCTGCTCGTGATCGTGCTGCAGGCGTACGTCTTCACCGTGCTGACCGCCACGTACCTCAACGGCGCCGTCGAGCCGGCCCACTGACCGCACCACCCCCCCGCCAGCCGCCCGGGACCACCCCGGGCGACCGACACAGGAGGAACACCTAGTAATGGACCTGGACGTTCTGGCAGAACTGACCGGCAGCATCGGCTCGGTCGGTTACGGGCTCGCCGCCATCGGCCCCGGCATCGGCGTCGGCATCGTGTGGGCGGCCTACATCCAGGCGACCGCCCGCCAGCCCGAGTCCGCCGGCCTCACCCGGACCTACGCGTTCCTCGGCGCCGCCCTCTCCGAGGCGCTGGCCCTCATCGGTCTGGTTGTGCCCTTCATCTTCGGTCAGTGACCCGGTTCGCCCGGTTCGGGATCCATCTGACGTAGGGACGTGCAGAGCATGAGCATCCTGGCTGCGGAGAGCGCGAACCCGCTCCTCCCGCCGCTCGGCGAGATCATCGTCGGGACGATCACCTTCGCGATCGCCTTCTTCGTGCTGGCCAAGTTCGTCTGGCCGCGCTTCGAGCAGGTCTTCCGGGCCCGCCGCGAGGCGATCGAGGGCGGCATCGAGCGCGCCGAGGCGATGCAGGCCGAGGCCAAGGCGGCGCTGGAGCAGTACCGCGCGCAGCTGGCCGAGGCCCGCACCGAGGCCGCGCAGATCCGCGACCAGGCCCGCGCCGAGGGCCAGCAGATCCTCGAGGAGCTGCGGGCCCAGGCCCAGCAGGAGTCCGCGCGGATCCTCGCCCGTGGCGAGGAGCAGCTGGCGGCGTCCCGGCAGCAGGTCGTCAACGAGCTCCGCGGCCACATCGGCGCGCTCGCCGTCGACCTCGCCGGCCGCGTGGTCGGGGAGTCGCTGGAGGACGACGCGCGTCGTCGTGGCACCGTCGACCGGTTCCTCGACCAGCTCGACGGCATGGCCGCCGGCTCGCCGGACGGGCGCACCGGCAGCTCGGTGTACGTGCCGGAGGGCAACCGCTGATGGACGCCTCGAGCCGGGCGGCGCTCGCGCAGGCGCGCGAGCGCCTGACCGACCGGACCAGCGGCGCCACCGGCGACTCCCTCGTCGGCCTGGCCGACGAGCTGTTCGCCGTGGCGCGTCTGCTCGACGGGCAGATCGCGCTGCGCCGCGCGCTGTCGGACCCGTCCGGCTCGCCGGCGGAGCGGGCCGCCCTCGCCCGCCGGGTGCTCGGCGGCAAGGTCTCCGAGGCGACGGTCGACCTGGTCGAGACGGTCGCCCGGCAGCGCTGGTCACGACCGCTGGACCTGGTCGAGGCCACGGAGACCCTCGCCACGGAGGCGGCGCTCGACGCCGCCGCCGCACGCGGGGAACTCGACGGCGTGGAGGACGAGCTCTTCCGTTTCGGGCGCATCGTCGCCGCCGATGCGGAGCTCTCCCGCATCCTCAGCGACCGCTCGGCTCCCGCCGAGGGGAAGACCGCCCTCCTGGAACGACTCCTGGCCGGGCGGGTCAGCCCCATCACGGTCCTGCTGCTGCGCAGCCACCTCACCGGCCGGCACGTCGGCAACGCCGCGACGGTCGTCGAGCGGCTCTCCGAGGCGGCGTCCGGTCGTCGTGGGCACTCCGTGGCCCGCGTGACCAGCGCCGTCCCGCTGAGTCCTGCGCAGGAGCGTCGACTGACCGACGTGCTCAGCCGCCTCTACGGCCGGGCGATGGGCCTGCAGGTGACCGTGGACCCCGCCGTCCTCGGTGGCCTGGTGATCCGCGTGGGTGACGAGGTCATCGACGGCAGCGTCGCCCACCGTCTCGAGGCCGCCGGCCGGCGGCTGGTCGGCTGACACCGACGCCGTTCCGACGCCCCCAGTCCAGCAGACAGACACGACCCCAGCAGGGAAGAGGACGCAGACCATGGCCGAGCTGACGATCTCCGCAGACGAGATCCGCAGTGCCATCCAGAACTACGTCACCGACTACACCCCGGACGTCTCCCGGGAAGAGGTCGGGATCGTCACCGAGGCCGGCGACGGCATCGCCCGGGTCGAGGGGCTGCCCTCGGTCATGACCAACGAGCTGCTCGAGTTCGAGAGCGGCGTCCGTGGCCTGGCGCTGAACCTGGACGTGCGCGAGGTCGGTGTGGTCATCCTGGGTGACTACGCCGGTATCGAGGAGGGCCAGCAGGTCCGCCGCACCGGCGAGGTGCTGTCGGTGCCGGTCGGTGACGGCTACCTCGGCCGCGTCGTGGACCCGCTGGGCAACCCGATCGACGGTGCCGGCCCCATCGCCACCACCGGCCGCCGCGCCCTCGAGCTGCAGGCCCCCACCGTGGTGCAGCGGCAGTCGGTGCACGAGCCGATGCAGACCGGCATCAAGGCGATCGACGCCATGACGCCGATCGGCCGTGGCCAGCGTCAGCTGGTCATCGGTGACCGCCAGACGGGCAAGACGGCGATCGTCACCGACACGATCATCAACCAGAAGCAGGCCTGGGCCACCGGCGACCCGAAGCAGCAGGTGCGCTGCATCTACGTCGCGGTCGGCCAGAAGGGCTCCACCATCGCCGCCATCCGCGCCGCCCTCGAGGAGGCCGGCGCGATGGAGTACACGACCATCGTCGCCGCCCCGGCGTCGGAGGCCGCGGGCTTCAAGTACATCGCCCCCTACACCGGCTCGGCCATCGGCCAGCACTGGATGTACGAGGGCAAGCACGTCCTGATCGTCTTCGACGACCTGTCCAAGCAGGCCGAGGCCTACCGCGCGGTCTCCCTCCTGCTGCGCCGTCCCCCGGGCCGCGAGGCCTACCCGGGTGACGTCTTCTACTTGCACTCCCGGCTCCTGGAGCGCTGCGCGAAGCTCTCCGACGAGCTCGGTGGCGGCTCGATGACGGGTCTGCCCCTCATCGAGACCAAGGGCAACGACGTGTCGGCGTACATCCCGACCAACGTCATCTCGATCACCGACGGGCAGATCTTCCTCGAGACGGGTCTGTTCAACTCCGGCGTCCGACCGGCCATCAACGTCGGCATCTCGGTGTCCCGCGTCGGTGGCTCGGCCCAGATCAAGGCGATGAAGTCCGTCGCCGGGCGCCTGCGGCTGGACCTGGCCCAGTACCGCGAGCTCGAGGCGTTCGCCTCGTTCTCCTCGGACCTGGACGCCTCCAGCCGGGCCACCCTGGACCGCGGCCAGCGTCTGGTGGAGCTGCTCAAGCAGGGCCAGTACCAGCCGTACCCGGTCGAGCGCGAGGTCGTCTCCATCTGGCTGGGCACCACCGGCAAGCTGGACAAGGTGCCGGTGTCGGAGGTCCGTCGTTTCGAGTCGGAGTTCCTCGACTACATCGGTCGCGGGAACAACGGCATCTACGACGAGATCCGCCAGACCAAGGCCCTCGGCGACGACGCCGTCCGCAGCCTGGAGTCGGCGGTCGGCGAGTTCTACCGCCAGTTCCAGACCTCCGACGGCGGGACGCTCCAGATCAACGAGCCCCAGGCCGAGGCGATGGACGCGTCCGAGCGCGGCCAGGAGCGCGTCCAGGTCAAGCGGAGCGCCTGACCGTGGCCGGCAACCTCCGCGCGCTGCGGCGCCGCATCCGCTCCACGCAGTCGACGAAGAAGATCTTCTCGGCGCAGGAGCTGATCGCCGGTGCCCGCATCGTGCGCGCCCAGGCCCGGGTGGAGGCGTCCAAGCCCTACGCCCGGGAGATCACGCGGGTCCTGTCGGCGCTGGCCTCCTCGGCGTCGCTGGACCACCCGCTGCTCACCGAGCGGCAGAACCCTCGCCGGGCGGCGGTCCTCGTGATCACCTCCGACCGCGGTTTCGCCGGCTCGTACAACGTGAACGTGCTGCGCCGCACCGAGGAGCTGCTGTCGCTGCTGCGCCAGGAGGGCAAGGAGCCGGTCCTCTACGTGGTCGGTCGGAAGGGGGAGACCTACTACTCCTTCCGCCACCGCGAGATGGCCGACGCCTTCACCGGGTTCTCCGAGCAGCCGAACTACACCGACGCCCAGCGCGTGGGGGAGGAGCTCATCGCCGCCTTCACCGCCGGTGAGGACGACGATGAGACCGGTGCCGGCGCCGACGGCGTCCTCGGTGTCGACGAGTTGCACATCGTCTACACGGAGTTCCGGTCGCTGCTCTCCCAGGTCCCCGTCGCCAAGCGGATGGCCCCGCTGGAGGTCGAGGAGGTCGAGGAGTTCGACTACGAGCGGGAGGACCGGGAGCACGGCGTCACCGGCGACAGCGGCGTCCCGACCTCCTACGAGTTCGAGCCGTCGGCCGAGGCCCTGCTCGACGCACTGCTGCCGAAGTACGTGACCACGCGGATCTTCGCGGCGATGCTCGAGTCGGCGGCGTCGGAGTCGGCCTCGCGGCGGCGGGCGATGAAGTCGGCGTCGGACAACGCCGAGGAGCTGGCGAAGAACCTCTCCCGTCAGGCCAACCAGGCCCGCCAGGCGGAGATCACCCAGGAGATCAGCGAGATCGTCGGCGGTGCCGACGCGCTCGTGTCGGCCGGCGCCGACGACTGACCCCTCCCCGCCGCGGCGGGGACACCGAAGACGCGCAAGCAACCGAGCCCGAGGGCAGGAGAGCAGTAGAGATGACCGTCACCGAGGACCGTCCGACCACCCAGACGACCGGCCGCGTCGTCCGGGTCACCGGGCCGGTCGTCGACGTCGAGTTCCCGCGCGACGCGATGCCCGACCTGTTCAACGCCCTGAAGGTGGAGGTCACCCTCGCCGACCTGGGCAAGACGCTGACCCTCGAGGTCGCCCAGCACCTGGGTGACAACGTGGTCCGCACCATCTCGATGCAGCCGACCGACGGTCTGATCCGCGGGGCCGAGGTCCGGGACACTGGTGCCGCGATCTCGGTCCCCGTCGGCGACGTGACCACCGGTCACGTCTGGAACGCCCTGGGCGAGTGCCTGGACCAGCCCGGCTACGGCGCGGACGCCCTGCGCTGGGGGATCCACCGGCACGCGCCGCGGTTCGACCAGCTCGAGGGCCGCACCGAGATGCTGGAGACCGGCATCAAGGTCATCGACCTGCTCACGCCCTACGTGGCCGGTGGGAAGATCGGCCTGTTCGGTGGGGCCGGCGTGGGCAAGACGGTGCTCATCCAGGAGATGATCCGCCGGGTCGCCCAGGAGTTCGGTGGTGTGTCGGTGTTCGCCGGCGTCGGCGAGCGCACCCGTGAGGGCAACGACCTCATCACGGAGATGACCGAGTCCGGCGTCATCAACTCGACCGCGCTGGTCTTCGGCCAGATGGACGAGCCGCCGGGCACCCGGCTGCGGGTCGCGCTCTCCGCGCTGACGATGGCGGAGTACTTCCGCGACGAGAAGAACCAGGACGTCCTGCTCTTCATCGACAACATCTTCCGCTTCACCCAGGCCGGCTCCGAGGTGTCCACGCTGCTCGGCCGCATGCCGTCCGCCGTGGGGTACCAGCCGACGCTGGCCGACGAGATGGGTGAGCTGCAGGAGCGGATCACCTCGACCCGCGGCCACTCGATCACCTCGATGCAGGCGATCTACGTGCCCGCCGACGACATCACCGACCCGGCGCCGCACACCACGTTCGCCCACCTCGACGCGACGACGGTGCTCTCCCGGCCGATCTCGGAGAAGGGCATCTACCCGGCCGTGGACCCGCTGGACTCCACCAGCCGGATCCTCGACCCGCAGTACGTGGGCCAGGAGCACTACACGATCGCCCGTGAGGTGCAGCGGATCCTGCAGCGCTACCAGGAGCTGCAGGACATCATCGCCATCCTCGGCATCGACGAGCTCGGTGAGGAGGACAAGGTCACCGTCAACCGGGCCCGTCGCATCGAGCGGTTCCTCTCGCAGAACATGTTCGTCGCCGAGGCGTTCACCGGTCAGCCGGGTTCCTTCGTGCCGCTGGCCGAGACGCTGCAGGCGTTCAAGGCCCTGGCCGAGGGTGACTACGACCACGTGCCCGAGCAGGCGTTCTTCATGTGCGGTGGCCTCGAGGACCTCGAGCGCAACGCCGACAAGCTGAAGAAGGGCTGAGTCCGCAACTCAGTCGCACCACCGGAACGGCCGGGCCCAGCTGGGGCCCGGCCGTTTCGCGTCCCCGCGTTCCCGCGGCCGCCGGCCGTGCCCGCCCGACACGACCAGGACCGACGGCGCCGACCGGAGTCGGCCGCGCGCGGCGGCTGTCCCCTACGAGGGCGCGCGCCCGTTCGTCACCGAGCACGGGGCCCCGGCCCCCAGCATCCGCCATCCCTGGGTCCGCGTCGGTCGCTGGACGTTGCTGTCCCACCGCGCTCCCCGAGGGCGGTTCCTCGTGGCCGCGCCCGACGAGCTCGGGGGCCGGCCGGAGGAGGCCCGTGCGGGATCGCCCGATCGGGGAACGGACCCCGGCCGTTAGAGTGGGGCCGACCCGTCGCCGCGTCCAGCCGGACGAGGCGACCCCGCACCGCCCGGCGGTGGACCCCGAGGAGTGTCGTGGCGACCCTGCAGGTCGAGTTGGTGGCCGTCGAGCGGATGATCTGGTCCGGCGAGGCCAGCATGGTCATCGCGCGCACCACGGAGGGCGAGCTGGGTGTGCTGCCCGGCCACGCGCCGCTGCTCGGTGAGCTGGCGCCCGGGGGCGTCGTCCGCATCCGGACGACCGAGGGCGAGGACATGGTCGTGGCCGCGCACGGCGGCTTCCTCTCGGTCACCCAGCGGGGCGTGTCGATCCTCGCCGAGACCGCGGAGATCTCCTCCGAGATCGACGTCGAGCGCGCTCGTGAGGCGCTGCGCCGGGCCGAGGAGGGCGGGGACGACCCGGACGCCGTGGCCGCTGCCCGACGCGCCCAGTCGCGGCTCCTGGCCGCCGGTCACGAGGCCTGACGCCCGGCTGACCCGACCACCGATGTGCCCGCCGGCCGGATGACCACCGCACTGCTCGTCCTGGCCGGCGTGCTCGTCGTCCTCGTGGTGGTCGTCTTCCTGCTGCGGCGACGGTTCCTGCTCTCCGGGCTCGGCGCGGTCACCATGTGGCTGCGGCCGGGCGGTTCGTCGCGCTGGTCGGTGGGCGTCGCCTGGTACGGCGGCGACGCGTTGCTCTGGTACCGGGCGCTGTCGCTGTCCGTGCGGCCGCAGCAACGGCTGTGCCGCGCCGAGTTCCGGGTCGAGGCACGCCGCGGCGCCGGCCCGGACGACGTCGCCCTGCCGCCGGACGTCGTCGTCCTCTCCTGCGTCACCGCCGAGGGACGCCGGGAGCTGGCGATGGACCCCTCGACCGTGACCGGCTTCCTCTCCTGGGTGGAGTCCGCACCCCCCGTCCGGTGAGGGGCGCCGCCGGCCCCCCTCGCAGTCCCGGGGTGGGGCCCGGCGCCAGGCCTGCCGCGGGGGGAGGCCGCAGGGGCCGCGCTCAGTCCCCGCGGGCCGCGCGCTGTGCGTGCACCCCGCTGTGCGCGCCGGGCTCCCACAGCACGTCACCACCGGGGTTGGCCACCCGCGCCAGGATGAACAGCAGGTCCGACAGCCGGTTGAGGTAGCGCGCGGTCTCGGCGTTGGTGCGGTCGGCGTCGGCGGCCAGCAGCGCCCACACGCTGCGCTCCGCGCGCCGGGTGACCACCCGCGCCTGGTGCAGCAGTGCCGCCAGGGGCGTGCCGCCGGGGAGGATGAAGCTGGCCAGTTTCGGCAGCGTCTCGTTGTGGGTGTCGCAGGCCGCCTCGAGCCGCTCGGTGTACGCGGCGGTGATCCGCAACGGGGGGAACTCCGGGTCCGGGCTCATCGGCGTGGAGAGGTCGGCGCCGACGTCGAAGAGGTCGTTCTGCACGCTGCGCAGCAGCTCGGCGAGCTCGGGCGGAGGTGAGCCGAGCGCCAGAGCGACGCCGAGCACGCTGTTGGCCTCGTCGACGTCGGCGTAGGCGACGAGCCGCGCGTCGGTCTTCGCGACCCGGCTCATGTCACCGAGGTGGGTCTGCCCGGCGTCACCGGTCTTCGTGTAGATGCGGGTCAGCCGGACGGTCATGGCTGCCGAGCCTAGGCGCTGCCGCCGGAGCCGGCCCGCGCCGCCGTAGGGTGGTCCGGTGGAGTGCTTCGAGGTCACCGGCGGCACGGCGCTGCGCGGGCGGGTGCGGGTGACGGGCGCGAAGAACAGTGCCCTCAAGCTCATGGCCGCCGCGCTGCTGGCGTCCGGGCGGACCACCATCGAGGAGGTCCCCGACATCCTCGACGTGTCGATCATGAGCGAGGTGCTCCGCCGCCTCGGCTGCGACGTCACGTACGACCGGTACGCGAACGGCGGGGGCGGCGGCCGGGTCGTCGTCGACGTGCCGGAGGACCCGGCCACCGAGACCGACTACGACCTGGTGCGCAAGATGCGTGCCTCGATCAGCGTGCTCGGCCCGCTGGTCGCCCGGTGCGGGTCGGCCCGGGTCGCGCTCCCCGGGGGCGACGCGATCGGCTCCCGCGGGCTGGACATGCACATCTCCGGCCTGGAGCGGCTCGGTGCCACCATCGAGAGCGAGCACGGCTTCCTCGTCGCCACCGCCCCACGGCTCAGCGGCACGAGCATCTGGCTGGACTTCCCCTCGGTGGGGGCGACGGAGAACCTGGTGATGGCCGCGGTGCTCGCGGAGGGCACCACGGTGATCGACAACGCCGCCCGCGAGCCGGAGATCGCCGACCTGTGCGCGATGCTCACGGGGATGGGCGCGGTCATCGACGGCGCCGGCACCTCCACCATCACCGTCGAGGGCGTGACCACGCTCAAGCCGGTCACCTACACCACCGTGCCCGACCGGATCGTCGCCGGGACCTGGGCGATCGGCGCGGTCATGACCCGTGGCGACGTCGTCATCGAGCGGGCCGTGGCCGACCACCTCACCGTGGCCCTGGCCAAGCTGACCGACGCGGGTGCGCACGTGGAGCCGCTGGAGGACGGGCTGCGGGTGGCGATGGACGGGCGGCCCCGGTGCGTCGACGTCGTCACGCTGCCCTACCCGGGGTTCCCGACCGACCTGCAGCCGATGGCCGTCGCGCTCGCGTCGGTCTCCACCGGCACCGCGCTGATCACCGAGAACGTCTTCGAGGGCCGGTTCATGTTCGTCAACGAGCTGGTCCGGCTGGGCGCCTCGGTGCGCATCGACGGGCACCACGCCGTCGTCCGTGGCCGGGAGCGGCTGTCCAGCGCGCCGGTCCTGGCCACCGACATCCGGGCCGGCGCCGGGCTCGTGCTGGCCGGACTGGTCTCCGACGGCGTCACCGAGGTGCAGGACGTGCACCACGTCGACCGCGGCTACCCCGACTTCGTCGAGCAGCTGCGCGGGCTCGGCGTGCAGATCGAGCGGGTGCAGCGACCCGACTGACGGCCGCGCTGCAGGGGCCCGCGCGAGCGTGCGGCTCCGGTGGCGCTCAGCCGGCGGGGAACGAGCTCGCCAGCCGGCGGGCCCGCTCGGCGTCCTCGGGGAAGACCAGCACCTCGGCCCGGTGGGGGCCCGGGAAGCGGATCGTCGAGCGGATGTCGGCGTCGGAGAGCACCGCCCGCAGCGCCAGCGCGGCCTCGCGCGAGGACATCGTGGCCACCCGGGTGAGCAGGCCGTCGTCCGAGGGCGGACGGCCCCGGTCGTCGGAGCCGAACGCCCAGCGCAGGAAGAGCGCCAGCCCGGCCAGGACCGCGAACACGACCACCGGGCCGACGAGGTACTCGAGACCGGCCACCGGAGCCATCGTTGCCCTCCTCACGAGCCCCTGTGAGTGTGCCACCGGGGGCTCCGGAGGGGGCGTTCCTACTCATGGGTAACCCGCTTACACTCCGCTGGCATGCCGTTCCCGCACACGCCGGAGGAGCGCGACCGTCCGTGGGTCATGCGCACCTACGCCGGCCACTCCTCGCCGGTCGAGTCCAACGCCCTGTACCGGCGCAACCTGGCCAAGGGGCAGACCGGTCTGTCGGTGGCGTTCGACCTGCCCACGCAGACGGGGTACGACCCCGACGACGAGCTGGCGGTCGGTGAGGTCGGCAAGGTCGGCGTCCCCGTCACGCACATCGGCGACATGCGGGCGCTGTTCGACGGCATCCCGCTGGACGAGATGAACACGTCGATGACGATCAACGCCACGGCGATGTGGCTGCTCGCGCTCTACCAGTCGGTCGCCGAGGAGCACGGCCACGACGTCGCCGAGCTGGCCGGGACGACGCAGAACGACATCATCAAGGAGTACCTGTCGCGGGGGACCTACGTGTTCCCCCCGGGGCCGAGCATGCGGCTGACCACCGACATGGTGGCCTACACCGTCTCGGCGATGCCGCGGTGGAACCCGGTCAACATCTGCAGCTACCACCTGCAGGAGGCGGGGGCGACGCCGGTGCAGGAGATCGCCTACGCGATGAGCACCGCCATCGCCGTCCTCGACTCGGTGCGCGACTCCGGTCAGGTGCCGCCGGACCGCTTCGGCCAGGTGGTCGCGCGGATCTCCTTCTTCGTCAACGCGGGCGTGCGGTTCGTCGAGGAGATGTGCAAGATGCGCGCCTTCACCCAGCTCTGGGACGAGCTGACGCGGGAGCGCTACGGCGTGGAGGACCCCCGGCACCGCCGCTTCCGCTACGGCGTGCAGGTCAACTCGCTGGGCCTCACCGAGGCGCAACCGGAGAACAACGTCCAGCGGATCGTGCTGGAGATGCTCGCGGTGACCCTCTCCCGCGACGCCCGCGCCCGCGCCGTCCAGCTGCCGGCCTGGAACGAGGCGCTGGGCCTGCCGCGCCCCTGGGACCAGCAGTGGTCCCTGCGGCTGCAGCAGGTGCTGGCCTACGAGACCGACCTGCTGGAGTACGAGGACCTGTTCACCGGCTCTGTCGTCGTCGACCGCAAGGTCGCCGACCTCGTCGAGGGGGCGCGGGCGGAGATGGCCCGCGTCGAGGAGATGGGCGGCGCGGTCGCGGCGGTGGAGTCCGGCTACATGAAGGGCCGGCTGGTGGCCTCGCTGGCCGAGCGGCGGCGGCGGATCGAGAACGGTGAGGACGTCGTCGTCGGGGTCAACCGGTTCGAGGGCACCGAGCCCAACCCGCTGCTGGCCGACCTCGACACCGCGATCCAGACCGTCGACCCGGCGGTGGAGGCGGCGGCCTGCGCGTCGGTGCGGGAGTGGCGGGCGGCCCGCGACCCGGAGCCGGTGCGCCGCGCCCTCGACGCGCTGCGGGCGGCCGCCGGCAGCGACGTCAACCTCATGGCCGCGACCCTCGACTGCGCCCGCGCCGGGGTGACGACGGGGGAGTGGGCCGGGGTGCTCCGTGAGGTGTTCGGCGAGTACCGGGCGCCCACGGGCGTGGCCGCGGCGTCCGGCGGGGAGGCGGACACGACGCTGGCCGACGTCCGCGAGCGGGTCCGCGCGACGGGTGCGGAGCTGGGCGGGCGGCTGCGCTTCCTGGTCGGCAAGCCGGGGCTGGACGGGCACTCCAACGGGGCCGAGCAGATCGCCGTCCGCGCCCGCGACGCCGGCTTCGAGGTCGTCTACCAGGGCATCCGGCTGACCCCGGCGCAGATCGTGTCCGCGGCGGTCGAGGAGGACGTGCACGTCGTCGGGCTGTCGGTGCTGTCCGGCTCGCACCTGCAGGTGGTGCCCGCCGTGCTGCGTGGCCTGCGCGAGGCCGGCCTGGACGACGTCCCCGTGGTGGTCGGCGGGATCGTGCCCGACAGCGACGCCCGCCGGCTGCGCGAGCAGGGCGTCGCGCGGGTCTTCACGCCCAAGGACTTCGGGCTGACCGACATCATGGGCCAGATCGTGGACGTGGTCCGGGCGGCCAACGGCCTGGACGAGCGGGTCCCCGAGCCGGCGTGACGGCGGCGTCGGTGTCACGCCGACCGAGCCCCTCCCGCGGCTACAGGTCGACGACGACGCCCTCGGTCGCGCTGCGGCGGGCGGCGTCGAGCACGGTCGCCGTGGTGACGGCGTCCCGGGGGTCGGCCGGGACCGGGCCCTGCCCGCGGACCGCGGCGGCGAACGCGGGGTAGAAGGTGTCCCAGCGCCCCCGCTCGGTGGGCACCGTCTCGCCGTCGTCCCCGCGGCGGAGCTGGCCCCACCGCTCCTCCGGCTCGGCACCCCAGCGATCCCCGAGGACCGCCGGGCTCTCCCCGGCCAGCAGCAGCGCCTCCTGCCCGTCCATCGGGCCGCCGACGACGTAGGCGCCCTCGGTGCCGCTGACCCGGAAGCGGTCGCCGGGCGCGGCCTGGCTCCAGCTGCCCCACAGGTGCGAGCGGGCGCCCCCGGCGTGGGTGAGGGCGACGAAGACGTCGTCGTCCAGGCCCGACTCCCGCACCCGCCACTCGGCGTAGACGCTCCGGGCCGGGCCGAGCAGCACCAGCGCCTGGTCCACCAGGTGGCTGCCGAAGTCCAGCAGCGTGCCGCCGCCCGCGGCGGGTGGACCCGGTTCGGGGGTGAACCGCTCGAACCGCGACTCGAAGCGGGTGACGGTGCCCAGCCGGCCGGCGTCGACGAGGGCGCGGACGGTGCGGAAGTCGGAGTCCCAGCGGCGGTTCTGGTACGGCGCCAGGGGCAGGCCCCGCTCCTCGGCCAGCTGCACCGATCCGCGGGCGGCTGCCGCGTCGAGCGCGAACGGCTTGTCGCAGACCACGGCCAGGCCCAGCCGCAGCGCCTGGTCGGTCAGCGCGGTGTGGGTGTCGGCGGGGGTCGAGATCGCCACCGCCTCGGCACCGGCCTCGGCCAGCTCCTCGAGGGAGGCGAAGGTCTGCCGGCCGGGGTGCTCGGCGGTCACCTGCGCGCGCCGCTCGGGCGCGGTGGTGACGACGCCCAGCAGGTCGCACTCGGGGGCGGCGGCGAGCAGGGGCGCGTGGAAGAACCGGCCGCCGAAGCCGTACCCCACCAGTCCGAAGCGCACGGGATCCATGCCGTGATCATGCCGAGGGACCCGCCACGCCGTCGATCCGCACCCGTGGCAGGACTCCCCGTACCGATGCGTGCGTGGATCGTCACCGACAGCCGCTACGGTGCCGCGCGTGCAGAGCCCTCGCCCCGCCGTCGCCGAGCCCGCCCGGCTGGCCGCCCTCGCCAGCTACCGCCTGAGCGGCCACGCCGGGGACGCCGACCTCGACGCGGTCGTGGCGTACATGGCCCGGGCCCTGGACGCGCCCGTCGCGGTCATCAACCTCGTCGGGCCCGACCTGCAGTGCTTTGCCGCCGAGATCGGCGTCGGCGCACCGTTCTCCCACGTCCCCGACGAGCTGTCCTTCTGCGCCCACGTGGTGGCCCGGGGTGAGCCGCTGGAGGTGTCCGACGCACTCGCGCACCCGGTGTTCGCCGAGAACCCGGCGGTGGCGGCCGGGGTGGTCCGCTCCTACCTCGGCGTCCCGCTGATCGACGGGGACGGCTACGTCCTCGGCTCGCTCGGCGTCTTCGACGGCGACGTCCGCACCTTCTCCGGCGCGGACCTCGACGTCCTGCAGGTCCAGGTCCGCCTCGTGCGCAGCGTCCTGTCCCTGCGCCGCCAGGTCCGAGCCCACCGGTGGGACGCCCGCCTGCTCGCCGCCGCGGTCCGGGAACTCACCGAGGACGCGGACACCGCGCAGCAGTCGCTGCTGACCGAGACCGTCGACCGGCTGACCACCGTGGCCACGGACGCCGACGGGTGGCGCCGCGCCATGACCCGCGTCGCCCGGCAGGACCCCCTCACCGGGCTGGCCAACCGCGCCCACCTCCTCGACGCCGGCCGCGCGGCGCTCGCCGGTGGCGGTGCGGTGCTGTTCGTCGACGTCGACCGCTTCAAGGAGGTCAACGACCGCGGCGGGCACGCGGTGGGGGACCAGCTGCTCGTCCGGCTCGCCGAGCGGCTGCGCGACCACCTCGAGGACGTGCCCGACGCGGTGGTCGGCCGGCTCGGCGGGGACGAGTTCGCCGCCGTGCTGCCCGGCCTGGACCGGATGACGGCGGCGGCGGTGGGCGAGCGCCTCACGGCCGCCCTCGTCGACGAGGTCGACGTCGGACGGCGCAGCGTGCGCGTCTCGGTCAGCATCGGGCTGGCCGTGGCCGGGCCGGGGTCGACGTTCGAGGACGTCCTGCAGGCGGCGGACCTCGCCATGTACGGGGCCAAGGCGCGCGGCCGCGGACGGTTGTACGCCGACGCCGAACCCGTCGTGGTCCGCTAGCGTCGGCCCATGAGTGCTGAGGGTGCGCCCCGGGTCGCCCGCGACGGCGACGTCGTCACCATCACGATGTGCCGGCCGGCCAAGCGCAACGCGCTCTCCCGCGAGCACCTCGGCCAGCTGCTGGCCGCCGTGACCGAGGCGGGGGAGAGCGACGCGGCCGGGATCGTCCTGGCCGCCGAGGGGCCGGTGTTCAGCGCCGGCCACGACTTCGCCGACGTCGCCGGCCGGCCGGTGACCGAGGTGCGCAGCCTGTTGCAGCTGTGCACCGAGCTCATGCAGACCATCCAGGGCGTGCCACAGGTGGTGCTCGCCCGCGTGCACGCCCTGGCCACCGCGGCCGGCTGCCAGCTGGTCGCCTCCTGCGACCTCGCCGTCGCCGCGGAGTCGGCCGGCTTCGCCGCCCCCGGCGGCAAGGGCGGCTGGTTCTGCCACACGCCCATGGTCGCGATCGCCCGCAACGTGGGGCGCAAGCGGGCGATGGAGCTGGCGCTCACCGGCGACGTCATCGACGCCGCCACCGCGCTGGACTGGGGGCTGGTCAACCGGGTGGTGCCCGACGCCGAGCTCGACGGCGCCGTCGCCGACCTCATGGAGCGTGCCACCCGGGGGTCGCGGGCGAGCAAGGCCTGGGGCAAGCAGACGATGTACGCCCAGCTCGACCGTCCCGAGCGGGACGCCTACGCCACCGCCGTGGAGGTCATGGCCTCGGCCAGCCAGCTGCCCGGCGCCGTCGAGGGCATGACCTCGTTCCTGGAGAAGCGCCGGCCCGTCTGGCCGGACTGACGCGGGCCCCCTGCCCCGCCACTCGCCGGCCCGCGGCGGCACCGGGCAGGGGCCACCCGGGTGAGACCGCCCACACCGGGGATGGGTCCGGCAGCGGGACGCATTGACCCTGCCGTGCAGAACCTGTGGGGCCTGACGCGGCGCCGCACCGTCGACTTCGGGCGCGTGACCGCCGACCGCTGAGCGCTCCGCCAGCGCCCGGTCCGCCCCTCACCCGCCGTCCCCGGAAGGCACCCTCCCGTGCTCGCTCGTCTCCGCCGCGTCCCCTTCGCGGCACAGGTCCTCCTCGCCCTCGTGCTGGGCGCCGCCCTCGGGCTGGTCGCCCGCGACATGGGTCCCGTCGCCGACGGCACCCCCAACTGGCTGACCAGCACCCTGCAGACCGTCGGCAGCACCTTCGTGACGCTGCTCAAGGCGCTGGTCCCGCCGCTGGTCGTCACCGCGGTCATCGTCAGCATCGCCAACCTCAAGCAGGTGTCCAACGCCGCCCGACTGGCCGGCCAGACCCTGCTGTGGTTCGCCGTCACGGCGCTGATCGCCGTCGGCATCGGCATCGGCCTCGGCCTGCTCACCGAGCCGGGCCGCAACAGCTCCGTCGACGCCGCCGCCCAGGCCGCGCCCGAGAGCACCGGCTCCTGGTTCGACTTCCTCACCGGGCTCGTGCCCGGCAACGTCCTCGGCCTGCAGGGCTCGGCGGACGGCAGCCTCTCGTTCAACGTCCTGCAGCTGATCGTGATCGCGGCCGCCGTCGGCGTCGCCGCGCTCAAGGTGGGGGAGCCCGCCGAGCCCTTCCTCGGCCTCGTCCGCTCCGCGCTGGCGATCGTGCAGAAGGTGCTGTGGTGGGTCATCCTGCTCGCCCCGCTGGGCACGGTCGGCCTGATCGGCAACGCGGTGGCCAGCTACGGCTGGGAGTCCCTGGGCTCGCTGGGCGTCTTCGCCGGTGCGGTCTACGCCGGTCTCGCGCTCGTGCTGTTCGTCGTCTACCCGGTGCTGCTGCGGCTGCACGGCCTCCCGGCGTCGCGGTACTTCGCCGGCGCCTGGCCGGCCATCCAGCTGGCCTTCGTCTCGCGCTCCTCGATCGGCACCCTGCCGGTCACCGAGCGGGTGACCGAGCAGAACCTCGGCGTCCCGCGGTCCTACGCCTCCTTCGCCGTCCCGCTGGGGGCGACCACGAAGATGGACGGCTGCGCGGCGATCTACCCGGCGCTGGCGGCGATCTTCGTCGCGCAGTTCTTCGGCGTGGACCTGTCGGTCACCGACTACCTGCTCATCGCGCTGGTCTCGGTCATCGGCTCGGCGGCCACGGCGGGGGTCACCGGCGCCGTCGTCATGCTGACGCTGACGCTGTCCACGCTCGGCCTGCCGCTGGCCGGCGTCGGCCTGCTGCTGGCGATCGACCCGATCCTCGACATGGGCCGCACCGCGGTGAACGTGGCCGGTCAGGCGCTCGTGCCCACGATCGTCGCCAAGCGCGAGGGCATCCTTGACGTGGAGCGCTACCGGTCGACGTCCACGATCGACCCGCTGGCCCGCGTCGACGAGCGCGGTGGCGTGGACGCCGACCTGCGCGAGCCGGTCACCGTGTGAACAAGGACCCCGTCCTCCCCATCCTCCGCAGGCTCGGGGTGGGAGCCGGGACGGGGCCGCCACCGGCCCGGCCCTCCCGACGGAGGGCCGGGCCGGTGGCGTTCAGCGCTGCTGGAGGTCGGCGCAGCCGGTCTCGTGCGGCAGCAGCGGGCGCAGCGTCAGCGACCAGCGGCTGCCGTCGGCGGCCAGCCACGGCGTGAGCGCGTTGGCGCGGCCCGCGGCGTCGAGGACGGCGTCGGCCTCCGCGCCGCGGGCGACGACGCAGGACAGGCCCAGCCGCTCCTCCAGCCACTCCCCGGGCAGCTCCGGACCGGGCCACGGGGACTCCGGCTGGACGAGCTCGGGCTCCGGCGCCGCCGTGTACTGCGTGACCACCGCGGCGACCGCCGACGGGCGGTAGGACTCCGGACCGGCGGCACCCAGGGTGTCCGGCGCGCTCAGGACGTCGATGAGGCCGAGCATCTCCCCGCGGACGGCGCGCTGCTCCGGGGTGAGGCCGCCGTCGTCGGGGAGCTCGAAGAGGGCCTGCACCTCGCGGACCGACGTGCCCTCCTCGGTGGTCAGCGTGAACCGGGTCGCCGGCGCGTCGGCGACCGGCGGGCTGCCGAGGTCGCCGGTCTCGGGGACCCCGGCGGCGACGGCCCGGTCGACCACGGTCCGGACGCCGTCGGCGTCCAGCTGCCAGACCTGCAGGTTCGGCAGCGCCGGGCCCGGGTAGACCGCCGGCACCGGGCCCTGGGCGATGACCCGCCCGTCGGGGTAGACGGCGACCAGCGGCAGCCGCCCGGCCAGCATCTCCGGCGTCACGAACCCCCCGACATGCTCGATCAGCAGCACCGGACGGCTCGGGTCGCTCGGAGCCGGCGTCCGTGGGGTACCGGCGTCGCCCCCGCGCTGGGCGCACGCGCACAGCAGGAGGAGGAGGGCCAGGGCAGCGGGGCGCAGGGCTCTGGTCACGCCCGCCAGGATGCCGCGCCCGGGGCGGCCCGCCCCGGTCCGGCGTCCGGTTGTTGCCGGTTCGGTACCGTCGGTCCCCGTGCGCCTGGTCATCGCCCGCTGCTCGGTCGACTACATCGGGCGGCTCACCGCCCACCTGCCGATGGCGCCCCGCCTGCTGCTGGTGAAGTCCGACGGCTCGGTGTCGGTCCACGCCGACGACCGCGCCTACAAGCCGCTCAACTGGATGAGCCCGCCGTGCTCCCTCAAGGACGAGCTGGTCGACGGCCAGGGCACCTGGACGGTCACCAACAAGGCCGGCGAGCAGCTGATCATCACGATCGAGTCCGTCGAGCACGACTCCTCCCACGAGCTCGGCGTCGACCCCGGCCTGCAGAAGGACGGGGTGGAGGCGGAGCTGCAGCGGCTGCTCGCCCTGCACGTGGAGACCTTCGGGGCCGGGTGGTCACTGGTCCGCCGTGAGTACCCCACGGCGATCGGCCCGGTGGACCTGCTGTGCCGGGACGCCGACGGGGCGACCGTCGCCGTCGAGGTCAAGCGGCGGGGCGAGATCGACGGCGTCGAGCAGCTGACCCGCTACCTGGAGCTGCTCAACCGCGACCCGCTGCTCGCGCCGGTCCGCGGGGTGTTCGCCGCCCAGGAGATCAAGCCGCAGGCGCGGGTCCTCGCCGGCGACCGGGGCATCGACTGCCTCACCGTCGACTACGCCGTCCTGAAGGGCACCGACGACCCCTCCGAGCGACTCTTCTGACGACGGTGCTCCGGGGCGGCCCCGTCCTCCCCGCCGTGGGCGGACCCCGGCCTCCGCGAGCTCGGGGCCGGGCCCCGGACGGGACGGGGTGCGGAGGGGCCGGGTGGGAGACTGCCTGCGATCACCGGACGGCGGAGGGGATGGCAGCGTGGCCAGGGAACTGAACGAGGTCGGGGTCGTGGGCCTGGGCACCATGGGTGCCGGGATCGCCGAGGTGCTCGCCCGCGCGGGGCTGGCGGTGACCGCCGTGGACGTCGACGACGCTGCGGTGGCCCGGGGACGGGAACACCTGGAGCACTCCACCGGGCGCGCCGTGCAACGCGGCAAGCTCGACCCGGCCGACCGCGACGCGATCCTCGAGCGCATCCGGTTCGGAACCTCGCTGGAGGACCTCGCGCACGCGGAGCTGGTCGTCGAGGCCGTGCCGGAGCGCATGGAGCTCAAGTGCGAGATCTTCGGCAAGCTGGACAAGATCTGCCCGCCGGACACCATCCTGGCGACCAACACCTCCAGCCTGTCGGTCACCGAGATCTCCGTGGCGACCGGCCGGCCGAGCAAGGTCATCGGCATGCACTTCTTCAACCCGGCGCCGGTCATGAAGCTGGTCGAGGTGGTGCGCACCGTCGTCACCGAGCCGTCGGTGGTGGAGGACGTCGAGGCGCTGGCCGCCCGGCTGGGCAAGGTCGACGTGACCATCGGCGACAAGGCCGGCTTCATCGCCAACGCGCTGCTGTTCGGCTACCTCAACCACGCGGTGTCCATGTTCGAGAACCGCTACGCCAGCCGGGAGGACATCGACGCGGCCATGCGCCTGGGGTGCGGCCTGCCGATGGGCCCGCTGGCGCTGATGGACCTCATCGGCATCGACACCGCCTACGAGATCCTCGACACGATGTACAAGCAGTCGCGCAACCGGCTGCACGCGCCCAGCCCGGTCATCAAGCAGATGATGACCGCGGGTCTGCTGGGCCGGAAGTCCGGCCGCGGTTTCTACACCTACGCCGGTCGGGACTCCGCCGAGGTCGTGCCCGACGCGCTCACGCCGGCCGGCGGGGCCGCCACCGAGGGCGCCCGGCCGGTGCGCAGGGTCGGCGTCGTCGGCTCGGGCACCATGGCGACCGGCATCATCGAGGTCGTGGCCAGGGCCGGCTACGAGGTGACCTTCGTCGCCCGGACCCTCGACAAGGTCGAGGCCGTGCAGGCCGCGCTGACCCGGTCGTTGGACAAGCAGGTCGTCCGGGGCCGCCTGGACGAGGCGGCCCGTGACGAGACGCTCGGGCGGATCACCGGCAGCAGCTCGCTGGACGACCTCGCCGACGTCGACCTGGTCATCGAGGCCGTGGTCGAGCACCTCGGCGTCAAGCAGGCGCTGTTCGCCAACCTCGGTGAGATCTGCAAGCCGGGGGCGGTGCTGGCCACCACCACCTCCAGCCTGCCGGTCATCGAGTGCGCCCAGGCCAGCGGCCGCCCGGCCGACGTCGTCGGCCTGCACTTCTTCAACCCGGCGCAGGTGATGAAGCTGGTGGAGGTCGTCTCCACGATCGCCACGGCGCCGGACGTCGCCGCCACGGCGCACGCGGTGTCGCTGCAGGTGGGCAAGCACCCGGTCTCCTGCACCGATCGCGCGGGCTTCATCGTCAACGCGCTGCTGTTCCCGTACCTCAACGACGCGGTGAAGATGCTCGAGGCGCACTACGCGACCGCCGACGACATCGACGCGGCGATGAAGGTCGGCTGCGGCTACCCGATGGGCCCCTTCGAGCTGCTGGACGTCGTGGGCCTGGACGTCGCCCTGGCCATCGAGCGGGAGCTCTACGTCGAGTTCCGCGAGCCCGGCTTCGCCCCGGCGCCGCTGCTGGAGCACCTGGTCACCGCGGGCTACCTCGGCCGGAAGACCGGTCGCGGGTTCCGGGACCACGCGCGGAGCTGAGCGCCCCGTGCCCCGCCGGAACGGACGGAACGGGTCGCGGCCGGCCGGCCG
>NZ_JBJGYJ010000030.1:0-60100 GCF_054049935.1 Geodermatophilus sp. SYSU D00742
CCCCCCCGGTGCGGCACCCCCCCGAGCCCCCAAAGTCCCCCGGCGCGCGCGGTCACGCCTCACCCCCACCGTGGGGGGCCCGGGGTGAGGCGGGCCCCCCGATCGCGTTCTGCCGCCCGTGCTCGGCGAGGAGACACATGAAGGTCGCGGTCACCGGCTCCTCGGGGCTGATCGGCTCCCACCTGGTACCGGCGCTGCGCGCCGACGGGCACGAGGTGCTGCGCCTGGTCCGGCGGACGCCGCGCACCGCTGACGAGCACCGCTGGGATCCCGAGCACCACCGGATCGACCCGGCCCTGCTCGCCGACGTCGACGCGGTGGTCAACCTGGCCGGGGTGGGCATCGGCGACCGCCGGTGGACCGGGAAGCACAAGCAGCGGGTGCTCGCCAGCCGGGTGGACGCCACGCGCACCGTCAGCGAGGCGATGGCGGCCGCGGCGGTCGCCGACCCGACCCGACCCCGCGTCCTGCTCTCCGGCTCGGCGGTCGGCTGGTACGGCGACACCGGCGATCGCGTGGTCGACGAGAGCGCACCGGCCGGCGAGGACTTCCTCGCCCGGGTCTGCACCGAGTGGGAGGCGGCGACGGCACCGGCAGCCGACGCCGGGATCCGCGTGGCCCTGCTCCGCACCGGCCTGGTGCTGGGCCCGGGTGGGCTGCTGGGCCGGCTGGCTCCGCTGTTCAAGGCCGGGCTGGGGGGCCGGCTGGGATCCGGGCGGCAGTACTGGCCCTGGATCAGCCTCACCGACGAGGTCGACGCCATCCGCTTCCTGCTGGCCACCCCCGTAACCGGGCCGGTGAACCTCACCGCCCCCGCGCCCGTGACCAACGCCGAGTTCACCCGGGCACTCGCCCGCGTGCTCCACCGGCCGGCGCTGCTCCCGGTGCCGGGCACCGCGCTGCGCCTGGTGGTCGGCGAGTTCGCGCCCGTGGGCGTGCTCGCCGGCCAGCGCGCGGTTCCTGCGCGGCTCGAGGAAGCCGGCTTCAGCTGGACCCACGCCGACCTGGAGACCGCGCTGCGGGCCGCACTCCACCGCGGCTGACTCACCCCGTCCGCACCGCTGAGTGGATCCGCCAGCCTCCGGCGGCAGCCACCAGCGTCATCCGCACCCGCGCCTCGCCTCTGGCAGCCACCGTCCGGACCGCCGGCCCGTCCGGCTCCGCGGCAGCGACCACCTCGTACGCCGGCCATGCGTCCACGACGTCGAGAGTCACCCGGCCCTCGGCTGTCCCGCCCTCGACCACCGTGACGCGCTGGACCGCCGGCGCGAAACCCCGCACGGTCTCTCCGGTTCGGGCGAACGACGCGACGGTCGCCGCGTCGGTGGACAGCAGCGGGCTCCCGTCGGGGTACACCTCGTCGAGGAGCTGCGCCGCACCCGTGCCGAAGGCGGCGGCCCGCCGCTCGTAGAGCTCGGTGAGCCGTGCCGCCCACACCTCGGCCGAGTCGGGACCGGCGGCGGCCGCGGGCTCGGGCGCCGTCACGACCTCCGCGTCCCCGGGCGACACCCCGCCGTCAGTCCCCGTCCCTCCCCCGCCGTCGTCCGCCGGAGGGGCGGTGCCGGCCGTACCGGCGGGCGTCGGGGCCGCCGTCGGGCTGGGGGTGGCCGCCCGGTCGTCCGCCCCGGCGGCGACCCGTTGCCCCCCGGGGTCGTCCGGCTCGCCGGAGGGACCACCGAGCCACAGTGCTCCCGCCACCAGCGCGAGCGCGACGAGGAGCACGCCGATCCGACCGGCCAGCGCACCGGGCCGGACCACCGGCCGTACCGACCCGGCCCGGACCGCGGCGACGACCCGTGCCGCCAGGCCAGGGGCAGCCGATGCCGGTTCCGTCGCCGGACGCCGGTGTCGTCCCGGCACCTGGTGGGTGAGCTCCGTCCGGGGGATCGAGCCCGGGTCGTCGTCGTCCGTGCCCGCCGCGGCGAGCCGCACGGGCTCCGGCCGGCACGCGTGCCGCAGGTCCAACGCGAAGGCCGCGGCCGAGCCCCGTTCAGCGGGGTCCGGGGACAGCCCACGGGCGATGACCGCGAGCAGCTCGACCGGGGCGTCGGGAGCCAGTTCCGCCAGGTCCGGCAGGTGCCCCTCCGCGGCGACCCGCAGGGTGTCGGCGGGCGTGGCGGCGTTCCAGGGCGCCACCCCGGTCAGCGCATGGAAGGCGGCGGCCGCCACCCCGAACACGTCCGAGGCGGGGCCGGGCGCGCCGCCGCGGGCGACGGTCGGGTCGACGTAGGCCGGCGTCACCTCGGCCGCGGCGCTCTCGCCGAGGACCCGCGCCACCCCGAGGTCGGTGAGCACGGGGCGCCCCTCGACGGTGAAGACGATGTTGCCCGGTGAGAGGTCACCGTGCACGACCCCCCTGTCGTGTGCGTGCGCCAGCGCGGCGGCCACGGGGGCCATCGCGGTGACCACCTCCCCCGGTCGCAGCCGGCCGCGGCGGGCCAGGAGCGCGGCGAGGCTGCCGCCGGGCAGGAGGTCGAGCACGAGGGCCACCCGGGGCTGACCGCCGCGCCGGGGCTGGTGCACCACCTCGTGCAGGCAGACCAGGTGGGGGTGGTCGAGCTCCCCGAGCAGCGCCGCCTCCCGCGCCTGCCGCTCCGGGTCACCGGCCACCAGCACCTTGACCGCGACCGGTGCGCCACCGGAGCGTGGCACCGCCCGCCACACCTCGCCGGAGCCACCCCGGCCCAGCAGCTGCTCCAGTCGGTACCCGGGCACCACGGGGGTGTCGGCGGACCCGCGTGGCGCGGGAGGGGGTGTCGGCATGGCGGGCACCGTAGATCGCGCGAGGCCGACCGTGCCGGGGCCGTCCACAGGCCGCGGCGTCGTCCACCGGTACCGCACCCGTCGGGTGCGGTACCCGCCGGCGGCCTAGGTTCGGTGCGTCCCGCCCCCTCCAGCGAGGAGCTGCCTGACCGTGCCCGCCTCCGCGCCGACCATCCTGGCGACCAGCATCGGCTTCGACTCCCGGGGCCGCGGGCCCTACGACTGGGCGCCCGGCCCGGTCTTCGACCTCGCGTTCGACCTCGCCGGGGCACCCGACCGGCCGAAGCTGTGCTACCTGGGCACCGCCACCGGCGACGACCCGGTGCGCGTGGCCGGCGTCTACGGCGCCTTCGCCGGCAGCGGCGTCCAGGTCAGCCACCTGAGCCTGTTCACCATGCCCACGGTGCCAGACGTGCGCGGCCACCTGCTGGCGCAGGACGTGGTGTGGGTGGGCGGCGGCAGCGTGGCCAACCTGCTCGCGGTGTGGCGGGTGCACGGTCTGGACGAGCTGTTCCGCGAGGTGTGGGAGGCCGGGGTCGTCCTGGGCGGGGTGTCGGCCGGCTCGTTGTGCTGGCACGTCGGCGGCACCACCGACTCCTACGGCCCGGACCTGCGCCCGGTCACCGACGGTCTCGGGCTCATACCGACGTCCAACGGGGTCCACTACGACTCCGAGGAGCAGCGGCGGCCGCTCTACCACCGGCTCGTCGCCGACGGCACGCTGCCCGGCGGGCACGCCACCGACGACGGCGTGGGCCTGGTCTACCGCGGCACCGAACTGGTGGAGGCCGTCGCCGACCGCCCCGACAAGGGCGCCTACCGCGTCGAGCGGGGCCCGGACGGCACCGCCGTCGAGACCCGGCTCGAGCCCCGGCGGCTGCGCTGACCTTCCCCGTCCAGCGTCCGCCCCGAGTCGGCGGGAGGTGGGGAGGACGGGTCCCTTCTCTAGGCTGGGTGTCGTGAGCGATCTCCAGGTTCTCCGCCTCGGCACCGTCGACTACGAACAGGCCTGGGCGCGGCAGCGCGACCTGCACGCTCGCGTGGTCGAGGGCTCCGCACCGGACACGCTCCTGCTGCTGGAGCACCCGCCGGTGTACACCGCCGGCAAGCGCACCGAGCCGCACGAGCGTCCCTTCGACGGCACCCCGGTCATCGACGTCGACCGTGGCGGCAAGATCACCTGGCACGGGCCGGGGCAACTGGTCGGCTACCCCATCGTCCGGTTGCCCGACCCGGTCGACGTGGTCGCCCACGTCCGGCGCCTGGAGGGGGCGCTCATCGACGTGTGCGCCGGTGTCGGCCTGGCCACCGAGCGGGTCGACGGGCGCAGCGGGGTGTGGGTGCGCGCCGACGGGCGGGGTCCGGACCGCAAGGTGGCGGCGATCGGCGTCCGGGTCGCCAAGGGCGTGACGATGCACGGCTTCGCGCTCAACTGCGACCCCGACATGACGGCCTTCAGCAACATGATCCCCTGCGGGATCGTCGACGCCGGCGCCACCTCACTGTCGGCCGAGCTCGGCCGCGACGTGCCCGTCGCCGAGGTGGTCGACGCCGTGGAGGCCGCGATGCGGCGGGTGCTGACGCTGCAGGCTGCCACCGCCTGATCGCCGGGCCGGCCCCCTCCTCGGCCTCGGGGACGCCGAGGAGGGGGCGGTCCTCAGCCGAGAACGAAGTTGACCAGGCGCCCGGGGACGGCCACGACGCGGCGCACGGTCCTCCCGTCCAGGTGTCCGGCGATCTTCTCGTCGGCCCGGGCGGCGGCCTCCAGCGCGGCGGCGTCGGCGTCGGCCGGCACCGTCACCTGGGACCGCACCTTGCCGTTCACCTGGACGGCGACCTGCACGGTGTCCTGCACCAGCCACTCCTGGTCGGCCACGGGGAACGGCGACCACGCCACCGAGTCGGTGTGGCCCAGCCGCGACCACAGCTCCTCGGCGATGTGCGGAGCCAGCGGCGCCACCAGCAGCACCAGCGGCTCGGCGACCGACCGCGGCACCGGCGAGCTGGCCCCGTACGCCGAGGTGAGGTGGTTGGTCAGCTCGGTGATCCGGGCGATGGCGATGTTGAACCGCAGCGTGGCCATGCCGTCGCGCACGCCGTCGATGGCCCGGTGCACCGCGCGCAGCGTCTCCTCGGAGGGCTCCAGGCCGTCGTCGGCGCGGACGACCCCGGTCTCCTCGTCGACCACCACCCGCCAGATCCGCTGCAGCAGCCGCTGGGAGCCGACGACCGCCTTGGTCTCCCACGGCCGGGACTGCTCCAGCGGGCCGGTCGACATCTCGTACACCCGGAAGGTGTCGGCACCGTAGGCGCCGATCATCTCGTCCGGCGTGACCATGTTCTTCAGGCTCTTGCCGATCTTCCCGTACTCACGGTTGACCGGCTTGCCCTCGTGGAGGAACTGCCCGTCCACCTCCACCACCTCGGCGGCGGGCACGTAGAAGCCGCGCTCGTCGGTGTAGGCGTAGGCCGAGATGTACCCCTGGTTGACCAGCCGGCGGAACGGCTCCTCGCTGGACACGTACCCCAGGTCGTGCAGGACCTTGTGCCAGAAGCGGGCGTACAGCAGGTGCAGGACGGCGTGCTCGACCCCGCCGACGTACAGGTCCACGCCGCCGACGTCGCCCTCGCCGCGCGGGCCCAGCCAGTACCGCTCCAGCTCCGGGTCGACCATCCGCTCGTCGTCGCCCGGGTCCAGGTAGCGCAGGTAGTACCAGCAGGAGCCGGCCCAGTTGGGCATCGTGTTCGTCTCGCGGCGGTACCGGCGCGGCCCGTTCCCCAGGTCCAGCTCGACCGTCGTCCACTCCGTGGCGCGCGACAGCGGCGGCTCGGGGGCGGAGTCGGCGTCGTCGTCGGCGAAGGTCTTCGGCGAGTAGTCGTCGACCTCGGGCAGCAGCACCGGCAGCATCGAGTCCGGGACGGCGACCGGCAGGCCGTCCTCGTCGTAGACGATGGGGAACGGCTCGCCCCAGTAGCGCTGGCGGCTGAACAACCAGTCGCGCAGCTTGTAGGTGGTCGTCGCCTCGCCGTGACCGTGCTCGACCAGCCAGTCGGTGATCGTCGCGATGGCGGTCGCCTTGTCCAGGCCGTCGAGCGAGATCTCGTCGTTGGCGGAGTTGATCATCGGGCCGGTGCCGGTGTAGGCCCCGCCCTCGAAGTCCTCCGGCGGCTGCACCGTGCGCACCACCGGCAGGCCGAACGCCTCGGCGAACTCGAAGTCACGGGTGTCCTCGCCGGGCACCGCCATGATCGCGCCGGTGCCGTAGCCGGTCAGCACGTAGTCGGCGACGAAGACCGGCAGCTCCCGGCCGTTGACCGGGTTGACGGCGGTGACGCCCAGCCAGACACCGGTCTTCTCGCGGCCGGCGTCCTGCCGGTCCAGCTCGGAGCGGCGCGACGCCTGCCGCTGGTAGGCCGCCACCGCCTCCGCGGGCGTGGCCGCTCCGCCGGTCCAGCGGGGGTCGGTGCCGTCGGGCCAGGCCGCGGCGGTCAATGCCTCGACCAGCGGGTGCTCGGGGGCCAGCACCATGTAGGTGGCGCCGAACAGCGTGTCGGGCCTGGTCGTGAAGACCTCGATCGTCTCGGCACCGCAGCGGAAGCCGATCCGCGCACCGGTCGAGCGGCCGATCCAGTTGCGCTGCATCTGCTTGAGCGAGTCCGACCAGTCCAGCCGGTCCAGGTCGGTCAGCAGCCGCTCGGCGTAGGCGGTGATCCGCATCATCCACTGGGTCAGCGGACGCCGGAACACCGGGAAGTTGCCCCGCTCGGAGCGGCCGTCCGGGGTGACCTCCTCGTTGGACAGCACCGTGCCCAGCCCCGGACACCAGTTGACCGGCGCCTCGTGCCGGTAGGCCAGCCGGTGCGCGTCGACGACCTGCCGCCGCTCCACGTCGGACAGCTGGGCCCAGGGCCGGCCGGAGGGGTTGGTCCCCGGAGCGGGCTGCCGCGTGCCGGCGTCCAGCTCGACCACCAGCTCCTCGATCCGTCGCGCGCGGCCGCGGCCGCCGTCGGCGGACTCGTCGAACCACGAGCCGAAGATCTGCAGGAAGATCCACTGGGTCCACTTGTAGTAGCCCGGGTCGATCGTGGCGAAGCTGCGGCGGTCGTCGTGGTCGACACCCAGCCGGCGCAGCTGCGCCTTGATCGCCGCGATGTTGGCCTCGGTGGTGATCCGCGGGTGCTGCCCGGTCTGCACGGCGTACTGCTCCGCGGGCAGGCCGAAGGCGTCGTAGCCCATCGGGTGCAGCACGTTGTCGCCGTCCATGCGGCGGAACCGGCTGGTGACGTCCGTGCCGAGGTAGCCCAGCGGGTGCCCGACGTGCAGGCCGGCGCCCGACGGGTACGGGAACATGTCCATCACGAAGAACTTGGGCCGGTCGGCCACCCGCTCGAACCCGGCGGCGAGCCGGCCGGTCGGGTTGGGCGTGTGGAAGGTCCCCTCGCTCTCCCAGCGGTCCTGCCAGGCGAGCTCGATCTGCTGCGCCAGCGCGGGGGTGTAGCGGTGCGGGGGGACGCCGTCGACCGTGGGGTCGGCGCTGGGCTGGCTCGCCGTCTGGCTCATCGTTTCGTGCTCCCGGATCGTCGTACCGGCGGCGGACATGAAAAGACCCCTCGCGCAGGAGGGGTCGCCGTGCTGTCCGGACTGCTCAGGTCAGCACGGCCTGGGGAAGCAGGAGCCGCCTGGTCACGCCCATGAGACTACCGCGCGCGGCCACGACCCGGGCCGCGCGCAGGGCGCCCCCCTCCGGCTGGACCTCCACCTGAGGTGCAGCCGTGCGGCACCCTCAGCCCAGCTGGGGCGCGATCTCGGCGGCGACCAGGTCCAGGTGGTCCAGGTCGGCGAGGTCGAGCACCTGCAGGTAGACCCGCGACGCGCCTGCCTCGGCATACCGGCCGAGGGTGTCCACCACCTCGGCCGGCGTGCCGGCGGCGCCGTGCTCGCGGAGCTCGTCGACCTCGCGGCCGATCGCGGCGGCCCGGCGGGCCAGCTCGGCCTCGTCCTCGCCGACGCAGAGCACCAGCGCCGAGCTGTAGACCATGGACGACGGGTCGCGGCCGGCCGCCTCGCACGCCTCACGCACCCCGGCGAAGAGCCGCGCGTTCTCCTCCACGGGGGCGAAGGGCACGTTGAACTCCCCGGCGTAGCGGGCCGCCAGCCGCGGGGTGCGCCGCTTCCCGCGACCGCCGACCAGGATCGGGACGCCGCCCGCCTGCACCGGCTTGGGCAGCGCCGGGGAGCCGGCCAGCCGGTAGTGCTCCCCGGCGAAGTCGAACGTCTCCCCTGGCGGCGTGCCCCACAGGCCGCTGATGACGGCGAGCTGCTCCTCGTACCGGTCGAAGCGCTCACCCAGCTCCGGGAAGGGGATGCCGTAGGCGCGGTGCTCCTCCTCGTACCAGCCGGAGCCGATCCCGAGCTCGACGCGGCCGCCGCTCATCTGGTCCACCTGCGCGACCGAGATCGCCAGCGGGCCGGGGAGGCGGAAGGTCGCCGCACTCATCAGCGTCCCCAGCCGGATGCGGCTGGTCTCGCGGGCCAGCCCGGCCAGGGTGACCCAGGCGTCGGTGGGCCCGGGCAGGCCGTCCCCGCCCATGGCCAGGTAGTGGTCGGAGCGGAAGAAGGCGTCGAAGCCGGTCTCCTCGGTCCGCCGCGCGACGGCGAGCAGGTCGTCGTAGGTGGCGCCCTGCTGGGGCTCGGTGAAGATGCGGAGCTGCACCCCGGAACGCTATCCACGGCCGCCGGGATCCGTCGTCCCGAGATCGCGTTCGGGGTGTGCCCGGTGCAGCGAGCGGGCAGGATGGCCGCCGAGACGATCAACCCGGAGGTGCATCCCGTGTTCCGCAAGAAGACGCACGGCCAGATCATCGGCGAGGAGCTCCAGGAGGGCTTCAGCCACATCGGCACGGCGGTGGCGGAGGCCGGTCGGGCGGCGGCGGAACAGCTCGCACCGCGCGTCGAGGCCGCCCGCGAGGCGACCGGCCCGGCGCTGGAGGCCGCAAGGGTCGCCGTGGCGCCGAAGGTCGCCGCCGCTGCGGCCGTCGCCGCGCCCGCCGTGGCCTCGGCCCGCGACGCCCTGTCCCCCCACGTGGAGGCCGCGCGTGAGGCGCTCGTCCCGCGGGTGGAGGCCGCCCGCGGGGCAGCGGCGCCCCGCGTCACGGCGGCCCTCACCGCCGCCCAGCTCGCGGCCAGCAAGGCCGCCGGTGACCTCGGCCCGCGGGTGGAGGCGGCCCGCGAGGCGGCGCAGAAGACCCTCGAGCACGACGTCGTCCCGCGGCTGACCGCCGCGCAGGCGGCCACGCTCGCCTACGCCGCACCCAAGGTGCTGGCCGCCCGTGAGGCGGTCGTCCCCGTGCTGGAGTCCACGCGCGAGTCCATCGCGACCGGCCTCCACCACGCGCTGGAGGAGCTCGACGCCCGCCGCGAGGAGCTCACCGCCACCACCGCCGAGGCCAAGAAGAAGGCCGCCAAGCGACGGCGGACTCTGGAGAAGAAGGCGGCCAAGCAGGTCAGGCGGAAGGTGGGGGCCGAACCCGGGCCCCGCCGCTGGCCGTGGCTGCTCGCCGTCCTCGCGGTCGGTGCGGCGGCCTTCGCCGTCCTCCGCCGGCGCAAGGACGACGACCTGTGGACCCCCGCCCCCACCGGCGACGGGCCCGTGCCCAGCTACCGAGAGGACCCCGTGCCCAGTTCCCCGAGCAACTCAGGCAAGACCGTCTCCACCGCCCAGGACGTCCCCGGCGACTCCGCGCCCGCAGAGTCCGACATGGGCGTGCGCGACGCCCAGCTGGTCGAGGGCGACGGCCCCGACACCGAGACCGTCAACGGATCCGACGCCCCGCAGCCGTTCAGCGGCGGCGGTGGCGCCGACGAGGGCCCGACCGCCGGCCCGCGCGGCCAGCAGCCCTGACCCGAGCCCCGTCCCACGCCGCCCCCGTCGTCGACGCGACGGGGGCGGCGTGCGTCCGGAGTACCGTGGCCGATCATGAGTGAGACGGTGGCCCCGACCCCCTCCTCGGACTCCCCGATCGCGCCGTCCGGTCGCAAGCTGCTGCGCCTGGAGGTCCGCAACAGCCAGGTGCCGATCGAGCGCAAGCCCGAGTGGATCAAGACCCGGCTGAAGACCGGTCCCGAGTACACCGAACTGAAGTCGCTGGTCCGCCGCGAAGGCCTGCACACCGTCTGCGAGGAGGCGGGCTGTCCCAACATCTACGAGTGCTGGGAGGACCGCGAGGCCACCTTCCTCATCGGTGGGGACCAGTGCACGCGACGCTGTGACTTCTGCCAGATCGACACCGGCAAGCCCGCGGACTTCGACGCCGACGAGCCGCGGCGCGTGGCCGAGAGCGTCGCCACGATGCAGCTGAAGTACGCCACGGTCACCGGTGTCGCCCGGGACGACCTGCCCGACGGCGGCGCCTGGCTCTACGCCGAGACGGTCCGCCAGATCCACGCCGCCGTCCCCGGCTGCGGTGTCGAGCTGCTCATCCCGGACTTCAACGCCGACCCCGACCAGCTGGCCGAGGTCTTCTCGTCCCGCCCGGAAGTGCTCGCGCACAACGTCGAGACGGTGCCCCGGATCTTCAAGCGCATCCGCCCCGGGTTCCGCTTCGAGCGTTCGCTGGCGGTCATCACCGCCGCTCGCGAGGCCGGGCTGGTCACCAAGTCCAACCTCATCCTCGGGATGGGCGAGGAGCCCCACGAGGTGGTGGAGACGATGCGGGCGCTGCACGAGGCCGGGTGCGACCTGCTGACCATCACGCAGTACCTGCGGCCCTCGCCCCGACACCACCCGGTGGTCCGCTGGGTCAAGCCCGACGAGTTCGTCGGCTTCCAGGCCGAGGCCGAGCGGATCGGCTTCCCGGGGGTGCTGGCCGGGCCCCTGGTCCGCAGCTCCTACCGGGCCGGCCGGCTGTACCAGCAGGCGGTCGAGGCGCGGGGCCTGACCTCCTCCGTCTGAGGGACACCGGGCCGGTCCACCGGACCGGCCCGGTCGCGCCCCTATCCTGGGTGCATGGCACGCAGCAAGTCTCCGGACTCCCCCGCACCGACCGGCAAGGCCGGGCGGGGCCCGACCGCCGCCCGCGGCCGGGGTGGGTCGACGGCCGCGGGGGCCAAGGCCGGCGCCACCGCCCCGGGCACGAGCGGCAAGGCCCCGAAGCTGGACAAGAACGGGAAGCCGAAGGTCGGCCGGCTCAAGCGGGCCGGGAACCAGGCCCGCATGATCAGGCAGGCCTACTCGCTGACCCGCAAGAACGACCCGAAGCTGCCCTGGATCATGCTCATCGCCTTCGTGGCGGTGGCCGCGGTGGTGGAGCTGCTCGGCATCCTCTTCGGCTCGCCCTTCCTCTTCCTCCCCATCGCGATCCTGCTCGGCGCCCTGGTCGCGCTCATCGTGTTCGGCCGGCGAGCGCAGGGCTCGGCGTACCGGCAGGTGGAGGGGCAGCCCGGCGCGGCGGCCTGGGTGCTGGAGGGGATGCGGGGTGACTGGCAGGTGTCCTCCGGCGTCGCCGGCACCACCCAGCTGGACGCCGTGCACCGGGTGCTCGGCCGCCCCGGCGTGGTCCTGGTCGGCGAGGGCGCCCCGTCCCGGGTGCGGCCGCTGCTGGCCCAGGAGAAGAAGAAGGTCGCCCGCATCTCCGGCGACGCCCCGATCTACGACATCCTCGTCGGCGACGAGGAGGGGCAGGTGCCGCTGCGCAAGCTCAGCGCCCACGTCATGAAGCTGCCGCGCAACCTCTCCGGCGCCGAGCTCAATGCGCTGCGCAAGCGGCTCGCCGCGCTCGGCGGCGCCCGGATGCCGGTCCCCGGCGGCCCCCTCCCCGGCGGCCGGCAGATGTCGGTGAGTCAGCGGCAGGTCCGCCGCCGGTAGGACGACGCGACGAGCGAGCCCCCGTGCCGGCCGGCACGGGGGCTCTCTCGTCGTCAGGACGCGGGCAGCGGCTCGGCGCCGACCGGGAACGGCACCTGGCCGCGGGTGGCCCGATCGCGGGGGCCGGAGGCTCCCGATCGGGACGCGGGCAGCGGCTCGGCGCCGGCCGGGAACGGCACCTGGCCGCGGGGTCGTCCGGTAGGACGACCATGACACGACTCAGTCCCGGACGACGGCGGTGCCGGTGAGCCGGTCGTGCAGGCCACGCCCGTCGCCGTCCACGATCAGCGCGGGCACCAGCAGCATGAGCAGCGCCGTCCGGACGACGGCCCGCCACGGCGCCAGCCGCGCGCCCGGCCGCGGGTGCGCGAGGCGCAGCCCGAACAGCCGCATGCCCGGGGTCTGGCCGAGGACGACCAGGGCGATCACGGTGACCAGGCCGAAGGACAACAGGCTCCAGTTGCCGGGCAGCTCCGGGGCGGTGAAGAGGCCGGCCACGAGTGCCGCGCCGATCGCGTCGACGACGAACGCGCCGGCGCGGCTGCTGAAGGCGGCCAGCGAGCCGGGGCCGTCGGCCGGCAGCCCCAGCGACGCACCGCGGCGACGCTCCTGAGAGGGTGGCTGCACGTTCCCGACCATGTCCGCCAGCGTAGGACCCCCTGTCGGCCGGCCCCTGCGACCGGCTCCGGTGCCGCTCCGGCGACACGCCCGTCCGTTGTTACCGGTCTGAAACACCGGAGACACTGGCGGGCAACTCCGCGCTCGTAGTTTTCGGTTCGGCTGTTCGCCCACACCCGGAGGATCGATGTTCACCAGTCCCGACGAGGTCGCCGCATACATCCGCGACAACGACGTCGAGTACGTCGACGTGCGTTTCTGCGACCTGCCCGGCGTCATGCAGCACTTCACCATCCCGGCGTCGACGTTCGGCGAGGACACCTTCACCGAGGGCCTCGGCTTCGACGGCTCCTCGATCCGTGGGTTCCAGGCGATCAACGAGTCGGACATGCTGCTGCTCCCCGACGCCAACAGCGCCTTCCTCGACCCGTTCCGCGTGCACAAGACGCTGAACGTCAACTTCTTCATCCACGACCCGATCACGCGGGAGGCCTACAGCCGCGACCCGCGCAACGTGGCGAAGAAGGCCGAGGCGTACCTCGCCAGCAGCGGCATCGCCGACACCGCGTACTTCGGGCCGGAGGCGGAGTTCTACATCTTCGACTCCATCCGGCACTCGACCGGCATCAACGAGGGCTACTACCACATCGACTCGGTCGAGGGGTCGTGGAACTCCGGCGCCCTCACCGGTGAGAACGGCGGCCCGAACCTGGGGTACAAGACCCGCGCCAAGGGCGGTTACTTCCCGGTCGAGCCCTACGACCACTACAGCGACCTGCGGTCGACGATGATGACCAACCTGACCAACGCCGGCCTCGAGCTCGAGCGCGGTCACCACGAGGTCGGTACCGGCGGTCAGGCCGAGATCAACTACAAGTTCGACACGCTGCTGCGGTCGGCCGACAGCCTGATGCTGTTCAAGTACATCATCAAGAACACCGCCTGGGCCCACGGCAAGACCGCCACCTTCATGCCCAAGCCCCTCTACGGCGACAACGGGTCGGGCATGCACTGCCACCAGAGCCTCTGGAAGGACGGCGAGCCGCTCTTCCACGCCGAGACCGGCTACGCGGGCCTGTCCGACACCGCCCGCCACTACATCGGCGGCCTGCTGGCGCACGCCCCGTCGCTGCTGGCCTTCACCAACCCGACGGTCAACAGCTACCACCGCCTGGTGCCCGGCTACGAGGCGCCGATCAACCTGGTCTACTCGGCCCGCAACCGCTCGGCGTGCTGCCGCATCCCGATCTCCGGTGACAGCCCCAAGGCCAAGCGCATCGAGTTCCGCGTGCCCGACCCGTCGGCCAACCCGTACCTCGCCTTCTCGGCGATGCTCATGGCCGGCCTCGACGGCATCAAGAACAAGATCGAGCCGCCGGCGCCGGTCGACAAGGACCTCTACGAGCTGCCGCCCGAGGAGGCGCTCGGCATCGAGAAGGTCCCGGCCTCGCTCGACGCCGTCCTCGACAACCTCGAGACCGACCACGAGTACCTGATCGACGGCGGCGTCTTCACGCCCGACCTGATCGAGACCTGGATCGAGTACAAGCGGGAGAACGAGATCGACCCGATCCGTCTCCGCCCGCACCCGCACGAGTTCGCGATGTACTACGACATCTGATCGACGAGGGCGTCACCGCCCCTGAGCTGCACGTTCGCGCGGCCCCCGCCAGGGTTCCCCCGGATCCCCTGGCGGGGGCCGCGCTGCGTCCGGCGCCGGGCGCGCGGACTCCCGTGAGCGGCGCGACGGCCGGTCCCTGGGCGACGTGGACCGTCCGGGCGACTGCCGTGCTCGCCGGCTCCGGACCGGCAACCCCTCCCTGCTGATCGTCGCGGTCAACTCCGCCGCCGGGTTCGCCGCACACGCCGGCGAGGCGACGCTGAACGTGCCGGTCACCCTCGCGTTCACCGCGGCCGCCGTCGCCGCCGCGCTCCCCGCGGGCCGCCTGGCCACCCATCTGGACACCGCCCGGCTGCGCCGCTGGTTCGCCTAACTGGTGTTCGCGGTCGCCGCCGGCATCCTCGTGCAGATCGCCGGCTCCGTGCTCGGTTGACCGCCTGGGTGCCGTAGCGCCGCCTGGCGCTGAAGCCCGAGGCGGTGTTGCACCCCGGCGTACCGTTCCCAGCGGGATGAGATCGGCACCTCGCCGACCTGACGCGGGCCCCCGTCCACCGCTGCCCGACCTGCCACTTCAGGCGCTACCGCCGCCAGTCCACCTCCGAGGCCCGGCCCGACGGCCGGACGCGAGCGACCCCGCCGATCTGCCTCGCCTCTCCGACCGGTGAGCGCGTTGACCGCGGGGTCTGCTGGGCTCACGCCTCGCTCCTGCCGAGGGTCGTGCCGCGGTGCGGCCGGGTGGGGATGGCGGCGAACGGGATGGGGCAGCAGTCGTTGTCGGAGCACGCGACCAGGTCGTCGCAGCCGGCGTCCAGTGCGGCCCGGTGGGTGTCGCGGATGGTGGTGAGGTCGGTGATGCGCACCGCCGCACGTCCGGCCGATGACGATGTGTGCAGTGCGCCGCGCTCAGGGGTAGGGGCTGCGGACCGGTGCACGAAGTGGGGCCGTACGGGCATCCCGCTACCGGTACCACGAGGAGGCCAGCCGTGACCGTCGCCGCCCAGATGCTCGACACGTACCCGAAGGACCTCGGCGGGGTCGACCGGGACAAGCTGCGGGCCTGCATCGAGGCCTGCGTCGAGTGCGCTCAGGCCTGCACCGCGTGCGCGGACGCCTGCCTGAGCGAGGACTCGGTCGCCGACCTCACGAAGTGCATCCGGACCAACGCCGACTGCGCCGACGTCTGTGACGCCACCGGCCGGGTGCTGTCCCGGCACACCGGCTACGACGCCAACCTCACCCGCGCGGTGCTGGAGGCGTGCGCCGCGGCCTGCAAGGCCTGCGGCGACGAGTGCGGACGTCACGCCGAGATGCACGAGCACTGCCGCGTGTGCGCGGAGGTCTGCCGCCGCTGTGAGCAGGCCTGTCGCGACCTCATCGGCAGTCTCGGCTGACGTCGCCGCCCCGCAGGTCCCCGGCTCGCGGGACACATCGGGGGCGCGACCTCCTCCTGTCGCTCAGGTGTTCAGGTCCCGGCGGCCGTAGCGGCGACACCCGGCCACCGTGAGCACCGCGGCGGGGGTGGGCAGGCCGGCTGCCCCCGCGGCGTTCCACGGCTCGGCCGGGACCGCGTTCAGGTGGGCGAACGGGGAGAGCCAGCGGACCGCGCCCGGCCAGTCGAGAGTGTCGGCGAGCACCAGGAAGCTCCCGGCGGCGCACCGAGTCAGGCCGTAGCCCCGCCGGTGTGGGTCGGGGAGGCCCCGGGCCGCGGACGGAGCGCGATCCCGGGACTGCGCAGCGGCGCGGGCCCTCAGAGCTGCGGTCGGATCCCCGGCTCTCGAGCCAGCGCGTCGGGTTCGAGCGCCCCCTCGCCGCGAACCGCGGCCTCGGCCGGACCGTGCCGGCCGGCCGGGAGGACGGTCCTCCCGCGGGCACCCTCGAGTTCGAGGACCACCGCCGCGTAGAGGGCCAGCACCGCGAGGGCCAGGCCCACCCAGCCGGCCGTCGTCTTCCAACTCGCGGACCCGGTGAGCTCGTAGGCGCCGGTGACGAGGAACCGGATGCCGGCCAGCGCCATGACGGCGGCCGGGACGAGCTTGGTCGCACCGGCGGACGCGGGGACGAACATCGAGGTCCCCGCGACGATCAGGAGGACCCCGAGGCCCTTGCTGGCGGTGCCGGGCGGAGAGGTCACGGTGGTGAGACCGACGACCGCCCACGTGCCACCGAGGACCCCCATCCCGGTGGCGGCCACCGGGTCGCGCGCCAGGAAGCCGATGACCGCCGCGGTGAGCTGCAGCGGCACGGTCGCGACCAACGCGGTGAGGGCGGCCACCCGGCCCTCGGTGGGCGGGATCCAGCCGAGCTGGACGGTCGCGAAGACGGTCGTGGCCAGGGCCAGGGCCAGGAAGCCGAGTGGCAGCGGTGTGGCCAGCGGTCGGAGGACGACGCGGGTGGCGGTCTGCGGAGTGGTCACCGTCAGCTCACCAGGGCCTGGGTCGCGGACTCCTTGAGCTTGGCGTTGGCCCAGCGCATCTGCCGCAGCGTGTCCGGATGACAGCGCTGGGCCAGCTCGAGCAGCTCCCGCTGGCGCGCGCCCTGGGCGGCCTGGGCGAGCAGCTCCCAGTCCAGTGACACCCCGGCCGCCTCGCGGTGGATGTGACGGAGGTCTGCCAGCAACAGCAGGCCCGGCTCGGGCCGGCGCCCGAGCAGGTCCGACGTCGCCTGCTGGACCTTCTCCAGGATCCCGGGTTCGCCCTCCGGCTCGGGGTCGAGGTCGAGGTCGTAGTCGGCACCGATGCGGGCGAGCTCGGTGACGTGCCGCTGCGACCAGCCGGCGATGTCACGGGCGACGTAGAAGACCTCGTGGTCGGCCTTGTGCCGGTCCGAGGCCGCCAGCAGGGCGCGCGCCAGGTGGTTCTCCGAACGGTGCAGCTCCTCGATGGCCAGGTGCAGCTTCACCGGGCACCTCCCGGCGCCGGCTCCTCGAGTGCCTCGGCGGCGGCCCCACCGCGGGTCTCCGGTATGCCGGCGGACACCACCGGCCGGGAGCCGGTCGTGGTGGGCGCCGGGGCGGGGCCGGTCGCCTCCGCGAGCCGGGTGACCGCGGCAGCGGCGGTCTTGAAGATCGGCTGCTTGGAGCAGGCGTCCCAGTCGGTGAGCGTGAGCTCGTTGGCCGCCCGGCCGCGGTCACCGGCGGGCTCGTGGCCGCCCGGCTCGTCCCAGTAGCCGTAGTGGAACGGCAGGAACACCACACCTGGCCGGATGCCGCTGATCCGCAGCCGGCCCTCGACGCGCCCGCGCGGGGTGGCGACCTCGAGCAGGTCGCCCTCGGCCCAGCCGCGGTCCGCGGCGTCGGAGGCGGACAGCTCGACCCACACCTCCGGGGCGGCGGCCTGCAGCTGCGGTGCCCGGCCGGTCTTGGTGCGGGTGTGGAAGTGGTAGAGGGTCCGGCCGGTGACCAGCTGGAACGGGAACTGCTCGCTGGGCAGCTCGTGCGGCGGCAGGTACTCGGCGGCCTTCAGCACCGCCTTGCCGGTGGGGTTGAGCGCCTTGTACTCGGTCTCGTCCAGCGGCGCTCCGGTGACCAGGTCGCGGCCGTAGCTCTCGCAGTAGGACGGCTCGGCCCAGAACTGCCCGTCGACGTAGATGCGCTCGGTGCCGTCGGGGTGCTCGTCGTTGCACGGCCACTGGATGCCGCTGCCGCCGCGCAGCTTGTCGTAGGACAGGCCGGTGTAGTCGCACGGCCGCCCGCGGCTGCACTCCTTCCAGCCCTCGAACGCGCCCTCGGGGTCGGACCACTTGACCAGGGGGGCGCCGTCCTTGTCCTCCAGGCCGAGCCGGTGGGCGAAGTCGATGAGGATGTCCAGGTCCGGGCGGGCCTCGCCGGGCGGGTCGACGGCCTTCTCCGACAGGTGCACCGTGCGGTCGACGTTGGTGAACGTGCCGGTCTTCTCCCCCCAGGTGGCGGCCGGGAGGACGACGTCGGCCAGCTGCGCCGTCTCGGACAGGAAGATGTCCTGGACGACGAGGAAGAGCCCGTCCTGGCTCAGCAGCTCGCGCACCCGCCGCAGCTCCGGCAGGGAGACCGCAGGGTTGGTGCAGGTGACGTAGAAGAAGCGGATCGATCCCTCCTCGATGTAGCGCAGCTGCTGCATGATGTGGGTCGGCGGTGAGTAGTGCGGGATGTCGAGCGGGTCGACGTTCCACACCCGGGCGAGGTCCTGGATGTGCTGGTCGTTGGACCAGTTGCGGAACGCGGGCAGGTCGCCGTCCGCGCCGGCCTCCCGGGTGTTCTGCGCGGTGGGTTGGCCGTTCATCTGCAGCAGGCCGCACCCGGGCCGGCCGAGCATGCCGCGCAGGACGTGCACGTTGTTGACCTGGACCGCGGCCGCGGTGGCCTGGTGGGACTGGTAGAAGCCCTGCAGGACGGTGGACACCAGGCGCTCGGCGGTGCCGATGATCCGTGCGGCCTCGCGGATCTGCTCCACGGGGACGTCGCAGACCTCCGCGGCGACCTCGGGCGGGTAGTCGCCGACGCGCTTGGCCAGCTCCTCGAAGCCCACCGCGTGCGCCTCCACGTAGTCGGAGTCGACCCAGTCGTTGGCGACGATCTCGTGCAGCAGGGCGTTCATCAGCATGACGTTGGTGCCCGGCCGCGGCGCCAGGTGCACGGTCGCGGACCGGGCGACCGGCGTCTCCCGAGGATCGACGCAGATGACCTTCGGCGGGTTCGGGCCGGCCAGCCGGTCCAGCACGCGGGTCCACAGCACCGTCTGCGTCTCGGCCATGTTGTGCCCGTACAGGCAGATCACGTCGGCCGAGTCGATGTCGGTGTAGGAGCCCGGCTGCCCGTCCGAGGCGAAGGTCTCCTTCAGCGCGGCCGCGGCGGTGGCGGTGCACAGCCGGGTGTTGCCGTCGACGTGGTTGGTGCCGATGCCGCCGTGGGCGATCAGCCCCAACGTGTAGTACTCCTCGAGGAACAGCTGCCCGGTCGTGTAGAAGGCGATCGAGCTGGGGCCCCGCTCGCCGAGCAGCTCCCGGCACCGGCCGGCGGCGGCGTCCATCGCGGTGTCCCAGTCGCACTCCACCAGCTCGCCGTCCCGCCGGATCAGCGGCCGCGTCAGCCGGTCCGGTGAGTTGTTGGCCTGCCACCCGAACAGGTCCTTCGGGCCCAGCCGGCCGTGGTTCACGCGATCCACCCCGCGGCCGCGGACGCCGACGATCCGGCCGTCCTTGACCGCGATGTCCAACCCGTCGCCGTTGGAGTGCAGGATCGTCGCCGACTGCACCCAGCGGTCGACGTCGTCCTCGGTCAGCCCGTCGGCGAGGTAGGAGTCCACCCGCGTCGGCCAGGTCTCCCCCGGCCCGTACGGCGTCCGCGTCCCCCACGGCTCGGCGATCCGGTCGACACTGGGCACGGCGGTCCTCCTACCGGACGGGTCGGGTGCCCGCCGAGTCTCGCCGCCGGTCCGGCTCACCGCAGCCTGGAGTGGGCGTGCTCGGGCGGAGGTCGCCCCGCTGCGGGACGCTCGCAGCGTGCTGACCGAAGCCCCGGAGAGGTCCTTCCGGTGAACTCCAGGAGACCCAGGCGACGCAGTGCGGTCCGTGCGATCACCGCACGGCTGCGCGGGGCTCTCTGGCCGATCCCGGTGGTCGCCGTCGTGATCGCGGTCGGCGTCGGCATCGGGCTGCCTGCGGTGGACGGACTGCTCGAGAATCGCGACTCGGGTCACCCCCTGACCTTCGTCTTCGGCGGCGGGCCGTCGGCGGCACGTGACCTGCTCGCCGCGATCGCCGGATCGCTGATCTCCGTGACGGGGCTGATCTTCTCGCTGACCGTCGTGGCCTTCCAGCTGGGCAGCAGCCAGTACTCACCCCGGCTGCTGCAGACCTTCGCCACCGACCGGGTCGTCCAGTTGACCCTGGCGCAGCTGACGGCGACGTTCGTGTACGCGCTCACCGTGCTGCGGACCGTGCGCACCGAGAGCGCCACCGAAGGGGAGACCGCGTTCGTCCCCCGGCTCTCGATCACCGTGGCCTACGTGCTGACGCTCGGCAGCGTCCTGGCCGTGGTGCTGTTCCTCGGGCACCTGGCCCGCGCCCTCCGGGTCGAGACGATGCTCCGCGACGTCCACGAGGAGGCCGGGGCCACCCACGACCGGGAGCTGCCCGATGACCTCGAACACCCGGCGACGCCCGTCCGGCTGCCTCCCGGACCGGGGATCCCGGTCGCCGCCCCGTCCAGCGGCTTCATCGTCGACGTGGACGAGGAACGCCTGGTGTCCGCCGCGGCGGGCTCGGACATCGTGGTCCTCCTGGCCGCCCGGATCGGTGACTCCGTGGTGGCCGGGACACCTCTCGCCCACGCCTGGGCCAGGGACGGCGTGCACCATCCCGACACAGCGGCGTTGCAGGAGGCCCTCGGCCGCTCGGTACGACTGGACTTCGAACGCTCCCCCGCTCGCGACATCGCCTACAGCCTGCGCAAGGTCGTCGACATCGCCGTCCGTGCGCTGTCGCCCGGCATCAACGACCCGACGACGGCCGTGCACGCCCTGTCCCATGCCTCGGCGCTGCTCGGTGACCTCGTCTCCCGGCCGCTCGGCCCCGACTGCCGTGTCGACGACGACGGGGTCGTGCGCCTGGTCGTGCCGCGCTGGACCCCGGGTGACCTGGTCGACCTCGTCCTGGAGGAACCCCTCCACTACGCCTCGGGGCAACCGGCCGTCCTGCGCCGCATCGCCGCCCTGCTGCGGGAGGTGGCGTGGCGTGCGCCCCGGGGCGTCGTGGACCACACGCTGCGCGACCGGCTCCGTTCCGTCGTGGACCTCGCCGCGGAGTCCACCCGGATCACCGCGGCGGAACGCCGCACCTGGGAGGAGACGATCGACTCAGCCCTTAAGGGGGTGTGGGCTGCTGAACGACCGGGCCGACCCGGATCGGCTGGCTGGCCGCGGGGACCGGTGTGATGCCGCCCGCCGGCAGCCGGCTCCTCTACATCGGCGGCGCCGGCGACCGCTACGGTCCCGCACCGCACGAGACCGCGCTCGCCACCTGTGCGCGCCCGCCGCTTCGAACCCCTCAGAAGCGGGCACGGGGAGCCCGTGAAGACGGACCTCGTCCTGCTCGCCGGTGGACTCATCGCGCTCGGCGTCGCGGCCCTGTCCGAGCGCCTGCGCCGGCTACCGGTCTCCGAGCCGCTGCTCGGCCTGCTCGCCGGGATCGTCCTGGGCCCGGCCGTCGCGGGCCTGCTCGACGTGCGACCGCTGACCGAGGACCACACCTGGCTGCACACCGCCACCCGGATCCTCCTGGCCATCTCCGTGATGGCGGTGGCCCTGCGCTACCCACTGGGGGCGGTGCGGTCGCGGATGCGTCCGGTGCTGATCCTCCTGGCCGTCGCCATGCCGCTCATGGCCCTCATCACCGCCGGCCTGTCGGCGTGGGTGCTCGGCGTGGGACTCGGCGCCGCGGCGCTGCTCGGCGCGGCGCTGTGCCCGACCGACCCGGTCCTCGCGTCCAGCGTCGTCACCGGAGGCCCGGCGGAGGAGGACCTGCCCGCCCGGGACCGGCAGGTCCTCTCGCTGGAGTCCGGCGCCAACGACGGCCTGGCGCTGCCCCTGGTGCTCGTCGCCATCGCGATCGTCGGCCCCCTGACCGGAGCCGAGGCCGTGCTGGAGTCCCTCTGGCAGGTGGCCGGGGCCGTCGTCGTCGGGCTGGTCACCGGGTGGCTGGGCGCGCGGGCGCTGAGGGCCGGCGAGGAACACGGCTCCACCGACCCCGGCCCCCTCGCCCTGTTCACCGCCGTCCTGGCCCTCACGGTGCTCGGGCTGTCCGGGCTGGTCCACGTCGACGGCGTGCTCGCCGTGTTCGTCTGCGGGCTGGCCTTCAACGGCGTGAGCACCGGCTCCGAACGGACGTCGGACGTGCCGATCGACGAGGCCGTCAACCGCTTCCTCGTCCTGCCGCTGTTCATCGGCGTCGGCGCTGCGCTGCCGTGGGCGGCCTGGGCCGACCTCGGCTGGCGTGGGGTGCTCCTGGCCGGAGCCGTGCTCCTGCTGCGCAGACTGCCGATCCTGGTGGCGCTGCGCCGCCCGCTGCGGCTGGGCTGGCCGGACGCGCTCCACCTGGGGTGGTTCGGACCGATCGGCGTCTCGGCGCTGTTCTACCTCGCGCTGGAGGCCAAGCGGCTCGGCGCCGAACCCACCGTGCTCGCCGCCGGCAGCCTCGTGGTGGTGGCCAGCGTCGTCGTCCACGGTGTGACCGCCGCACCGGGCCGAGCTGCCTACCGGGCCGCCACCCGGCACGACGCCCGCCCCGCCACGTCGACCGCCCCCCGACAGTCGCACCGGCAGGGATGAGCCCCGATCTCATCGGGCGCGGGCGAGCTCCTGCCCGTGGTCTTCCGCGTACGCCGAGGCGATCGCCCTGGCCGGGCCACCGACGTGGAGGAAGTGCTCGTCCACCACGTGCAGGTAGTCCCCCACCGCGGTGTCCAGCAGTTCCCCGGCGTAGCGCGCGTCCGCACCCGGCGTGCGCCGGGCGTGCTCGCTCAGGTGCAGCGCCACCCCCAGCATCGCCGGCAGGGAGGCCTCGGGATCGCCGTCCCGGAAGTAGTAGGTCTCGGCGTACTGGGTCAGGTCGACCCGCAGCTGCGCGAGCCCGACCGCCAGGTCCTCCAGGAGGGGCGCGGCCATCGCCGACCGGGGGTCGGCCACCAGCCCGAGCGTGTCGACCCGGCGCAGCAGCGACAGCCGCACCGCCAGCGCACGGCGCCGGGTCAGCGCCGGGTACACCTGCAGCACCCACGAGACCGCGGCCGTGATCAGCCCGAACCCGACGAGCGCCTGGAGCGGCACCGCGATCCGCAGCCAGTCCGCCGCCGGGACGATGTCACCGAAACCGAGCGTGGCCAGGGTGACCGTGGACAGGTAGACGGCGTCCAGGAAGCCGGCCCGGGAGGTGGGGTCGAGGCTGCTGCCGAAGACGAAGCCGCCCGGTAGGTGCGGCCAGTACACCAGCGCCCACCCCAGCAGGATCAGCAGCACCCAGGCCAGCACGACCACGACCATCGCCAGCGGCCCGACCAACGCCTCCAGCGCCCGGCGCCGATGCCCGACATGCCACACCGCCGCCATGAGTCGGCGGCTGAGCCCACCGCGGCCGGTGGGGTGCCAGATCGTGTGGAAGATGTCGCGCAGCGCCATGAACACCAGCGCTGCGCCGACCGCGGTCACGACCCATCCCAGAGCACCCGTCACCCGCCGAGACTGTCAACCGTCGGGTGCGACGCGGGTAGAGGGTCAGCATGTGGTTCGACTCCTGGTCCGACATCGTCCGGATCCTCGCCGTCGGGGCGGCGGCCTACCTCACGCTCGTGGTCCTGCTCCGGGTGTCCGGCAAACGGACGCTGGCCAAGCTCAACGCCTTCGACTGGGTGGTCAGCGTGGCCTTCGGCTCCACCCTGGCGACCATCCTGCTCAGCAGCGACGTCAGCTGGAGCGAGGGAGCCGTCGCGCTGGTCCTGCTCGCCGCCCTCCAGTTCGTCGTCGCGCGGACGACGACCTGGCTGCCGGGGGGCCGCAGCGTGGTCACCGCCCGGCCGACCCTCCTGCTGGAGGACGGCCGCCCCCTCCCCGAGGCGCTCGACCGGCAGCGGATCACCATGAGCGAGCTGCGCCAGGCCATCCGCGCCACCGGCTCCGGGGATCTGTCCTCGGTGGCCGCCGTCGTCCTGGAGACCGACGGTTCCCTGAGCGTCATCTCCACCCGACAGGCCGGGAACCGGTCGGCCCTCGAAGGCGTGACCGGAGCGACCGAGCGCAGGAGATGACCGAACAGGGGCGGGCGTCTCGACTGGCGCGGTCAGCAACACCTCGAGACGGCCTTCCTGGAGCAGCGCAGCACCGGTGGCTCACACCGCCCCCGCAGGAGGCAACCCCGCGGCGGGAGCGCACGCCCGGGCCGCCGCCCCGGCAGGGGACACTCATCCGCGCCCAGCCGGCGACGTCAGCGGTGTCCGACCGGGGCCGCCCGGAGCAGGGCGGTTCGTCCCCCCCCTCACAGGGCTCAGCCGATGACCAGCTCGGTCCGGACCGGCGTCGGGTTGCGGAAGATGTCGAGAGTGGGGCAGTGCTCGTTCACCGCGGCAGCCAACTCCTGGTACCGCTCCGGCGCTGCGGGACCCCGGACCGTCACGGTGAACCGGACCTCGCCGTACCCGGGCCGCACCTGTTCGTCGAGGCCCAGGAAACCGCGCAGGTCGAGGTCACCGTCGACGGTCGCCCGGATGTCGTCGATGGGCACGTCGAGCTTGGCGGCCCAGAACCGGTAGGTCACGAGCTGGCACGACAGCAGCGCGGCCAGGGCGTACTCGACCGGGTTGGGCGCGGCGTTGCTCCCGGCGAACACCGCCGGCTCGTCCTGCCGGACGGCGTGCCCACCGATCCGCAGCCGAGTGCCGACCGGCTCCTCGCACTGCCCGGTGGCACGGAACGTGACAGCGGCGTTCCCGGCGTCGGCTTCGATGGCGGCGGCGAGGTCGCCTATGACCCGGCCCAGCAGGTCGTTGCGCTCGGTGGCAGTGGTGTTCGCAGTGTCCGGTGACATCCTTCGATCCCCCTCCGACCCGGCTGGCGAGGCGGCCGCCGCGACGACGATCCAGCGTCCTCGCACTGTCCCGCGGGTCGCAAGGGGGCTCGTCCGCGGCCTCCGGTCGAGCACCGCGGCCACGCCTGGAACCGCGAGCGGGTGGCCGGGCTCGGGGGCATGGAGGGCACCCACCGCCGCCCGCGGTGACCGCACCTGCCCACCCGGCCCCGGTCCCGGGCTCCGTCCCGGACGCACGACCGGAGCGGGACGGCGTGACCCGAGGGCGCGCCACGGGCCAGACTGCCCGGAGTCGCGCCGCCTGCCGACCCGCCACCGGGAGGACCTGCCATGACCAGCTCCGACGTCGTCCGTGCCCGTCAGCACGCGGTGGGTGACCTGCTGCACCGGACCGCGCAGCGGTACCCGGACAAGCTCGCGGTGGTCGCCGGTGAGCTGCGGGTCACCTACGCGGAGTTCGACGCCGCGGTCAACCGCACCGCGCACGCGCTGGCCGACCGCGGCCTGGTCAAGGGCGACCGGCTGGCCCTGCTGAGCCACAACTGCTGGCAGTACGCGGTGCTGGCCTTCGCCACCGCCAAGCTGGGCGTGGTGCTGGTGCCGGTCAACTTCATGCTCGGCCCCGAGGAGATCGCCTACATCCTGCGCCACAGCGGAGCCGGCGGGCTGGTCACCGAGGATGCCCTGGCCGCCACCGCGGACAAGGCGCTGGCCGCCGCCGGCACCGCCGGCGGGATCCGCGGCTGGATCGGGCTGTCCGGGGCCGCGCCGGCGCCCGGCTGGGAGGACGTCGACCCCTGGTGGCGCACCGGGGACGACCGCGCACCGGAGGTGGCCGTGGCCGATGACGACCCGCTGCGGCTGATGTACACCTCCGGCACCGAGTCCCGGCCCAAGGGCGTGCTGCTGTCCTCCCGCTCGCTGATCGCCCAGTACGTCTCCTGCGCCATCGACGGCGGCATGAGCGCCGAGGACGTCGAGGTGCACGCGCTGCCGATGTACCACTGCGCCCAGCTGGACTGCTTCTTCTCCGTCGACGTCTACCTCGGCGCCACCAGCATCATCCTGCCCGCCCCCGACCCGGCCACCCTCCTGGCCACCATCGCCGGCGAGCGGGTCACCAAGCTGTTCTGCCCGCCCACGGTGTGGATCTCCCTGCTGCGCTCCCCGGACTTCGACACCACCGACCTGTCCAGCCTGCGCAAGGGCTACTACGGCGCCTCCCCCATGCCGGTGGAGGTGCTGCGCGAGCTGCAGCGCCGACTGCCCGACGTGGCGCTGTGGAACTTCTACGGCCAGACCGAGATGGCCCCGCTGGCCACCATCCTGCGCCCCTCCGAGCAGCTGGCGCGGGCCGGCTCGGCCGGCCGCGCCGCCCTCAACGTCGAGACCCGCCTGGTCGACGACTCCGGCCATCCCGTCCCGCCGGGCACCGTCGGGGAGATCGTGCACCGCAGCCCCCAGGCCACCCTGGGCTACTACCACGACCCGGCCAAGACCGCCGAGGCCTTCGTCGACGGCTGGTTCCACTCCGGCGACCTCGGCGTGATGACCGCCGACGGCTACCTGTCCGTCGTCGACCGCAAGAAGGACATGATCAAGACCGGCGGGGAGAACGTCGCCAGCCGCGAGATCGAGGAGGCCGTCTACACCCTCGACGGCGTCGCCGAGGTCGCCGTCTTCGGCATCCCCCACCCGCACTGGATCGAGGCCGTCACCGCCGTCGTCGTCCCCAAGCCCGGCGCCACCCTCACCGCCGAGGACGTCCACGCCCACATCCGCGACCGGCTGGCCGGCTACAAACGCCCCAAGTACGTCGTCCTCGCCGACGCCCTGCCCAAGAACCCCAGCGGCAAGATCCTCAAGCGCGAACTCCGCCAACAGCACGCCGACCTCGCCCAGCAGGACCCCTCGAGGTGACCACACCACGGTGGACGACGCGGGCGGCGCCGTCCACCGTGGCCCGGTCGGCAGGCCTCAGGACAGCACGCTGCGGCAGGCGGCCACCAGGTCGTCGCGGTGCTCGTCCAACCAGGCCAGCCGGCTGTCCTCCAGGCGGATCTTGGCGTGGTCGTTGGCCGACAGCGGCTCCCCCGCGCAGACGCGCACCCGGCGCCCCAGGCCGCGCTTGAGCCGTTTGGCCTCCACCAGCAGCGGCACCGCCTCGGCCTCGGCTGCGGTGAGGCGGACCTCCCGTCCGTAGGCGGCGAGCAGCTCGGTGACCCTGGGCAGGTCGAGCGCGACCTTGTGGTCGTCCGCCCCGAGCCGCGTGTAGATCTTGCCGACGTCGTGGACGGCCACGGCCAGGTCCAGCACCCGGACGTCGGGATGGGCGCTGTCGAAGTCGAGGACGCCCACCACCTCGTCCCCGGCGAAGACGAGGCTGCCGCGCCGTGCCCCGCCGTGCACGACCACCCTGGGCAGCTCCGGCAGCAGGGCGGTCAGCCGGTGGACCACCCGCTCGGCCCGGGCGCGCAGCGCGGGGTCCAGCGCCGGCTCGTCCAGCCGTCGGCGCAGCTCGGCGAGCACCGGCGGTTCACCCACCTCGGCCGGGAGGTCAGCGACGACGCCGTGGTACCGCCCGACGGTCCGCCCCAGCGCCCGGACGTGCGCCGGCGAGCTGTCGTCGAACGGCGTCCCCTCGACGCCTCTGGTGGCGATCCACGACCGCCCGGCGAGCTCGGCGTGATCGAGGCCGGTGCGGGTGGGGACCACCTCGGGGGCGGGGAACCCCCTGTGCCGGAGCAGTCGCATCAGCGCCAGCTGCCCGACCAGCTCCTCCCGGGACTTGGACCGGTAGGAGCGCCGGAGGTAGTGGACACCGTCCCGGGCGACCACCCGGAGGTGCTCGTTCTTGCCACCGGGGACCGGGCCGACGGTCCTCCAGCCCCCCAGCGGCCACAGCGCGGCGAGCTCCGCCAGCGGCAGGGGCTGACCGGCGCGGTCGAGCACCGGGTCGGTCAGCAGCGTCATGCCCCCGCCCGTCCCGCCACGACCCGGTCGAACTCGTCGCGGTAGAGGAGGAACTCGGCGTTCCCGCCGTCGCGCCAGTCTGCCTCCCCGGTCTTGATCTTCCGGTGGAGGCTGTGCAGGACGTAGCGGGCCCAGTGGAAGCGCAGGTTGACCAGGCCTCCGTCGCCGCGGGCGGCCCCGCGGTAGGCGTCGAGGAACGCCGCGCACGGCGCGTCGGCCCGGCCGACGTCGCCGGTGGCGGAGTGCACCCCCAGCCGCAGCCGGTGCAGGAACTCCGCCACGTCCCGGGCGGGGTCGGCGGGGGCGCTGCGGTCGAGGTCGATGACGGTCGCGACGTCCTCGGTGAGGAAGACGTGGATCGGCCGGTACTGCCCGTGGCTCTGCGCCAGCACGCCGTCGACGGTGCCGCGGGTCAGGGCGTCGAGCCGTTCCAGCATGCCCAGTCCGACGTCGACGTAGCCGGGGTGGTCGGCGGCGACCTTCGCCAGGCGCTTGGCGAGGCTGGTGAGCTCGCCCGTGACCAGGAGGGACTGCGGCGCCCCCAGTCGCAGGTCCGAGCCGTGCAGGTGGGCCAGCCAGGCCCCGGCGCGGGCGCAGGCCTCCGCGAGCTCCGGCCCGTCCGAGCCCAGCAGCTCCGACAGCGGCCGACCCGGCGCTCCGCGGCACAGGAGGACCTTCTCCCCCTCGTACCAGGCCAGGGGCTCCACGGCCTGGAACGACGAGCCGGCCCCCAGTCCGGCCGCGCGCAGGGCCCGCAGCTTGGCGTGCACGGCCGGGCCGTCGTCGAAGGGGAACAGCTTGGCGAACACCGGCGCGCCACCGTCCAGCTCGACCTGCACGGTCGCGGCGCCGCTGCCGTCCAGCTGGATGACCTTCGTCGTCCACGTGCCACCGGTGGCGGGCGCGTCCAGGTGCGGGCGGACGTAGCGGTCGAGGAACTCCGGGGTGCAGACCCACTCGGCCCGGCTGACCTGGTGCTCCTTCACCCGGCGGCTCTGCGTGCGGCTCTCGGTGCGGTTCATGCGGCGTCCTCGGTCAGGGGGAAGGGGTTGTCGGTGAGCCAGCGGACCCGGGCGCACTCACGCTCCAGGACCAGCGCGAACTTCACGGCGTCCTTGGCCTGCTGGGCCACCATCGCCTGCTTGGTCAGCAAGTTGTCGCACTTCTTGACGATCTTGACCAGCCGCTGCGCCCGGAAGACCTCCGGCATGGCGGCGAGATCGGCGCCGGCCAGGGGTGCCTGGCCGCGGTAGTGCGACAGGAACAGCCGGCACCGGTCCGGGTCGATGCCGACGCCGGAGCGGCGGACCGGGCCCGTGCGGCAGAAGGCCTTGAGCGCGTAGGCGAGGTCCAGGCCCAGCAGGTCCAGGCCGGCGCGGTCGAAGTCCAGCACCGCGGTCAGCCGGCCGTCGTCGAGCAGCACCGCGGACTGGCCGAAGGAACCGTGCGCCACCAGGGCGGTCAGCTCCTCCTGCCGCTCCCCCAGCTCGACGTTCAGCCGCTCCATCTGGTCGGCCATGAACCGGGCGTCCTCCCGGAGCGCCGCTGCGGCCTCGGGCGCGAGCAGCGGCGCAACGACCTCCACGGCGGCGTAGAGGTTCTCCTGCCCCTGCTGCCCGAGCGAGGCCAGCGCGGAGGAGCGCTCCCGTTCCGGGATGGTCAGCTCCGAGACGATGGCGTGATAGCGGCCCAGACCGCGGGCCACCGCCACCAGGTGGGCGGGGTCCGCGGGGTCGTAACCGCGTCCGGGCATCAGCCCCATGACCATGTGCAGCACGCCCTCGACCTGCACCAGGATCGCGCCGTCCCGGGTACGGACCACCGGCGGCGCGGGGTAGCCGTGCCCACGCAGGTGGTCGATGAGGGCGCACTCGAACTCCGCGCCCGCGACGGTCTTGAGGTTGTGGGAACGGCGCAGCACGACCTCGCCGGCGTCGGTGCTGACGAACCAGCTGATGTTCGAGGCCCCCTTGTCGGTGCGCCGCCACGAGTGCCAGCGACCCAGGTCGTAGGCGTCCTGGAGCACGGTGACCAGGGCGGGCTCGTCCACCTCCTCCACCGGCAGCCGTCCACCCTGCCGCGGCACGGAGCTGCGCAGCAGCAGCCGGTCGTCCGGGGCGGGCGCCGACTCGGCGACGTCGGAGATCGCGGCGAGGACCTGGTCGACCGACCCGGTCGTCACCACCGCGAGATCGGACGGTTCGGTGCTGGACTGCGTCATGGTCGGGCTCTCCTCAGCTGGGTGGGGTGCTGGCCTGTCCGGTGAGGGCTTCCGCGGCGTGGCGTCCGTAGCGGGCCGCGCTGCCGTTCAGGGCGGGCCGGGGCGGGGAGAGTCCCTGCAGCCGGCACATCTCGGTGTAGAGGCCGCCCGCGGCGATCAGCTCGGCGTGCGTGCCGCGTTCGACGACCCGGCCGGCGTCCAGGACGACGATCTCGTCGGCGGGCATCGCCGCGGCCATCCGGTGGGTGATGACCACCGTCGTCCGGCCCGCGCCCACCCGTCGCAGCGCGCAGAGGACGGCGTGCTCGGACCGGGCGTCCAGGCCGGTCGTCGGCTCGTCGAGCACCAGCACGGGGCAGTCCTGCAGGACGGCGCGCGCCAGGGCCAGCCGCTGCCGCTGGCCACCGGAGAGCGTCGCCCCCCGCTCGGCCAGCACGGTGTCGTAGCCGTGCGGCAGCGCCTGCACGAAGTCGTGCGCCTGGGCCACCCGGGCGGCGTGCTCGACCTCGTCGGCGGAGGCCCCCGGGCGCGCGTAGGCGACGTTCTCCCGCACCGAGGACCGGAAGAGCATCGCCTCCTGCGGCACCAGCCCGACCTGCGCGTGCAGGCTGTCACTGGTCAGGTCGCGCAGGTCCACGCCGTCCAGCAGGACCCGGCCGCTGGTGGGGTCCTGCAGCCGGCAGAGCAGGGCGGCGATCGTCGACTTCCCCGCCCCCGTGGGCCCGACGACGGCGAGGGTGCGGCCCACGGGCACGGTCAGGTCGACGGCGTGCAGGACCGGGCGGTCCGGGCTGTAGGCGAAGCCGACCCGGTCCAGCCGGAGGCCCTCCCGGGGCGGTCCGGCCGCGCGGGCCCCGGGCCGGTCGACCACGGCCGGGCGCCGCTGCAGGGTGTCGGCGATGCGGGCAGCGCGCACCCCGGCCCGCGCCAGCTGCGCCGGCAGCTTCGACAGCGCCCGGGTGGGTCCGAAGAAGTCGCGCAGGTAGGAGGTGAAGATGACCAGCTCGCCGGGGGTCAGTGCGCCGGCCAGGACGCGATGGGCGCCCAGCCACACGAGTCCGGCGACGGCCACGGCCACCACCGCGTCCACCGCGGCCCCGAAGGCCGCGCTCGTGCGGGCCGTGCGCAGCACCGCGGCGACGGAGGCGTCGGAGTGGCCCCGGAACCGCCGGGCCTCGTGGTCCTCCCGGCCGGTGGCCTTGACCAGCTTGACCGCCACCAGCGTCTCCTGCGCCACCGCGGCGAGGTCCCCTTCCACCTCGCGCGCCCCCTCCTCGACCGCGCGGATGCGGGCGCGGAAGCGGGCGACCGTCATCAGCAGCAGGGGCAGCACCAGGAGCAGGGCCAGGCTGAGCTGCCAGTCCAGGACCAGCAGCACCCCCGCCATCCCGGCCAGGGTCAGCACGTTGGTGGTGGCGTCGACGAGGGTCCCGGTCATCAGCCCGCGGACCTTGTCGACGTCGCCGGTCAGGCGGGTGGTGAGCTCGCCGGTCGGTGTCCGCTCGTGGTAGCTGAGCGGTAACCGCTGCAGGTGGTCGTACAGGCGCGTCCGGATGGCGGCGGCCACCCGCTCGCCGACGAGCGTCAGGGTGTAGGTGCGCGCGGCCCCCACGAGGGAGTCGAGCACCGTCAGGGCGGCCAGCGCCACGACGACGGCGACGAGGACGCCCTGCACGTCCTGGCGGGCCGGCCCGCCGCCCGGCAGCAGCACCTCGTCGAAGAGGTACTTCAGCGGCCACGGCTTGAGCAGCCCCACGCCCGTCCCCGCGACGGCGAGCAGCCCGGCCAGCACGCACCAGGGCCACTGCGGCCGCAGGAAGGGCCCGAAGGTCCGCAGGATTACGCGGGCCGGCATGACGGGGACCGACGAGGCGCCGCTCCGGGGCCGGACCCGACCGCTCGCCGTGCCGGTCCCGGCCCCGTGCCGGGTCACGGCAGCCCTCCGACGGCTCCGTCCACCGCGGCCGCCCAGGCGTCGAGCCAGTCCGGCACGAACGCCGTGTCCCCCACCGGACGGACGACGAGCCGGTAGAAGAGGACCTCGGCGAAGGTGCGGGCCACGTACGCCGGGGCCGCGCGGACGGCGTCGGGATCGCCGCCGTTCCCGGTGTAGCCGCGCGCGAACGCCGCCACCCAGCTCCGGGCGCAGGCCAGGTCCCCGTGTCGTGCCGCGGCCATGGTCAGCGTCTGGCCGACGAAGTGGCCCAGGTCGCGGGCGGCCGGGGCACGGGCCGCCCGGTCGAAGTCGATGACCACGATGCGGGAGCGGTCGAGGTGGATGTTCTTGGGCTGGAAGTCGCCGTGGGTCACCACCTCCGCGCCGCCACCGCGGGCCAGCCCGGCGAGGGTGCCCCGGGTGAGCTCGGCCAGCCGGGGAGCGGCGCCGGGCAGCACCTCGGCCAGCGCCGCGGCGTACTCGGTCAACTTGTGCCGCTCGAAGTCCCCCGCCAGCTCCGGCAGCGGTGTCCCGCGGACGGCGTGCAGGCGGGCGAGCCAGCGTCCGGCACGCCGGGCGTCGGACGACGCCGACGCGGGGTCGGCGGCCAGGAGGTCGTACAGCGTCGCCGCCGGCGCCTCCTCCTGCGCCAGGAGCTGCCGGGCCGGGTCGAAGCCGTACGCCGCGGGCACCTGCAGGTCGGGGGCGTCGAGTCCGGCCCGCCGCAGGCCGTCCAGCAGCTCCCGCGCCTCCCCCCCACCGCCCTTGCGGTAGCCCTTGCCGATGACCGCCAGCGGGGCCGAGGGGCCGTCGCCGTGGTCCAGGGTCACGGTCCACCGGACCACCGGCCGGCTGCGGGAGGCGTGCACGACCGAGCGGGCCAGGACCTCCACCCGCCCCGGCGGGAAGGCGTCCAGCGGCGGTGGCCGGAGCAGCAGCGACTCGGCCACGGCCAGTCGCTGCGCCCGGCGGGCGTCGGCGGCCGAGGCCGGAGCGGTCCCGGTGCTCATGCCAGCACCGCCACGGGCACCGCCGTCCGGGCCAGCCGCCGGCAGGCGACCCGGACCGCTGTCTCCGCGGTGGGGTCGTCGACGTCGCCGGTGCCGACCACGAGGTGGAACGACCGGGCCTCGGCCCGCACGCGGACGAGCACCCCGTGCCCCGGGTGCGGTCCGGGCGGCTCGCAGAAGGTGGTGCCCTCGTCGGGTGCCAGGGCGATCCAGGTCGTGACGCGCCCGGTGCGGGCTGCGCGCCAGCAGGCACCGCCCTGCCGGTGGACCGCTCCCGCGCCGAAGCGCAGCAACGAGTAGTAGTCCGGGGACAGGCAGGTGTCGACGACGGTGCCGGTCATGGTCGCCGGGAGCTCGTAGCGCACCAGCAGCACGGCGGCCTGGTCGTCTAGCAGGACCTGCTTGCGGAGCCCGTAGGAGGGGCTGCCGACCTCGACGTCGACCAGCTCCACCCGCACGGCGTCGTCCTCGAGGTGGACCGTCGCCTCGAAGCGGTCGTGCACGGCACCGCCGTCGGCGAGCGCACCGGGGTGGTTCGCCGGGGCGTCCATGTACCGGTTGAGCTCCTCCTGGCGGTTCCAGTCGTCGGTCGGGTTGCCGATCACGAGCACCCCGCCGTCCCGGTCGCGGCAGGCCAGGTAGACCAGCCGGCCGCCGTGCTCGGGCGCGAACACGGCGAACAGGCGCCGGTTGTGCACGACCAGCTCGTCGGTGCCGTCCTCGTCGACGTCGACCAGGGCGGCGCCGACGGGACGCAGCGGCTGCCCGAGCCACCGGGCCGCGGTGGCGAGGACGGTGGCGGCCCGGGCGTGGCTGGCGACGGCCTTGGCCCAGGCGGCCGGGGGCCGGCCCGGGTGGTCGGTGTCGTGCCAGGCCGTCTCGTAGCCCGAGGCGAGCAGGTGCTTCCAGGCCAGGGCGGTCAGCCGCGGTTCGGCGCCGGCGGACTCGGCGCGGGCCACCGCCTGCCGGGCCCGGGCCAGGTGGTCCCGGTAGGGACGCCATGCCTCGTCCTCGGACCAGCCGCGGTAGTCCTCCCCCGCGTGCCAGTCGTGCGCCAGCTCCACGAAGGTGCCGCGTTGCAGGACGCGGGTGCCGGGATCCCGACGGCGCTCGCGCAACCACGTCGGCAGCGGGACCGGTGCCAGGTTCGGCTGGGCGGTGAGCCAGCGGAGGAACGCCTCGTAGCGGCCCAGGGCGCTGGGGTGCCACGGGCCCACCCCGGCGCTCTTCTCCATGTCGTCGGCGTAGACCAGCACGGTGTCGTCGCCGGGGGCGGTGGGCAGCTCCGCCACCCGGGCCAGGCTGCGCCAGTGACTGCGGTCCTCCGGTGGCAGCCAGTAGCGCAGGCGGGTCGACATGGGCACGACCTGCAGGCCGTTGCCGCCGGCGATGGTGTACGGGCGCAACGCGTCGGCCGGCGGTGGGCTGGCCGGGTCGGCACCGTCGAAGTCGGCGCGGTCGTCCACGCCGTCCGCACCGCGGGCGGGGTAGAGCAGGCGGTCGTCGAGCAGGACGTACCGGTACCCGCCGTTGGGCAGCGAGGGATCGGTGACCACCCCGGCGAGGCGGTCGGTGTCCCACACGCGCTCGGGCACCCAGCAGATCTCCAGGTCCTCCGGCCGGCAGTCCAGGTGCCGCTCGTAGAGCCAGAACAGCTCGTCGAGCTGCCGGCGGTTGTACTCCGGGTCGAAGGCCGTGAGGACGTTCTCCGCGTACGTCCCGCCGACCAGCGAGAGCAGGCCGGCGCGGCGCAACCGCCGGACGTCGTCGAGGAGCTCGGGGCGGGACCAGGCGGCGGCCTCCACCAGCGTCCCGGACAAGTGCAGGTTGACCGGGATGCGGTAGCGCTCGTGGAGTCGCAGCAGGGCCGAGTACCCGGCCACGAGCGCGCCGAGCCCCTCCCGGTCCCGGTACCCGTCGGTGACGAGGAACTGGTTGGCGTGGTGCACCAGGGCCAGCGGGAGCGGCGCCGGCCGCCGCCGTGGCCGGCGCGGATGGACGGGGTGGGCCTCGGGCGCCCGCGGGACCTCCGACGTCCGCCGCGCGCAGACCGCCTCCCCGTACACGCCGACGTACTCCCGCGCGGGGGTGCGCCAGGAGAAGTCCGCCGCCATCGCCCGTCGCTGCAGGCGGTGCCATGCCTCCGGCCGGCGGTAGACCGCGAGCGCGGTGTCCACCGCGGCCAGCATCGAGGCGACCCGGCGCTGGACGAAGACGAACCCGAGCCCCGTGTCGGGGTCGTCGACGTAGTCGCGCACCGTGTCCGCCAGCCCCCCGGTCCGCCGGACGACCGGGATCGTCCCGTAGCGCAGCGCGATCAGCGGGGTGAGCCCGCACGGCTCGAAGACCGACGGGGCGAGGAAGAGGTCCGCTCCGGCGTACACCCTGCGGGCCATCGACTCCCGCGCGGTGGGCAGGTAGGCGACGCTGCCCCGGTGTCGCCGTGCGGCGGCGAAGAGGTCCCGCCGGTAGCGCGGCGTCCCCTCCCCCATCACGACCAGCTGGCCGCCGCGGGCCACGATCTGGTCCACCGCCGACGTCAGCAGACCGACGCCCTTCTGCGACACGAGGCGGGCGACCATGCCGAACAGCGGGCGGTCCGGCGCCGCCTCCAGTCCGCTGACGCGCTGCAGGACCGCCTTGTTCGCCCGCTTGCCGACGACGAAGTCGCCGTTGTAGCGGGTGTCGATCCACGGGTCCCGGCGTGGGTCGAACTCCTCGTAGTCGACCCCGTTGAGGATCCCCCGGGCGTCGCTGCCGCGGGCGCGCAGCAGCTCGTCCACCCCGGCGCCCTGCGCGGGGGTGAGGATCTCCTGCATGTAACGCGGGCTCACGGTCGTGACGCGGTCGGCGAAGGCGATGCCCCGTTCCAGGAGCGTGCCCGCCGGCGGGAGCCCGATGAGCTGGTCGGCGGCAGCTCCCACCCGCCCCTGGTAGGCGATGTTGTGGATGGTGAACACCACCCCGGTCCGGTCGAGGGCGCGCCGGTGGGCTCCCTGCCGGGCCTCCTGGGCGACCAGCCCGCAGTGCCAGTCGTTGAGGTGGAGGACGTCGGGCCGCCACGAGTCCTGCGCGGCCAGCGCCGTGACCGCCTTCGAGAACAGGACGAAGGGCAGCACGTCCTCGTCCTGGTAGCCGTAGGGCGCCTCCCGGTCGAACCACTCCGCGACCCCGAGGGTGAGGACGTCGACCGCGCCGACCCCGGCCAGCCGACGGACCTCGATCCGCTCGTCGACCTGACCGAACGGGACGTCCAGCGTCGTCACGGGGGTGCCGTGGAGGCCCCGGTACCCCGGGATGACCAGCCGGACGTCGAGACCCGACTCCGCGAGGGCCTTGGGCAGCGCGCCGCTGACGTCGGCCAGCCCGCCGACCTTCGCGAAGGGGTAGGCCTCCGCGCTGGCGAACAGGACCCGCAGCGGTCGTCCGGGAGTCGGGACCTGTTCCACGAACTCGTCACCTCACCAGGGGAGAGAGGCGGAGGGCATGCGGCGATGGACGCGTGTGGGCCCGCGCCGGTGCACCTGGGGATGTGGACGCGACAGGCAGCGGCCGGGCCGAGGTGCCCACGCCCCCGCGGGGCACCTGGGTCCTACCTGTCGGTGATGTGGACTCCACCTGAACAGCCGGTGGCGTCGTGGTAACGAGACGGTAGCGACCCGGACCCGGCAGTTCCAGACCGGAGATGAACGAATTCTCAGAAACCCGGGTCGCCGTCCCGCCGCGCCCCCAGCACCGGGGGTTCCCGGCGTCTTGAGCCGACGGCCGGGGCCACCCACACTGGCACCGGTCCGGAGGTGGCGTCGTGCAGGTGCTCGTGGTCGAGGACCAGCTCAAGATGCAGGCCCTGCTCCGTGAGGGCCTGCAGGAGGCGGGCTTCGACGTGCACAGTGCCGGGGACGGGCCGGCGGCCGTGGACGAGACCAGCCGTCACGCCTACGACGCCGTCGTGCTGGACGTCATGCTCCCCGGCTTCGACGGGTTCGAGGTCCTGCGCAGGCTGCGGGAGGCCGACGTGTGGACCCCGGTGCTCGTCCTGACCGCCCGGGACTCCGTCGCCGACCGCGTGCGCGGGCTGGACTCCGGCGCCGACGACTACCTGGTCAAGCCCTTCGCGCTCAGCGAGCTGGTCAGCCGCGTGCGGGCCCTGGTCCGCCGGGGCTCGGCGCTGCGACCTGCGGTCCTGCGGTGCGGTCCCCTGGAGTTGGAACCGGTGGCCCGGGTGGCGACGGTGGACGGCACCCGGGTGGAGCTCTCCCCGCGGGAGTTCGCCCTGCTGTGGTTGCTGCTGCAGCGGCGGGGACGCGTGGTCAGCCGCACGGAGGTGCTCGAGGAGGTGTGGGACGCCTCGTGCGACGTCGGGTCCAACGTGGTCGACGTCTACGTCAAGAACCTCCGCGACAAGGTCGACCGCCGGTTCGGGGTCGAGCTGATCCACACCGTCCGCGGCATCGGCTACCGGCTGGGACCACCGCAGTGAGCCGCGCCCCGGTCCGCGCGGCCCGACCGCTCCCGATCAGCCTGCGGCTCGGTGCCACGTACGGGCTCGTGTTCCTCCTCGTCCTGGCCGCGTTCGCCGCCCTGGCCTACGTCGGCTTGGGCCAGATGCTGCGCTCGGACGTCGATCGCGGACTGGTCGCCGCAGCCGACATCCTGGACGACAGCGAGTCCGCCGCCGTCGACGCCGACGACATCGACGAGGACCGCCTGGGCGGCGTGGAGTCCATGCAGTTCGAGAGCCAGCTGGTCACCGCGGGCGGGCGGCTCGTCGACGGCTCCGGGGCGGAGATGCGGGAGCGCCCGCTGATCACCGCCGCGCAGGCCGGCGCCGTGCTGACCGAGGGGCCGTCGTTCGCCGACGTCGTCGCGGACGGCCACGACCAGCGGGCCCTGGCCGTGCCGCTGGAGCAGGCCCCCGACCGGGTCCTGGTCGTGGTGGCGACGCTGGAGTCCGTCGACGACGCGCAGGCGGGACTGCTGCGCATGACGCTCGTCCTGGCCCCCGTGGCGGGAGTCCTGGCGGGGGGCGTGGGGTGGCTGGTGGCGCGCAGGGGTCTGCGCCCGATCTCCCGGATGACCGCGGACGCCGCCGCCATGGGTGCCCGTGACCCGTTCCCCCGGCTGGCCGTGCCCTCCACGCGGGACGAGGTCGCCGAGCTGGGCACGACCCTCAACGGCCTGCTCGACCGCATCGCGGACGCCCGCCGGCGGGAGCGGGAGTTCACCGCGGACGCCAGTCACGAGCTGCGCACCCCGCTGGCCATCCTCCGGGCCGAACTCGAGCTCGCCCGCCAGCACGCCGGCACCGGCCGGCTGTCCGGAGCCCTCGACAGCGCGCTGGAGGAGACCGACCGTCTGGGCCACCTCGTCGACGACCTCCTCCTGCTGGCCCGGGCGGACGCCGGACACGTCACTCCCGGCACGCTCGTCGACGTGGCGGAGGTCGTGGCCGGCCTGCTGCCGGGGTTCCGCGCCCTCGCCGGGCGTCGCGCGGTCACCGTGACCAGTTCCGGCGACTCCGCGGTGCGCGCCGACGGGCGCGCCCTGACCCGCGCCGTGGCCAACCTGCTCGACAACGCCGTCCGCCACGCCCCCGACGGCGGGCACGTCGACGTCTCGATCACCGCGGACCGGGAGGGCACCGCGATCACCGTGACCGACGACGGCCCCGGCGTCCCACCCGAGGACCGGGCGCGGCTGACGCAGCGCTTCGCCCAGCTCGACCGCACCCGGGGCGGAGGCGGCGGCGCGGGCCTGGGCCTGGCCATCGTCGCCTCCGTGGCGGCGGCCCACGGCGGGCAGGTCGACATCGCGGAGGCGCCGTCCGGGCACGGGCTGTCCGTGACCCTCCGCCTGCCGGTGGTGACCCCGGACTCCGTACCCGTCGACGGCTGACGGCGGGCCGCCGGCGTTCTGGTGCCACGCCCGCTGACCGGCGGCTCAGCCGAGCAGCGGCCCCAGGCGCGCGGCGAACCCGGCCGCGTGGCCGGCGCGGGCCGCGGCGGCCTGCTCGTCCTCCCCCGGGCCGGTGACCGCGATCGCCGCGACCAGCACGCCGGACGGCGTCCGCACCGGCACCGCGGCGCAGGAGATCCCCTCGTGCAGCTGGCCGGCCTGCACCGCCGTCCCCCGCTCGGCGACGGCGCGCAGCTCGGCGTCCAGGTCGGCCGGGCGGGTGACCGTGCGCGCCGTGAACGGCACCAGCCGGCGCGGCGGGACGACGTCGCGCCAGTCGGGCTGCTCGGCCAGCAGCAGCTTGCCGACCGCGGTGGCGTGCAGGTGCCGCTCCACATCCGCCGGAGAGCGCAGCGGGTGGTCGGGGTCGACGTCGGCGCAGCGCAGCACCGGGCCGGAGTACAGGACCAGGTGGACGCCGAACCGGACCTGCTGCCGGAGCTCCGCCACCACCTCGCGCGCCGCGGTGGACACCTGCACCGGCCCCGGTCCGCCCGCCAGCCCGGCCACCTTGCGGCCCAGCGCGAACCCGTGCAGGTCCGGGAGCCGGACCAGGTACTCCTCCCCCACGAGCAGGTTCAGCAGCCGGTAGGTGGTGGCCGGCGGGAGGCCGACGTCCTCGGCGACCTCCTTGGCGGTGACCCCGGCACCGGCCCGCGCCACCGCCTCGAGGATCGCCAGGGCGCTCTGCACCGCCTTGGGCTGGCGGCCGGTGAGGCCGCGGTCGACCGCCGGGGTCACCGCCGCGGCTCCAGCGGGACGCTGCCCTGCAGCACGCTGCTGGCGGTGGCCTGGTCGTACACCCCGACCGCCGCGAGCCGGCCGGGGTCCCGGCGGCGCAGCCACGCCGTCCAGGCCAGACCGGGCGCCATCGCGGCCAGGAAGGCGAGGACCACCGTGCGCCCGCCCGACCAGGAGACCCCGGCCATGCCCGCGACGAGGACCAGGAACCCGACCACCCCGGCGACGAGACCGCCGACCGCCGGCAGCGGCGTGAGCTCGCCGATCCGCCGCAGGAAGGCCGGCATCGCCAGGCACGCCAGCACGTAGGCGACGACGTAGCCGAACGCGGAGACGGTGAGGGAGGCCGTCAGCACCGGCCGCGGCCCGCCGCCCAGCGCCAGCGCGACCACCGGCACCCCCACCACCGCCGGCAGCACGACACCCAGCGCGACGTGCGGCGTCTCGAACCGGGGGTGGGTGCGGCCCAGGGCCCGCGGGAGCACGCCCTCGCGGCCCATCGAGAAGAGCACGCGACCGAGCGCGTTGGTCGAGCCGGTGACGCAGGCGAAGAACGAGGCGGCGATGCCCAGGTCGAGCACCCGGCGCAGCAGCCCGAGGCCCTCCCGGTCGGCCAGCTCGGCCACCGGGACGGGGCTGGTCAGCACGTCCAGCGGCGCGGCGCGCAGCAGCACCACCTGGGCGGCGGCGGCCGCGACGAACAGCACCCCGGCCACCGCCGGGGTCCAGAGCACCGCCCGGGGGACGGCGACCAGCGGCCGGCGGGCCTCGACGCCGAGGGTGGCCGCGCTCTCGAACCCCATGAACGCGGTCACCCCGAGCACCACGCCCACCGCGACCCCACCCCACTCCACGCCCGCGTCGACCACCGGCGCGGCGCTCCCCGGCCCGCCGCGCGGAGCGAGCAGCAGCACCCCCAGGACGGCGAGGACGACCGCGGTGGAGAGCAGCTCCAGGGCCAGCGCGACCCGGGCGGAGAGCTGGATGCCCCGGACGGTGCACAGGGTGGCGAGCAGGCCGAGCAGCACGGCCACACCCGCGACGGCCAGCGGTGCCGGCCGCAGCCCGACGGCGCCGGCCAGGTAGATCGACGCTCCCACCAGCGCCGACATGGCGACCGCGGCGTAGCCGACCAGCAGCGCCCAGCCGCCGGTGAGGGCCCCGACCGGTCCCAGGCCCTTGGCGGTGTAGCTGTAGGTGCCGCCGACCGCGGCCATGCGGCGGCCGAACTGGGTGAGGCACCAGCCGACCAGGAGCACCAGCGCGGTCGCCGCGACGAAGGCCGGCAGCGTCGCGGCGCCGGACTCCACCAGCACGATGGAGGGCACGACCACCATCGCCGCCGAGGGGGCCAGGGCGGAGACCGACTGCGCGAGCACCTCGGGGAAGGCGAGGCCGCGGCGGCGCAACCCGGCCACCGGCGACCGTGCGGGCAGGCGCGCGAGGACGCCGCGGCGCACGCCCGGCCCGTTCCGCTGCCCCATGAGCTCCCGCCGTCTCCTGTCGTCGCTGGCCGCGGAGCGTAGTTCGGTGGGCGCCGGCACCGGCCGCGTGCCGGGACGGCGGGAGTCGAATGAGAAAAGTGTGAGTCAGGTCTCGTTCGGGGTTACACGGATGTTTCCGCGAAGTTACGGCTGCGTGACCGAGCAGGCCGGACCGGCGGTCAGGGTGACCGGGTCGCTCCTCGCCGCCCGGCAGCGCCGCGCTGCCGCCCTCCGGAGGTCCGCATGGCCACCGTCTCCGAGCCACCCCCCACCACGACCGGCACCGCCCGCCCGGACGCCGGTCCCCACCGGCTGCGGGGCGCCCTCGGCCCGGCGTCGATCGTCCTCATGGTGGTGGCCGCCGCCGCGCCCCTGACCGTCGTCGCCGGGTCGTTCCCCATCGGCATCGCGGCCGGGAACGGGGCGGGCTATCCCGCGATGTACGTCGTCGCCGGCGTCGTCCTGGCGTTCTTCGCCGTCGGCTTCACGGCGATGACCCGCCACGTGCCGAACGCCGGCGCCTTCTACTCCTACATCGGCACCGGCCTCGGCCGCGGCGCAGGGCTGGGCAGCGCGCTGGTCGCCCTCATCAGCTACGTCACCGTCCAGGGGGCCGTGTACGGCTACGTCGGCTTCCTGCTCGACGACCTGGTCACCGGCTACGGCGGCCCGGACCTGCCGTGGTGGCTGTGGACCGCCGTCGTCCTGGCCGTCACGGGGCTGCTCGGGTTCCGGCACATCGAGTTGTCCAGCAAGGTCCTCGGCGTCCTCCTGGTCGCCGAGGTCGGCATCGTGCTGGTGCTCGACGTCGCCGTCATCGGCCGCGGCGGGGGTGCCGAGGGCCTGTCGTCGGCGCTGGTCGACCCCGCGGACGTCCTCTCCGGCGCTCCCGGCATCGGCCTGATGTTCGCCATCGCCGGGTTCATCGGCTTCGAGGCCACCGCGATCTTCCGCGACGAGGCCCGCGACCCCGACCGCACCGTCCCGCGCGCGACCTACGCAGCACTGGCGATCATCACGGTCTTCTACACCGTCTCCGCGTGGAGCATCGTCAGCGCATGGGGCGACAGCCGCATCGCCGAGGAGTCCGCCGCCGACCCCGGCGGGATCGTGGTGGCCACCGCGCAGCAGTACGTCGGGACGATCGCCGCCGACGTCATGCAGGTCCTGTTCGTCACGAGCCTGTTCGCCGCGATCCTGGCGTTCCACAACGTGACGTCGCGGTACCTCTTCTCCCTCGGGAACACCGGCGTGCTCCCGGCCGTCTGCGGCCGCAGCCACTCCCGGCACGCCTCGCCGCACGTCGCCTCGCTGGTGACCTCCGGCATCGGGGCCCTGCTCATGGCCGTCTGCGTGATCGCCGGCCTGGACCCGGTGCTGGAGATCTTCACCTGGCTGGCCGGCATCGCCAGCGTCGGCATCGTCGTCCTGATGCTGCTGGCCTGCCTGGCGGTGATCGTCTTCTTCCGGCGCACCGGTGTGGACCGGCGGCCCTGGCAGACGCTCGTCGCGCCGTCCCTCGGGCTGCTGGGGCTGGCCGCGATCCTCGTGCTCCTCGTGGAGAACCTGCCGCTGCTCATGGGCGGCTCCACCGTGCTGGGCGTCGGCGCGGGCGTCCTGCTCGCCGTCGCCCTCGCGGCCGGCTGGGCGCTGGCCAGGGCCCGCCCGCAGGCCGCCCGCGCCCTGACCACCGCCGCCCCGTCCGACACCGCTCCGCAGATCTGACCGTCCCACCCGAACCACCCGAACGGAGACGCCATGACCCTCACCGCCCCCACCACCACCGCCACCCACCCCCTGGCGCGGCTGTCCGCCGAGGAGATCACCGCCGCCCGCGAGGTCGTCGAGGCCGCCGGGCTGCTGAGCGACACGACCAAGTTCGTCTACGTCGGCCTCGACGAGCCGCACAAGCGCGAGGTGCTCGGCTGGGCGCCCGGCCAGCCGGTCGAGCGCCGGGTGCGGGTGCTGCTGCTGGACCGGGCCACCGGCCGGGGCCGTGACCTGACCGTCTCGGTCACCTCGGGCACCGTCGTCCGGGACGTCGAGATCGACGGCGTGGCCGACGGTCAGGTGCCGATCCTCGACGCCGAGTTCGAGGCGATCGAGCCCATCCTCGCCGCCGACGAGCGGTGGATCGCCGCGATGGCCAAGCGCGGCCTGGACGTGGCCGACGTCCGCGCCGTCCCGCTGTCGGCCGGTTCGTACTTCCCCGAGGAGTACGGCCACCGCGTGGTCCGGGTCCTCGGTTTCCACCAGGCCGACGAGGCCGACCTGCCCTGGGCGCACCCGGTGGACGGCGTGGTCGCCTACGTCGACATCACCCGCGGGGTCACCACCGCGGTGCACGACCACTACGACCTGCCGGTGCCGGCCGAGCGGGCGGACCTGGACCAGGCGACCCACCCGCACCCGGTGCGCGACCTCAAGCCGCTGGAGATCACCCAGCCCGAGGGGCCGAGCTTCACCGTCGAGGACGACGTCGTCCGGTGGGCCGGGTGGGAGCTGCGTGTCGGCTTCGACGTCCGGGAGGGGCTGACCCTGCACCAGGTGTCGATCGACGGGCGCTCGGTGGTCTACCGGGCCTCGATCTCGGAGATGGTCGTGCCCTACGCCGACCCCTCGCCGGTGCGGTTCTGGCAGAACTACTTCGACACCGGCGAGTACCTCTTCGCCCGGTACACCAACGCGTTGGAGCTGGGCTGCGACTGCCTGGGCGAGATCCACTACTTCGACGCCACGATCGCCGACGAGGAGGGCGCGCCGCGGGTGCTGCGCAACGCCATCTGCCTGCACGAGGAGGACTACGGGGTCGGGTGGAAGCACACCGACCTGTTCAACGGGATGGCCGAGACCCGTCGCTCCCGCCGGCTGGTGATCAGCTTCTTCACCACGATCGGCAACTACGACTACGGCTTCTACTGGTACCTCTACCTCGACGGCACCATCCAGCTGGAGTCCAAGGCCACCGGCATCGTGTTCACGTCGTCCTACCGCGGCGAGGAGCACCCGTACGCGACCGAGATCGCGCCCGGGCTCGGGGCGCCGTTCCACCAGCACCTGTTCTCGGCGCGGCTGGACATGGCCGTCGACGGCGACCGCAACACGGTGCACGAGGTGGACGCCGTCCGGGTGCCGGTGAGCGACACCAACCCCTACGGCAACGCCTTCACCCGCCGGTCGACCCCGATCACCCGCGAGTCCGAGGGCGCCCGGGTGAGCGACGGCACGGTCGGGCGGGTCTGGCACGTGCTCAACCCGGAGAGGACCAACCGGCTCGGCCAGCCCGTCGGCTACGCGCTGCACCCGGAGAACCTGCCGCTGATGCTGGCCGACGAGTCCTCCTCCATCCACCAGCGCGCCACCTTCGGCACCAAGAGCCTGTGGGTGACGCAGTACGACCCGGCCGAGCGCTACGCGGCCGGCGACTTCGTCAACCAGCACCCGGGGGCGGCGGGGCTGCCGGCCTTCGTCCAGGCGGACCGGCCGCTGGAGGGTGAGGACGTCGTCCTGTGGCACACCTTCGGGCTGACCCACTTCCCGCGCCCGGAGGACTGGCCGGTCATGCCGACCGACTACGCCGGGTTCACCCTCAAGCCGGTGGGCTTCTTCGACCGGAACCCGGCGCTCGGGACGCCGCGGTCGACCTCGGCCCACTGCGCCGCCGAGGGCGCCGCGGACGGCGGGTCGCACTGCTCGTGACCGCGAGCGTCCCCGTCCGCCGGTCCCGGTCCGCGCTGCGGGCCGGGACCGGCGCCGCCGGGTGGTTGCCGGGCCGGGTGGCCGCCGTGCTCGCGCTCGCCTCGGCCGGGGTGCACGCGGCCGCGGTGGACGCCGCGTCGCTGACGTCGCTGGCCATGACGGGGATGGCACTGGCCTGCCTGCCCTGCGCCTGGCACCTGTGGCGCGCCCCGGCGCCCCGGGTGTGGGGCACCACCGTCCTGCTGGACCTGGGCATGCTCGCCGTCCACGCGCCGGTCGCGGCCGGCTCCGGCGGGCACGTGCACGGGGGCACGGGCCCGGCCCAGGTCGGCGTCGCCCTCGTCACCGCCTCCCTGCTGCTCGGCCTCGCCGTCCTCGGCGCCCTCGCCGTCCGGACCGCGGCCGGCCGACTCCCCCTGCCCGCCGACGGAGAGGAGACTCCCCGACCATGACCGCGACCGACGCCTACCGTGCCGCCCGCGACCAGCTGCTCGCCCTCCGGGGCCAGCACGACCGCGCCGTCGCCGAGTTCCGCTGGCCCGACCTCGGGGACCGGTTCAACTGGGCGGTGGACTGGTTCGACGCGATCGCGCGGGGCAACGGGCGGCCGGCGCTGGTGCTCGCCGAGGACGACGGCTCCACCACCACGCGGACCTTCGACGAGATGGCCCGCCGCTCCGACCAGGTCGCCGCCTGGATGGCCGCCCGGGGCGTGGGCCGCGGCGACCGGGTGCTGCTGATGCTGGGCAACCAGGTCGAGCTGTGGGAGTCGATGCTGGCGATCATGAAGCTGGGCGCGGTGATCATGCCGACGACCACCGCCCTCGGCCCCAACGACCTGACCGACCGGGTCGACCGCGGCGGCGCCCGCCACGTGCTGTGCAACGCCGCCGACACCGCGAAGTTCGACTCCGTGCCCGGCGACTACACCCGCCTCAGCGTCGGCCCGGCCGACGGCTGGGCCGACCTGCGCGAGGCCGACGGCACGGACGCCGCGCCGGCCGCGCACCCGGGCACCGCCCCCGGCGACCCGCTGCTGCTCTACTTCACCTCCGGCACGACGTCCCGGCCCAAGCTGGTCGAGCACACCCAGGTCTCCTACCCCGTCGGCCACCTGAGCACGATGTACTGGCTGGGACTGCGGCCGGGCGACGTCCACCTCAACGTCTCCTCCCCCGGCTGGGCCAAGCACGCCTGGTCCTGCTTCTTCGCCCCGTGGACCGCCGAGGCCACGGTCTTCCTGCACAACTACAAGCGACTGGAGCCGGCCACCCTGCTCGAGCGGATCCGCACGCACGGGGTGACGTCGTTCTGCGCCCCGCCCACGGTGTGGCGGATGCTCATCAACGCCGACCTCTCCGGCGGGCCCGGTGCGCTGCGCGAGGTGATCGGCGCCGGGGAGCCGCTCAACCCCGAGGTGATCGAACAGGTCCGCCGCGCCTGGGGGCTGACCATCCGCGACGGCTACGGGCAGACCGAGACCACGGCGCAGGTCGGCAACACCCCGGAGGCGCGGGTGCTCCCCGGCTCCATGGGCCGACCCCTGCCCGGCGTCCCCGTGGTCCTGGTCGACCCGCTCACCGGCCGGCCGGTCGAGGGGGCCGGGGAGGGCGAGATCTGCCTGGACCTCTCGCAGGCCCCGCTCCCCCTGATGACCGGTTACCAGGGCGACCCCGAGCGCAACGCCGAGGCCATGGCCGGCGGCTACTACCACACCGGGGACATCGCCGGCCGCGACCAGGACGGCTACATCACCTACGTCGGGCGCACCGACGACGTCTTCAAGGCCTCCGACTACAAGATCAGCCCGTTCGAGCTGGAGTCGGTGCTCATCGAGCACCCGGCGGTGGCCGAGGCCGCCGTCGTCCCCGCGCCCGACGCGGTGCGCCTGGCCGTCCCGAAGGCCTACGTGGCCCTGGCCCCGGGCTACGAGCCGACCGAGGAGACCGCGCTGGCGATCCTGCGCTACGCCCGCGAGCACCTCGCCCCGTTCCAGCGGGTGCGCCGGATCGAGTTCGCCGACCTGCCCAAGACGATCTCGGGGAAGATCCGCCGGGTGGAGCTGCGCGGTCGGGAGGAGGAGCTGGCCGGCCTCGAGGGGCCGCGGCCCGGCGAGTGGCGCGACGACCAGTTCCCGGCGCTGCGCGGCTGAGCGGTCCCCGGACGGCGTCCACGACCGTTCCTGCGACGCCGGGCGTCAGCAGCAGCGGCTGACCGGGGTCCGCTCCACCGCGTCGGCCCGCCGCCGCTCGAACTCCCGGCGGCTGACCGGCTGGTGCCCGTGCTCGGCGCAGTGCCGCAGGTAGTCGTCCCAGCGGGCCTCCCCGCTCCACTCCCGCAGGTACCAGCGCACCCCGCGCCACGCCCGGACGGCGGCCGACCGGGCGGCGACGAGCCTCCCGGTCACCGTGGCGGCCCCTCCACCGTGAACGTGCCGTGACCCCGTGCCCCCGCACCGACCAGCCGCTCGCGCTCGGCCATCGCCCGCTTCTCCTCGGCGGTGGCGAACAGGCCCGAGGGCTCGACGAGCTCCGACGGCACCGCCGGTTCCTCGGTGGTGGGCACCGCGCCCCGCGCGCGGACCGCCCGGGCGATCACGACGACGGCGTTGACCACGACGACCAAGGTGAGCAGCGCGAACACCGCCTGCAGGATGCCGTTGAGCGTCGAGTTGTAGACCACCTGGTCCATCTGGGCGACGTCCTGGGCCGGGGCCAGCACCTCCCCGGCATCCCGGGCCTCGGCGTACCGCTGGCGCTGCGCGAAGTACCCCACCGCGGGGTTGGCGGAGAACACCTTCTGCCAGCTCGCCGTCATCGTGACGACGAGGTCCCAGGCGAGCGGGATCGCCGTCACCCACGCGTACCTCAGCTTGCCGTGCTTGATCAGCAGCACCGTGACCAGCGTCAGCGCGATGGCGGCCAGGAGCTGGTTGGCGATGCCGAACAGCGGGAAGAGCTGGTTGACGCCGCCGAGCGGGTCGGTCACGCCGACGTAGAGGATGTAGCCCCACAGGCCCACGGTGATCGCGCTGGCGATGATGTTGCCCGGCCGCCACGACAGGTCGCCGAACTTCTTCCAGACGTTGCCGATCGTGTCCTGCAGCATGAACCGGCCCACCCGGGTGCCGGCGTCGACGGCGGTGAGGATGAACAGCGCCTCGAACATGATCGCGAAGTGGTACCAGAACGCGGCCATCCCGGCTCCGAACGCGTCGGACAGGATGTTGGCGATCCCGACGGCCAGCGTCGGCGCCCCGCCGGTGCGGGAGACCAGGCTCGGTTCCTGCACCGCCGCCGAGGCCGCGGCGAGGTCCTGCGCGGTGGTGTCGAAACCGAGGCCGTTGACGTAGGTCGCCGCCGTCTCCGCCGTCCCGCCGGTGACGCCGGCCGGTGCGTTCATCGCGAAGTACAGGCCCTGGTCGATGACGACGGCGGCGATGAGCGCGCTGATGGCGACGAAGGACTCCATGAGCATGCCGCCGTAGCCGATCAGGCGGACCTGGCTCTCCTTGGCCACCATCTTCGGCGTCGTCCCGGAGGAGATCAGCGCGTGGAAGCCCGACAGGGCGCCGCAGGCGATGGTGATGAAGACGAAGGGGAACAGCGACCCGGCGAAGACCGGGCCGGTGCCCTCCCGGGCGAACTCGCTGACCGCGTCGGCCTGCAGCACCGGGCGGGCCAGCAGCAGGCCGATGGCGAGCAGGACGATCACGCCGACCTTCATGAACGTCGACAGGTAGTCGCGCGGGGTCAGCAGCAGCCACACCGGCAGCACCGAGGCGACGAACCCGTAGACCACCAGCGCGAGGACCAGCCACTCCTTGGACAGCGTCAGCGCCTCGCCGAGCCCGGTGTCGTCGACCCAGCCGCCGCCGATGACCGCCAGCAGCAGCAGGACGACACCGATCCCGGTGGCCTCGAGGACGCGGCCGGGCCGGATCGTGCGCAGGTAGACGCCCATGAACAGCGCGATCGGGATGGTCAGCGCGATGGAGAACACGCCCCACGGCGACTCGGCCAGCGCGTTGACCACGATGAGCGCCAGCACCGCCAGGATGATGATCATGATGGCGAACACCGCGATGAGCGCGGCGATGCCGCCGACGATGCCGATCTCCTCGCGGACCATCTGGCCGAGGCTCTTGCCGTTGCGGCGCATCGAGAAGAACAGGACGGTCATGTCCTGGACCGCGCCGGCGAAGATGACGCCGACGATGATCCAGATGGTGCCGGGCAGGTAACCCATCTGGGCGGCGAGGACGGGCCCGACCAGCGGCCCGGCGCCGGCGATGGCGGCGAAGTGGTGCCCGAAGAGCACCCGCCGGTCGGTGACGTCGAAGTCGATGCCGTTGTGCAGCCGCTCGGCGGGGGTGGCGCGGGTGTCGTCGACCTGCAGGACGCGCCGGGCGATGAACCGCGCGTAGAAGCGGTAGGCGATGGCGTAGGAGCACAGCGCGGCGAAGAGGATCCACAGCGCCGAGACGGTCTCCCCGCGCGCGAGCGCGAGCACCGTCCAGGCCACCGCGCCGACGGCCGCCACCAGCAGCCAGACGACCACGGACTTCACCGAGGGACGGCGGCGGGCGCCGGCCGGGGCGGGTCCGCCGCCGGCGTCGTCCCTGCTGACAGTCGTCGACATGAGCGCCCTCCCTGCGTGCCGGGCAGCGCCGGACGACGTTGCCCGCGATCGGGACGATCATGCTGCGAACGGGCCCGGCCCACCACTCCAGGCGGACCGGGCCCGTCGCACGATCACGCGTAGCCCCAGACCTCCTGCGCGGTCTCCACGACCAGCGCCAGCTTTGCGATCTGCTCGTCGCGGGTGAGCGCGTTGCCCTCGACGGTCGAGGAGAAGCCGCACTGCGGCGAGATCGCGAGCTGGTCCAGCGGCACGTACTGCGCGGCCTCGTCGATCCGCCGCTTGAGCTGGTCCTTGTCCTCCAGCTCGGGGCGCTTGCTGGTGATCAGTCCGAGGACGACCCGCTTGCCGGGCGGGACGAAGCGCAGCGGCTCGAACCCGCCGGAGCGGGCGTCGTCGTACTCGAGGAAGAAGCCGTCGACGTCCAGGTCGCCGAACAGGGCCTCGGCGACGAAGTCGTAGCCGCCCTCGGCCACCCACGAGGAGCGGAAGTTGCCCCGGCACAGGTGGGTGGTCACGGCCAGGCCCGCGGGGCGGCCGGCCAGCGCGGCGTTGATCTGGCGGATGTAGCGCTCGTGCTGGTGCTCGGCGTCGCGCCCCTGCCCGGCGAGCTCGGCCCGCTGGGCCGGGTCGTTGAGGTAGGCCAGGCTGGTGTCGTCCAGCTGCAGGTACGTGCAGCCCTGCGCGGCGATGCCCTGCACCTGCTGGCGGTAGGCCGCCGACAGGGCGTCCCAGAACGCGTCCTCGTCGGCGTACACGGTCGGGTCGATGGCCGCCGCGCCGCCGCGGTAGTGGACCATCGACGGCGAGGGGATCGTCAGCTTCGCCGTCTGACCGGGGCCGACCACCGACTGCAGGTAGGCGAAGTCGGTGCCGAAGATCGGCTCGTCGATCGACAGCGGGCCGTCGACGTGCAGGCCGGCCGGCACCCAGTCGATGTCCCCGTCGGCGTTGTGGAAGTGGACCGGCCGCCCCTCCCCCTCCACCTTGGTGATCCCGTTGATCGCGTAGATGAAGTCCATGTGCCAGGTGGCGCGGCGGAACTCGCCGTCGGTGGCGGTGTGCAGGCCGACGTCGCCCTGCAGGCGGACGACGTCGGCGATCGCCTCGTCCTCGATGCCGCGCAGCTCCGCGGCGTCGATCTCACCGGCGGCGCGGCGGGCGCGGGCGTCGAGCAGGCGCTGAGGACGCAGGAGGCTGCCGACGTGGTCGGCGCGGAACGGCGGGCCGGAGGAATCGCTCATGGCGCCCAGCTTGGTCGACCCCCGTCCGCCACGCAGCACCCTCCCCCGCGGTGACCGGCCCGTATCCGCACCCGTCGACCGCGCAGCGGTCCCTGCCCTAGGGTCGCCTCCCCCTGTCGGTGCTCAGGAGCCGCTCCCGGAGGCAGTGCCGGATGCCGATCGACCTGGAGAGGTTGCGCCCGTCCCCGGCCGGCCTCGACGCCTGCGAGACCTGCCGCTACCGGAGCTCGGGCACGCCGGCCATCTGCTTCGCGTGCTGCAGCGGCAGGCCCGCCGCGACCCCGCAGTCCGGCTGCGCGGTCTGCGGGCAACGGCTCGATCGCGGCTGCTGCCCGAACACCGTGTGCGCGTTCGACGACCGCGCCTTCTCCCGCATCTACACCGTCTCCGAACAGCCGGAGGCGATGTGGGGCGCGGTCCACCGCTACAAGTACGGCGAGGACCGCAGCTGGGCCGAGGTGCTGGGCCGCATCCTCGTCGGGTACCTCGAGGACCGCCGGGACGAGATGGAACGCTTCGACGTCATCACGACCGGCGCGATCTACGTGGGGCCGCGGGCCGTCCGGCTGTGGGACTACCTCCGGCTCCTCCTCGAGGCGGCCGGGCGCGCCGGGCCCGAGTGGCCGTTCGCCCCGGGCCTCATCGCGAAGTCCGGCCCCACCGGGCGCTTCCTCGGGATCGGCGTGGAGGCCCGTCGGGAGATCGCCGAGGGCGAGCTGCGCAGCGCGCTGTCGGTGCCGGAGCCGGACCGCGTGGCCGGGCGACGGGTCCTCGTCGTCGACGACGTGTACTCCGAGGGCTTCTCCCTGAGGGAGATGGCCCGTGCACTGCTGCAGGCCGGCGCGGCCGAGGTGGCGGGTCTGGTGTTCGCCCGCCGCAAGGGCGGCTGAGCGGCGGGTGCCGGGGCGTGGGCGCCGCTCACGCCCGGGACGACCCCACGGGCGGGGCGGTGCCGGTCGGGACCACCAGCTCCTGCGGGCGCGTGGGCGCGAACCGCCCCACCACCCACTCCACGAGGCCGTAGGCCAGCAGCCCGGGGACGATCACCACGGCCGGCGGCAGGACGAACGGCGCGGCGAGGACCGTGATCGCCACGACCCCGGGCGCGCTGAGCAGCCAGCCGGGCCGCCGCGCCGGGTCGGTGAGCGCACCCCACCGCACGCCGGCCCACATGAGCCAGCGGCGCACGACCGGCACCCCGCTCTCGCGCATCACCCGCCGGAAGATGCCGTCGGCCTGCCGCGAGGTCACCGCCCCCGAGTCGATCCCCTCCTCGCACAACCAGTCGTGCAGGATCGCGGCCAGCGTGTAGGCGCCGTACCGCGGGACCAGCCAGGTGACGAGGTCGGGCACCGACGCGAAGTCGGTGCGGAACCCCGCGGGGACGACGAACCGGTCCCGGTTCCCGCGGTAGACCAGCGGTTCCACGACCGCCCAGGTCTGCGCGTCGACGCGGCGGACGACCAACTCCGGGGACTCGAACGGCACAGCTCACCCTGCCCCATGGCCGGCGCGACCGCGCGGGCACCGACGCCTCCGCGGGCCACGACCGGTCGATCCCGCGCCACCGCCGGAGGGGGCGGGATCAGGTGCCGGTGATGTGCTCCGGGCGGATCGGCACCCGCCGCAGCGGCCGCCCGCAGGCCGCCCGCACGGCCGCGGCCACCGCCGGGCCCGAGGAGATCGTCGGCGGCTCCCCCACCCCGCGGACGCCGTAGGGCGCGTGCGGGTCGGGGTTCTGGAGCAGCTCCACCCGCATCGGCGGCATGTCGAGGACCGTCGGCAGCAGGTAGTCGGTGAACGACGGGTTGCGCACGTGCCCGTCGGTCACCACGACCTCCTCCATCAGCGCCAGGCCCATCCCCTGCGCCGACCCGCCGTGGACCTGACCGACCACCGCGTCGGGGTTGACCGCCTTGCCGACGTCCTGGGCGGTGTCGAGGGCGACCACCCTCACCAGGCCGAGCTCGACGTCGACGTCGACCACCGCCCGGTGCGCGGAGAAGGCGAACTGCACGTGCGCGTCGCCCTGCCCGGTCTCCGGGTCGACGGCGTGGGTGGGCCGGTGCCGCCACTCGACGGTCTGCTCGACCGCGTCGTCCCCCAGCACGTCGGCCAGCCCGGCGAGCACCTCACCGGAGGGTCCGACCACCTTCTCGCCGTCCAGGCGCAGACCGGCGACCGGCCGGTCGAGCGCGACGGCGGCGCGCTGCAGCACCGCCGTCCGCACCGCCTGGCAGGCGGCCTGCACGGCGCCGCCGGTGACGTAGGTCTGGCGGGACGCCGACGTCGACCCGGCCGAGCCCACCGAGGTGTCGGCGGGGACGACGACCACGCGTTCCACGCCGAGCTCGGTGCGGGCGATCTGCTGCTGCACGGTGACCAGCCCCTGGCCGACCTCCGCCGCCGCGGTGTGCACGCTGGCCACCGCCTCCCCGCCGAGGACCGCCAACCGCACCCGTGCGGTGGAGAAGTCGTCGAAGCCCTCGGAGAAGCCGACGTTCTTGACGGTCACCGCGTAGCCCACGCCACGGCGCACGCCCTCCCCGTGCGTGGTGTTGCCGACCGCGCCCGGCAGCGCGCGGATGTCGGTGGTGTCCGGGGGCGGGGGCAGCGGCAGGTCCGCGACCCGCTGCACCAGCTCGGCCACCGGCGCGGCCGAGTCGACCACCTGGCCGGTCACGTTCCGGTCGCCCTCCCGCAGGCCGTTGCGCCGGCGGATCTCCACCGGGCCGAGGCCGACCGCGGCGGCGAGCTCGTCCATCAGCGCCTCGTAGGCGAAGGCCGTCTGCACGCAGCCGAAGCCGCGCATCGCCCCGCACGGCGGGTTGTGCGTGAAGACCCCGTAGGCGTCCACGGCCACCGACGGGAAGCGGTACGGCCCGAGCCCGAGCAGTCCGGCGTTGCCGACGACCGCGCCGGTGGACGACGCGTAGGCGCCGCCGTCGAGCAGCACCCGCGCCCGCGCGTAGACCAGGGTGCCGTCGCGCTCGGCGCCGAACTCGTAGGTCATCGTCGCCGGGTGCCGGTGCACGTGGCCGTAGAAGGACTCCTCCCGGCCGTAGCTCATCTTCACCGGGCGGCCGGTGCGCAGCGCCAGCAGGCAGGCGTGCACGTGCACCGAGAGGTCCTCGCGCCCGCCGAAGGCGCCGCCCACGCCGGCGAGGGTGAGCCGCACCTTCTCCTCCGGCAGCCCCAGCGCCAGGCACACCTGCCGCTGGTCGACGTGCAGCCACTGGGTGGCCACGAACAGGTCGACGCCGCCGTCCTCGGCCGGGACGGCGAGCCCGGACTCCGGGCCCAGGAAGGCCTGGTCCTGCATGCCGACCTCGAAGTCCAGGGAGACCACCACCGGCGCGACCGGCGCGGGGTCGCCCCGGCGCAGTCGTACGTGGCGCACCAGGTTGCCGCCGGGGTGCACGCGCGGGGCGTCGTCGTCCAGCGCGCGACGGGGGTCGGTGAGCGCGGGGAGCACCTCGTAGTCCACGCGGATCCGCCGGGCCGCGCGGCGCGCGGTCTCGGGGTGGTCGGCGGCGACCAGCGCCACCGGCTCGCCCTCGTAGCGGACGACGTCGGCGGCGAGCACCGGCTGGTCGGCGTGCTCGAGCCCGAAGGCGTTCTCGCCCGGCACGTCGTCGGCGGTGAGGACGGCGGTGACCCCGGGGACGGTGAGGGCCTCGGAGACGTCGATCCGGCGGATCCGGGCGTGCGGGTGCGGGCTGCGCAGGGTGACGCCCCAGACCATGTCGTCGTGCCAGAGGTCGCTGGCGTAGGCGAACTCGCCGGTGACCTTGAGCGTCCCGTCCGGCCGGAGCGGGCTGTCCCCGACCCGGCCGGCGCCGGTCACCGGCGTCGACGTGGTGACGGTGCCACCCGCCTCGACGCTCCCCGAGGGGCGGAGACGGCCGCGCCCGCCCCTCATGACCGGGCCTGCCTCGCCGCGGCCAGCCGGACGGCGTCGAGGATCTTCTCGTAACCGGTGCAGCGGCACAGGTTACCGGCCAGCGCCTCGCGGATCTCCGGGTCCGAGGGCTGCGGCACCCGGGTCAGCAGGTGGTGCGCGGCGACGACCAGGCCGGGGGTGCAGAAGCCGCACTGCACGGCGCCCGCCTCGACGAACGCCTCCTGGACCGGCGACAGCGCCCCGGCCGGCGCCAGTCCCTCGACGGTCGTCACCTCGCGGCCCGCGGCCTGCCCCGCGGCGACCAGGCAGGCACACACCGGCTCGCCGTCGAGCTGGACCGTGCACGAGCCGCACTCGCCCTGCTCGCAGGCGTTCTTCGCGCCGGGCAGGCCCAGCCGCTCGCGCAGCACGTACAGCAGGCTCTCCCCCGGCCAGACGTCGTCGACCTCGCGCGCGGTGCCGTTCACGGTGGTGCTCAGGCGCATCAGGCCGCCCTCCTCAGGTCGTCCCAGGCCCAGGCGGCGGCGCGGCGGGCCATCACCGCCAGGGAGTGCCGGCGGTAGGCCGCGGTCCCCCGGACGTCGTCGATCGGCGCGGCCGCGGCGGCCACGCGCCGCCCGAACTCCGCGGCGAGAACCTCGGGCAGCGGGCGGCGGGCCGCCCAGTCCAGCTCGCCGGCCAGGAACTCCTGCGCCTCCCGCGCCGGCCGGGGCGTGGGCGCCGCCGACCCGATGCCCGTACCGACGGCCTGCCGGTCCGGGTGCAGCGCGAGGGCGAAGGCGGAGACGGCGATGACCATGGCGTTGCGGGTGCCGACCTTGCAGAACTGCTGCGGGCCGGTGGCGGCCGGGACCCGCACGGCGGCGATCAGCTCGTCGGGCGCGAGGGCGTTGCGCTTGACGCCGGTGAAGAACTCCACGACCGGGACCAGCCGCACCCCGCGGTCGGCGGACTCGGCCTCGACCACGGCACCGGCGGCCAGCAGCGGCGGGTGCGCGTCACCGGCCGGGGACGCCGACCCGAGGTTGCCCCCGACCGTGCCGCGCGCCCGGATCTGCGGCGAGCCCACCGTGCGGGCGGCCATCGCCAGCCCGGGCAGCCGGGTGCCCAGCTCGGCGACCACCCGCGCGTACGGGACGCCGGCGCCGAGCCGGACCACCTCGCCGTCGGTCGTCCACTCCCGCAGCTCGGGCACGCGGGTGAGGTCGAGCAGCGCGGCGGGACGGCGGCGGTCGAAGTTCAGCTCGACCATCACGTCCGTGCCGCCGGCCAGGGGCAGGGCGTCGGGCCGCTCCGCGCGCGCGGCCAGGGCGCCGGTCCACGTCGTCGGCTGCAGGAAGTCCATGGCGCCTCCTCGCCGCCGCCTCCGGTGCGCGCCCGGGGCTCCGATGACCCGGACGTCGGCACGGGGACGTGCGAGGAGGATTCAGCGCGGGGCCGACCGTGACAAGGAGTACCGGCCGGGTGTGTCCCGGCGCCGCGGTCAGGGCGTGCTCGGCCCCAGCGACGCGGCCACCTCGGGGGAGGTCGGCCGCGGTTCCTTGAGCTCCACGAAGATCGAGTGGCTCGGGGTGCTGCCGGTGTTCTCGCCGGAGTGCTCCTGCGCCGACAGCCACCGGGCCATCCCGGCGTGCAGCTCGACGTCGACCTCGCGGCCGTGGCCGTAGAGCCGCCGGCTGAACGAGCTCAGCGTGACCATGACGCTGTCGGGGTGCCGGTGGGGCTTGGTGCGGTACCCCGGCTCGTCGGTGTACTCCAGCACGCGCACGCGCTCGTTCTCGAACAGCACCCGGTACGCACCCGGGTCGGTGACCGTCGGGTCCTCGCCCATGCCCGGGAACGTAGCCCTCGCCGGGCGCCTCCGACAGGGCCCCGGCGGCCCGCCGCGGGCGGCGGCGGGCCGCCGCGGGCAGGCGACCGCCCGCGTCAGACGGCGCCGATGCGGTCCAGCGCCGGCGCCGCGACCGGCGAGGTCGCGCCCAGGTAGGCGGTGAAGGCGTCCAGGTCGATCGGGCCGGTGACGGCGCCGGTCCCCCCGGTGAGGACGGTGAACCCGTCACCCCCGCCGGCGAGGAAGTTGTTCACCGTGACGCGGTAGGTGGAGCCGGCGAGGACCGGCTGACCGCCGATGAGCACCGACCCGTCGGGCACCCGGGTGCCGGTGCACGGGTCCCCGTCCACCGGGGCGGCCACGCCCGCGGGGTCGACCCGGTAGCTGACGGTCGCGGAGGGGTACAGCACGGTCTCCTCCGAGAACTGCTGCTCGAGCAGGCAGTTGAGCTGCGCGCCGGTGAGGTCGAGGGTCACCAGGTTGTTGGCGAACGGCTGCACCGTGAACGCCTCCTCGTAGGTGACCTCGCCCGCGAGCAGGTCGGCACGCACGCCGCCGGGGTTCATGAACGCCGCGACCGCGCCGGCCTCGTCGTCGGTGGCCGCCAGCTGGGCGTCGGCGATGACGTTGCCCAGGGTCGACTCCGCGCCGTCCAGGACCGGCTCCTGCGCCCGGGTGAGGTCCACCGCCGCCGTCCCGACGACCTCGTTCGCGATCGGCCCCAGCGCCGCCCGGTAGCGGGCGATCAGCTCGGTCTGCGCCGGGTCCGCCGCGACGTCCCGCCGGACGACCACGTTCTCGGCGGCCGCGGTGAGGACGTCGCCGGTGTCCCGGTCGATCGCCAGGTCGATGTCGGTCACCAGCCGGCCGAAGGAGCTGCCGCTGGTCACCAGCTTCCCGGCCAGCTCGCAGTCGTAGGCCTGGTGGGTGTGGCCGCTGACCACGACGTCGATGGCGTCGTCCATGCCGGCGGCGATGTCGACGACCGGTCCGGTGAGGCCGCTGCAGCCGTTGACGTCCCAGGCGTCCGCCCCGGTCTGCACCCCGCCCTCGTGCAGCAGGACGACGATCGCCTCGACCCCCTGCTCCTGCAGCTCGGCGGCGTACCGGTTGGCCGTCTCGACCTCGTCCCGGAACTCCAGGCCGGCGGTGCCCTCGCGGCTGACGATGGCGCCGGTGCCCTCCAGCGTCATGCCGATGAAGCCGATCTCGACCCCCTGCACCCGGTGCACGGCGTACGCCGGCAGCAGCGGCTCCTGGGTCTCGGTGACGAAGGCGTTGGCCGACAGGTACTGGAAGGCCGCGCCCTCGTACGGCGTCCCGTCCAGGCACCCGTCGACCGGGTGGCAGCCGCCGTCCTGGATGCGCAGCAGCTCCGCCGGGCCCTCGTCGAACTCGTGGTTGCCGACGCTGGCGTAGTCCAGGCCGGCCAGGCCCAGCGCCTCGATCGACGGCTCGTCGTGGAAGGCGGCCGACAGCAGCGGCGAGGCGCCGATCAGGTCGCCGGCGGCGACGGTGACCGTGTTCGGCTCCTGCTGCTGGGCGGCCAGCTGCGCGAGCTGGGTGGCGAGGTACGCCGACCCGCCGGCGTCCACCGTCTGGGGCGTGCCGTCGGCGTTCACGCCGACCTGGATGCGACCGCTGGAGCCCGACGGCGGCTCCAGGTGGCCGTGGAAGTCGTTGAGGGCCAGCAGCTGCACCTGGACCGGTGGCGGACCGGACCGGTCGCCCTGGTCCGCGGCCGCAGGGCCGAGGGGGACGGCGACGGCGAGCGCGGCGAGTGTGGTGGTCGCGGCGGCTGCGACCCCGGCGCGGCGGAGGACGGTTCGGGGCATGCGGCTCTCCAGGCGGGTGCGGGCCGGACACCCCACCGTCGGGGAGGGGGACCGGTCCGTCAAGCGCAGCCGCGGGCCGCCTCAGCGGGTGCGGACCTCCACCGACCGGGCGGCGATGCGGCGGATCCGGTCGGCCTGCCGGGACAGCAGCAGGTCCAGCGCGCGGTCCATGGGCGGCACCTCGCCGAGCCGGGCCAGCCCCATCCAGCGCGGCACGGCGACCGTGCGCGACCAGGGGGTGGTCAGGCACCGGCCGATCTGGTCGGCGACCCGCTCCCGGCGGATGCCCCGGGACAGCCGGCCGGGGGCGTCGGCGTCGGAGACGGGCGGCGCCCCGTGGCCACGGGCCAGCCACTCGGTCGCGACCGGTCCCGGGTTGACCGTGTGCACCCGGACGCCGCGGGCGGTCACCTCCCGCCGGAGGCCCTTCACGAACCCGTGCACGCCGGCCTTGGTCGCCGAGTACACGGTCAGCGGCGGCACCTGCGACCACGCCGCCGCCGACGCGACGGTGACGACGTCGGCCCGCCCCCGCTCCGCCGCCGACGCGAACAGGTGCGGCAGCGCCAGCCGGGTCAGCTCGACGACGCCGGTGAGGTTGAGCGCGACCATGCCCTCCACCACCTCCCCCGGCATGTCCTCGACCAGCCCGGCCCAGCCGAGGCCGGCGTTGAGGACGACGGCGTCGAGCCGGCCGTGCTCCTCCAGGACCCGGTCGACCAACCGGGCGCGGTCACCGGCGTCGGCGACGTCGGCCACGACGCCGGTGACCCCGGCGGGCAGCGCGGCCAGCGCCTCGGCCAGCCGGTCGGCGCCGCGGGCGCAGGTGACCACCCGCGCGCCGTCGGCCGCCAGCCGGGCGACGGTGGCGCGGCCGATGCCGGCGCTGCCGCCGGTGACGAGGACGACGCGGTCGGCGAGGGAGGCGCTCATGCCGGTGTCCTACCCCGGAGCGACATCACACTCCCGCGCGCATCGGAGCGGCCGGTCGTGGGCATGCCCGACCCCATGCACCTGCCCGAGCCCCGGGGCCCGCTCACCGCCGCCCTGTGCGCCGACCTCCACGCCGGCGCCCTCTCCGACGCCACCGTCGAGCTGGCCGCGCGCACCGCGGCCGCCGCGACCGACCCGCTCGCCGACGAGGACCTCCAGCTGGCCCTCGCCGTCTGCTACGAGCTGCACTACCGCGGCTTCGACGGGGTCGACGACGCCTGGGAGTGGGATCCCGCGCTGCTCACGCTGCGCGCGCACCTCGAGGGCCGGCACACCGCGGCGCTGCGCGAGCTGGTGGGCGACCCGCAGGCCACCGGCGAGCCGATCGACCGGCAGCTCGGCGCGCTGGTCGCCGCCGACGACGGCCCCTCCCTGTCGTCCTACCTGGCCCGCTCCGGGTCGCTCGACCAGTGGCGGGAGTACCTGACCCTGCGGTCGGTCTACCACCTCAAGGAGGGCGACCCGCACACCTTCGCCGTCCCGCGGCTGAGCGGCCGGGCGAAGGCGGCCATGGTGGAGATCCAGGCTGACGAGTACGGCGGCGGCGCGCCGGCCCGGATGCACAGCGAGCTGTTCGCCGGGCTGATGCGCGACCTCGACCTCGACGCCACGTACGGCGCCCTGTGGGACGACGCGCCCGCCTGCGCCTTCGCCTCGGTCAACACGATGTCGCTGTTCGGGCTGCACCGCCGCTGGCGCGGCGCCGCGCTGGGACACCTCACCGCCGTGGAGATGACCTCGTCGGAGCCCTCCCGCCGGTACTCGGCGGGGCTGCGGCGGCTCGGGTTCGCCGAGACGACGCGCGTGTTCTACGACGAGCACGTGGAGGCCGACGCGGTCCACGAGCAGATCGCGTCGGTGGACATGTGCGGCTCGCTGGTCGCCGGGGAGCCACACCTGGCCGGCGACGTCCTCTTCGGTGCGGCCTGCGCGCTGGCCGTCGACGGCCTGACCGCACGGCACCTGCTGGGGGCCTGGGAGGCCGGCCGCTCCGGCCTGCGCGGGAACCGGGCGCTGGCCGCCTGACCCCGGACGCCGCCCCGGCTGGATCCCGGTCGCGCGCTGCCGACGTCAAGGGGGACACCACCGGGTGCGGCCGCGGCCGCGGCCCCACCCCGACCCCCCCCGGGACCGCCGGACCACGCAGCGGGTGGCCGACCACATCACCGGCATCCACACCAGCACCCGGTCGGTGTAGGGCGGGCACCAAGCGACCATC
>NZ_JBJGYJ010000031.1:0-60064 GCF_054049935.1 Geodermatophilus sp. SYSU D00742
CGGGGAGCCTCGGCTCCCCGCCCGGCGCGTCCGGGTGCGTGCTGGTGGGGTCGGTCAGCCGGTGAACTGCCCCCCGGCCGGGTGGATCATCTGGCCGGTCACGAACGAGGACTCCGACGACGCCAGGAACAGGCAGGCCGCCGCGATCTCGGCCGGCGTGCCGAGCCGGTTCATCGGGGTGATGCTCATGGCCAGGTCGTAGGCCGCCTGGTTCTGCTCGATGCCGCCGATCATCGGCGTGGCCGTGTAGCCCGGGCCCACGGCGTTGACCCGGATGCCCGTGGTCGCCAGCTCGAGGGCCATCACCTTGGTGAGCATCCACGCCCCGGCCTTGGAGACGCAGTAGGGCGAGGCGCCGGCGAGCGGGATCTTCGCCGCGCTCGACGCGATGTTGACGATCGAGCCGCCGGTGCCCTGGGCGAGCATCTGCCGGGCCAGGGCGCGGCCGGTCATCATCAGGCCGGTGACGTTGACGTCCAGGACCCGCTGGAACGCCGCCACGTCCAGGTTCACCACGTGGGTGGCGTCCTTCTCCGCCACCCGGGTCTGCACGTTGCTGGGGCCGGTGGCCGTGGCGATGCCCGCGGACGCGACGCCGATGTCCACCCGGCCGAACTCGGCCACCGCGGCGGCGACGAGACCGTCGCAGTCGGCCTCCACCGTGGTGTCGGTGCGCACGTAGACCGCGCGGCGTCCGGCCTTCTCCACCAGCCGCAGGGTCTCGTCCCCCGGGCCGATGTCGCCGATGACGACGTCGGCGCCCTCCTCGGCGAACCGCTCGGCGGTGGCCTGTCCGATGCCGCTGGCCCCGCCGGTGACGACCGCGACCTTGCCTGCCAGTGCTGTGCCCATCTGGACTCCTCTCCCGGGGTGCGGGTGTGGCCGCGGTCCGGGCACGGGTGTCCCCCGGACCGGGCGCGCGGGTGCGGCGGTCGCCGGCAGGTCCGGCGACCGGTGGTACGACGTGGTGCGGCTCAGTCGGCGACGACGACGACCTTGACCGAGCCGTCCACGGCGTGCTGGGTCTCGAACGCCTCCTCCACCCGGCTCAGGGGCACGCGGTGGGAGACCAGCGGCGCCACCTGCACCTCCCCCTCGGCGAGCAGCCGGAAGGCCTCGGCCGAGTCCGGTGGCGTGTAGGCGAAGCTCCCCAGCAGCCGCAGCTCCTTCTGGGCGACCGTGTTGAGGTCCACCCGCGGGGTCGAGCTGGTGAGGCCGGCGATCGAGATGGTGCCGGCCGGGGCGGTCAGCTCGGGCAGGACGTCGAGCACGGACAGCGCGCCCGAGCACTCGAAGACGGTGCCGACGGAGCCGCCCTGCTGGTACGGGGAGACCGTCGTGCCCCAGCGGTCGAGGACGTGCTGACGGAGGTCCTCGGAGCGGGAGTCGAGCACCGCGGCGCCGGTCGTCGCCGCGACGGCCAGCCGGGGCGGGGACACGTCCACGCCCAGGACGTCGGTGGCGCCGTACGCCTGCAGCACCCGCAGGACGCACTGGCCGATGGAGCCCAGCCCGGTGACGACGATGGGCCCGTCGAGGTCGGGAGCGGCCGACCGCACCGCCCGCGTCGCCACCGACAGCGGCTCGAGGAACGCCCCCTCCTCGAAGGAGAGCGAGTCCGGCATCCGGTACAGCTGCCGGCCGAGCGCCGCGCGGGGCACCAGGACCCGGTCGCTGAGCCCGCCGCGGGCGCTGTTGCTCAGGTCGGCGCAGAGGTTGGGGTGCCCGATGGAGCACTGCGGGCAGACGCCGCAGGACGTCATCGGGATCACCGCCACCCGGTCGCCGGCGCCGAGCCCGGTCACCTCGGCGCCCACCTCGGCCACCGTCCCGGCGAACTCGTGGCCCATCGGCGCGCCCTCGGCGATCCACGCGCCCTCGGCGTAGGCGTGCACGTCGGAGCCGCAGATCCCGCAGGCCTGCACGTCCAGGACGACGTCGGCGGGGCCGGGGCGGGGGTCGGGGACCTCGTCCAGGGAGATCGTGCGGATGCCCTTCCACCGTGCTGATCGCATGTCGGTCTCCTCAGCTCACGGCCGCGGCGTGCGGCGTGGTCAGTTCCCGGACCGACGCCCCCGCCAGCTGCGGCCCGCTGGTGTGCAGGTGGCAGGCGACGGCGCCGGAGCCGATGGTCGGGGTGGGCAGCGGGACGACCGTCCGGCAGATGTCCATCACGTACTTGCACCGGGTGTGGAAGCGGCAGCCCGGCGGCACCTTGGACGGGTCCGGCGGGTCACCGGCGAGCACGATCCGCTCCCGGCTGCGCTGCAGCTTCGGCGAGGGCAGCGGGACCGCCGACAGCAGCGCCTCGGTGTACGGGTGCGCCGGGGCGTCGAAGACCCGGTCGACGTCGCCGTGCTCGACGATCTGCCCGAGGTACATGACCGCGACCCGGTCGGAGATGTGGCGGACCACCGACAGGTCGTGGGCGATGAACAGGTAGGTCAGGTCGCTGTCCCGGGAGAGGTCCTCCAGCAGGTCGATGACCTGGTTCTGGGTGGAGACGTCCAGCGCGCTGACGGCCTCGTCGAGGACGAGGATCTTCGGGTCCGCCGCGATCGCGCGGGCGATGGTGATGCGCTGGCGCTGACCACCGGAGAACTCGTGCGGGTAGCGGTACATGTACTCCGGGGGCAGCCCGACCCGCTGGAGGAGCGTCCCGACCCGCTCCACCGTCTGCGCCCGGGTGAGGTCCAGGTGCACGTCGATCGGCTCGGCGATCGAGTCGAGGACCAGCATGGACGGGTCGAGGGACGAGTAGGGGTCCTGGAAGACCATCTGGATGTCCTTGCGCGCCTTGCGCAGCTTGTTCGCCGGCAGGCCCAGCAGCTCCTGTCCGGCCAGCTTCACCGAGCCGCCACTGGGCTCGACGAGGCGCATGAGCCCGCGGGCGGTGGTGGACTTGCCGCAGCCGGACTCGCCGACCAGGCCCACCGTCTCCCCCGGGTACAGCTGGAAGCTCACGCCGTCCACGGCCCGCAGCTCCACCCGCTCGCGGAACATCTTCTTCCGCGGTGAGAAGGTGACCTGCAGGTCCCGGACGTCCAACAGCGGCTCGACCCCGGCCACGTCTCCTCCTGGCTGCCTCGTCGCCACGCCCTGTGGTCCTGTGTCCTCGCCCGGCCTGGACAGCTCGGTCATGTGGTCCCTCGCAGGGTCAGCTCGGGGTGCCGCAGGCACCGGGTGGTGTGCGTGGGGCCGACCTGTTCCAGCTCGGGCGCGTCCCCGTCGGTGCACTGGTCCCGCACGTAGGAGCAGCGCGGGTGGAAGCGGCAACCGCTCGGGAACGCACCCACCTGCGGCGGGTGCCCGGGGATGCTGACCAGCGCCTCCGAGACCTGGTCCATCCGGGGCATCGCCATCAGCAGGCCCTCCATGTACGGGTGCTGCGGGTTCTCGAACAGCTCGTCCAGCGGCGCGCCCTCGACGATCTGGCCCGCGTACATGACCAGCACCCGGTCGCAGACGTCGGCGACGACCCCGAGGTCGTGGGTGATGAAGATGACCGACATCCCGTGCTCGCGCTGGATCTCGCGCAGCAGCTCGAGGATCTGCGCCTGCACGGTCACGTCGAGGGCCGTGGTCGGCTCGTCGGCGATGATGATGTCCGGCGTGCACGCCAGGGCGATGGCGATCATCACCCGCTGCCGCATCCCGCCGGAGAACTCGAACGGGTACTGGCCGAACCGCCGGGCCGGGTTCGGGACGCCGACCCGGTCGAGCAGCTCGATGGCCCGGGCCTTCGACGCCTTCCGCGACAGCCCCTCGTGCCGGCGGAGCACCTCGGCGATCTGGTCGCCGACGGTGAAGGCCGGGTTCAGGCTGCTCATCGGCTCCTGGAAGATCATGGCGATCTTCGGCCCGCGGATGTCGGCCATCTGGCGCTGGTCGAGCGCGGTGAGGTCCTGGCCCAGCAGCCGCAGCGTCCCGGCACGGACCCGGGTCTGCCGCGGCGGCATCAGGCCGGCGATGGCCAGGCAGGTGACGCTCTTGCCCGAGCCGGACTCCCCGACGATGCCCAGCGTCTCGCCCCGGCCGAGGGTGAAGGAGACGCCGTCGACGACCGTGGCCCAGCCGTTCTCGGTGAGGACCTCCACGACGAGGTCCTCCACCTCCAGCGTCGTGGTGGCCGCCGTCCTGGCCACCGGCAGTGTGCGGGTCATGTGCCCAGTCCTTCCTGTGCTCCGGTGATCAGGACTCGGTGCGCTCTTCACGACCGAGGGCGTCGCGGAGGCCGTCGCCCAGGGTCACGAACGTGAAGACGGTCAGGGCGATGAGCACGCCCGGGAAGATGCCGAGCCAGGGGGCGCGGCCGAAGTAGAGGTAGCCCTCGCGGATCATCGAGCCCCAGCTGGCGTCGGGCGGCTGGACGCCCAGCCCGAGGAAGCTCAGGCCCGCCTCGGACAACATCGCGTAGCCGGCCGTCACCGCGATCGCCACGGTCAGCGGGGACAGCGTGTTCGGCAGGATGTGCCGCACGATGATCGTGCGCGTGCGCGTCCCGATGCTGCGGGAGGCCTCGACGAAGGTCTCCTCCTTCAGCCCGATGACCACACCGCGGACCAGCCGGAGGAACCGCGGGGCGAGCAGGATGCCGACGGCGATCATCGCGTTGCGCAGGCTCGGGCCGAGCACCCCGACGAGCGCGATCGCCAGCAGCAGCGGCGGGAAGCTCATCGCGGCGTCGTTGAGCCGCATCACGACCATGTCGAAGCGTCCGCCGAGGAACCCGGAGAGGAAACCCGCGGGGACGCCGATGACCATGGCGACGGCCAGCGCCAGCACGATCGCCAGCAGCGACACCCGGGTGCCCATGATCAGCCGGCTCAGGATGTCCCGGCCCAGCTGGTCGCTGCCCAGCAGGTATCCGTCGCTGAAGGGCGGCAGCAGGACGCTGCGCAGGTCCTGCTGGTTCGGGTCCGCCGGGGTGATCCACGGGGCGATGACGGCGATGACCACGAGCACGCCCAGGACGCCGAGGGCGATGACCGCGCCGGTGTTCTTCGCGACCCGCCGCCGGAAGTTGGACCAGGCGCCGCCGCGGTGGCGGACCGTCGGGTGCGACACCGCCGCCACGTCGGTGCCGGCCGGGAGGCCGGCGGCGGCAGGGGAACCGGGGGCCACGGACAGCTCGGAGGTCGTCGGGCCGGTCTGGGACTGGGTCATCGTGGCCGCACCTTCGGGTTGAGATAGCCGTAAACGAGGTCGACGAGCAGGTTGCAGACCACGGCCACCAGGACGGCGATGAGCACGATGCCCTGGATGACCGGGATGTCGCGCGTGGTCACCGCGGCGATCGCCACCTGGCCGAGGCCGGGGACGCCGAAGACCTGCTCCACCAGCACCGCCCCGCCGAGCAGTGCGGTGATCTGCAGCCCGAGCACGGTCACCAGCGGGACGCTCGCGTTCTTCATGACGTGCTTGCCGACGACCATCCGGCCGCGGAGGCCCTTGGCCCGCGCCGTCCGGATGTAGTCCTGCTGCAGGACGCCGATGATCGAGCCGCGCAGCTGCCGGGTGCTCTCCGCGGCGCCGGCGATCCCGAGCGTCAGCGCCGGGAGGATGAGGTGGGTCAGCCAGCCCACCGGGTCCTGCGCGAACGGGACGTAGCCGGTCGCCGGGAGCCAGCCCAGGGTGAGGCTGAAGATGAGCACGAAGACCAGGCCCAGCCAGAACGACGGCAGCGCGATGCCCAGCGAGGACCCCAGCGTGGCCACCCGGTCGATCCAGGTGCCGCGGCGCAGCGCGGAGACGATGGCCGTCGGGACCGCGATCACCAGCGAGATCAGCAGCGCCGCACCGGCGAGCGCGATCGAGACGGGCAGGGCGTCACCGATCGAGGTGGCCACGGCCCGGCTGGTGTAGAGCGACGTGCCCAGGTCGCCGGCCATGGCACTGGTGACCCAGTCCCAGTACTGCACGAGCAGTGGCCGGTCCAGCCCGAGTCGCTCGCGGATCGCCGCGACCTGTTCGACCGTGGCGTCCGGCCCGGCGATCGTGACCGCCGGGTCACCCGGGATCAGCAACACCAGGCCGAACACCACGAAGGTCACCAGCACCAGGACCGGAATGGTGGTCAACACCCGTAGCAGCAGGAATCTCAGCACAGATCCACCACCCCATCGTCGGAAGTAACGGGCGGCTGATCGCGTCGCGAGGCCTCGGACGGCGCACGGCACCGTCCGGGTCCGCGGGATCGGACCTGCCCCGGCGTCTCAGCCAGGAGGTGTCGGCACGACCCAGGGGGTGTGACGACGGCCACGGACGTTAGGCGGTCTGTGACACGCGTCGCAACGGCCCGTTCCGCTTTCGTCGGAAATCGGTCCGGGAACGGTGATCGCCGGCCATCGGGGGGCCCGCGGTGTGGAGCGTTGCCCACCTGGGACCGGGTGGGATGTGGGTCAGTCCCCATTGATCGCCCCCGCCCCCCGCCCGACAGTTGCCCCACGACGCCTCGGTGGTCAGCGCGGGATCGCTGGTCCACCGGGGACGCGGAACCCCTGGGGCGGTGGCACCGCCCGGCCTCGCACGCCCGGCGGTCCGCCGTGCCTGCGACCCCACACACGCGGATCGGCGGGCCCTCGGGACCCCGGGAGAGGAGCGGACCTCGATGTCGACCACGACGGTCAACGGGATCTCGATGCACTACGAGGTCAGCGGCGACGGCCCGCCCCTCCTGCTCATCGCCGGTCTGGGCTCCAGCTCGATCGCCTGGACCGCCGCCGCGCCGCGCCTCCGCGAGAGCTTCACCGTCATCACGGTCGACAACCGGGGCACCGGGCGGACCGAGGTGCCGCCGGGCCCGTACGCCATCGACGACCTCGGCGACGACACGGCGGCGCTGGTGGAGTTCCTCGGCCTCGGCCCGGTGGCGGCGGTGGGCTGGTCCCTCGGCGGCTCGGTGCTCCAGTCGATGCTCATCCGCCACGGCGACGTCCTGTCCAAGGCGGTGCTGCTCAACGCGTTCCCGTCCTACACCGCCGTCCAGCACGCCTGGCTCGACACCGGGCTCGCGCTGCGGCGCAGCGGCGCCGACCCGGTCTCGATCGCCATCACCGGCATGCCGTGGGGGTTCACCCCGCGGCTGGTGAGCGACCACGCCGCGGTGACCGCGCAGGCGGAGCTGTCCCGGCTCGACCCGCACCCCACCACGCTGGCCGGCTTCGAGGCCCAGGCGGCCGGGCTGCGCGTCTACGACTCCCGGCCGGACCTGCCGTCGGTGCGGACGCCCACGCTGGTGCTCACCGGCGCGGAGGACGTGCTGACGCCGGTGTCGCAGTCGGTCGAGATCGCCGAGCTCATCCCGACCGCCACGCTGCAGGTCCTGCCCCGCGGCGGCCACGGCATGGTCCTGGAGTACCCGGACGACACCCTCGCCGCCATCACCGCGTACCTGACGGGAAAGGCCGCGTGACCCCGTCCGGGGCGGGCCGCCCCGGACGCGCGCGATGCCGCACGGCACGGTGACCGTCCAGCCGCCGGCCCGCACGAGCCCCGCACGCCGGGAGAGCTGAGCCGTGGCGAGGCCAGCGACCGTCGAGGCCGGGCACGCCGCGCCGGCCGTCCCGGAGGTCAGGCACCGGGGGCTCTTCCTCGCCCTGATGTGCAGCGCGCAGTTCATCCTGCTGGTCGGCGGCACGGTCGTCGTCGTCTCGCTCCCGGCCATCCGCGCCGACCTCGATCTGACGCCGGCCCAGCTCCAGTGGGTGCTGACGGCCTTCAGCCTGACCTTCGGCTGCCTGCTCCTGTTCGGCGGACGCAGCGCCGACGTGTTCGGCCGGCGGCGGCTGTTCCTCGCCGGCCTGCTCGTCTTCACGCTCGGCTCGCTGCTGTGCGCGATCGCCTCCGACGCCGGGTTGCTGATCGCGGCCCGCGCGTTCGCCGGCATCGGCGCGGCCATGGCCTCGCCCGCGGCGATGTCCCTGCTGACGACGGTCTTCGTGGCGCCGCGCGAACGCAGCGCGGCGCTGGGCATGTGGGCGGCGATCGGTGCCTTCGGCGCCACGCTGGGCAACGTCATCGGTGGCGTCCTCACCGACACGGGTGGCTGGCGCTGGGTCTTCCTGGTCAACGTGCCGGTGTGCCTGCTGGCCTTCGTGGTGGCGTTCTTCGTCGTGCCGGCCATCCGGCCGGAGCACCGCCAGCGGCTCGATGCGGTGGGCGGCCTGCTGGTCACCCTCGGGGTGGCGGCGCTCATCCTCGGGCTGACCCAGCTGCAGGTGTACGGGGCCGGGGTGTGGACCTGGGTCACCCTCGGAGCCGCCGCGGTCCTCCTGGGGCTGTTCGCGCTGTCCCAGGCCCGCGGCGCCGACCCCCTGCTCCCCCTGGGCATCTTCCGGCACCGCACCTCCTTCGCGTTCCTGTTCGTCCTGCTGACCGCCGGCGTCGGCATCGGCGCGTACTACACCAGCTCGCTGTTCATGCAGGAGACGCTCGGCTGGTCGGCGCTGCGCGCGGGGTTCGCCTTCGTGCCGTGGGCCGCCACGGTCGCCATCACCGCCCGCCTCGTCTCGCGCAACACCCACCGGTTCGGCCCGCGACTGCTCGTCCCCGCCGGGCTCGCCCTGTGCGCGGCCGGCGCCGGTCTCCTCGCCCTCGCGCTGGACGGCTCCACCGGCTACGCCGCCGGCCTGCTGGTCCCCTTCCTGCTGCTCGGCCTCGGCAGCGGGGCGATCAACGTGACGTGCACGGTGACGGCGCTGTCGGGCATCCCGGGCCACCGGCACGGGGTCGGGGCCGGAGCCCTCAACAGCACCCAGGCGCTGGGCGGCACCCTCTCGATCGCGGTCGTCGCCGTCCTGAGCACCATCGCCACCCAGCGGTCCCTGGCCGGCGGTGGGAGCCTGACCGGGAGCGCGCTCGCGGGCCAGCGGTTCGCCCTCCTCGTGGTGGCCGGTGTCGCCCTGGCCGGCGCCGTCCTGGCCGCGATCGTGCTGCCGCGCCGGCTGGCGGGAGCGCCTCGCAAGGACGAGGACGTGCTCCTGGCCCGGCCGCCCGCAGCGCCCCTGCCGTGACCACCGGCCGCGCACCGGGTGCGCGCGGCCGCGACCGAGGAAGGCAACGAATGACGACGACGGCGGACCTGGACGCCCTCTCCTTCGAGCCGCTGACGCCCGTCTCCTACCTGGACCGGGCGGCCGCGGCACACGGCGAGCGCGTGGCGGTGGTCGACGGCGACCACCGCTGGACCTACACCGAACTGCACGACCGGGCCCAGCGGCTGGCCGGCGCCCTCGCTCCCCTGGCACAGGGCCGGCCGGTGGCGGTCCTCGCGCCCAACACCCACGTGCTGCTCGAGGCGAACTTCGGCGTGCCCTGGGCGGGGGTCCCCCTGGTGGCGATCAACACCCGCCTCTCGGCCGGGGAGATCGCCTACATCCTGGAGCACTCGGAGTCCGCCGTCCTGGTGCACGACCCGGCGTTCGACGAGGTGGTCGACGCGGCGCTGGCGCAGGTCGCCGACCCGCCGCGGCGGATCCGGGCCGGCACCCAGTACGAGGAGCTGCTCGCCGGGGCCACCCCGCTCGCCCTGCGGCCGACGGACGAACGGGCGCTGCTGTCGGTGAACTACACCTCCGGCACCACCGGGCGACCCAAGGGCGTGATGTACCACCACCGCGGCGCGTACCTGCAGGCGCTGGCGATGGTCGCGCACACGCAGCTGTCCCCGTCGGCGGTGCACCTGTGGACCCTGCCGATGTTCCACTGCAACGGCTGGTGCTTCCCCTGGGCGGTCACCGCTGCCGGCGGCACGCACGTCTGCCTGCCGAAGGTCGACCCGGCCGAGGTGTGGCGGCTCATCCGCGCCGAGGGGGTCACCCACCTCGAGGGCGCTCCCACGGTGCTGTCGATGCTCGCCTACGCCGAGGAGGCGGCACCGGTCGCCACCCCCGTGCGGGTGGCGACCGGGGGCGCGCCGCCGAGCCCGGCCATCCTGCGCCGGATGGAGGAGTTGGGCTTCGAGGTGACCCACCTCTACGGGCTGACCGAGACCTTCGGCCCGGCGATGATCTGTGACTGGCGCCCGGAGTGGAACGGCCTGGACAACCAGGTGAAGGCGCGGCTCCGCGCGCGGCAGGGCGTGGGCAACATGATCTCCTGCACGGCCCGTGTGGTCGGCTCGGACGGGGCGGACGTCCCGGCCGACGGCGTCTCGGTCGGCGAGATCGCCCTGCGCGGCAACAACGTGATGCTCGGCTACCTCAAGGACGAGGAGGCCACGCGGAAGGCGGTGCCGGACGGCTGGTTCCGCACCGGCGACCTGGGCGTCGTGCACCCGGACGGCTACGTCGAGCTCCGGGACCGCAGCAAGGACGTGATCATCTCCGGTGGGGAGAACATCGCCAGCGTCGAGGTCGAGCAGGCCATCGCGGAGCACCCCGCCGTCCTGGAGGTCGCGGTCGTCGCCGCCCCGGACGAACGGTGGGGCGAGGTGCCGGTCGCCTACGTGACCCTGCACGGGGACGCGGCGGTCACCGAGGCGGAGATCATCGAGCACGTCCGCGGGCGGCTCGCCCGCTTCAAGGCACCGAAGGCCGTGGTGTTCGGCCCGCTGCCCAAGACCTCCACCGGGAAGGTCCAGAAGTTCCGGCTCCGCGAGCAGGCCGGCGAGGGGGCACCGAGCCGCATCGGGTGAGATCCCCGATGTGAGACTGCCCACCTCCTGGCCGGTGAGTGTGGACGTACTGCGCTACACCCGCCCCCTGCGCCGTCCCTACTGTCGTCCTCGTCGATCCACCGCCGGGGTCGCGGCGCTCTGCGCCGGCCCGGTCGGTCGCCCGTTCTCTCCGACAGTGAGGAACGACCATGTTCGGACTCCCTGCCCTGACCGCGCTGTTCGTGTTGGGCGGCTTCCTTGTCGCCGTCGTCCTGTCCATCGTCTTCGCGATGCGCTTCTCCGCCGACGACGAGGAGTGGGCCACGCTCGACGACGTCTTCACGCGCCGCTCCTGAGGCACAGCCCCCGACCCATCCCACACAGCGAGGTGTTGCATGGTCGTCTCACCCTGGACGATCGCCGCCGTCGTCGCCTACATGCTGGTCGTCATCGCGATCGGCCTGTGGTCCACGCGGCGGGTCAAGTCGATGAAGGACTACCTGGTCGCCGGTGACGGCTTCGGCCGCTGGGTCGTCTCCTTCGGGATCGTCGGTGCCATCGTCAGCGGTGCCGGCATCCTCGGGAACGCCGGCTCCGGCTACGGCACGGGCTACGCGCTCTACGTCATGACGATGGGCCTGAGCTTCCTCGGGCTGACACTGGCCTACTTCCTGCTGGCCAAGCCCATGACCGTCATCGCCAAGCGACACGCGGTCTACACGCTGCCGGACGTGCTGGCCCTGCGGTACGACAACAGCCGCACCGTCCGGATCCTCGCCGGGCTGGCCACCGCTCTCGGTTCGCTGATCTACCTGGTGGTGCAGTTCGTCGCCATCGGCTACGTGGGGACGACGATCTTCGGGTGGAGCCCCGGCATCTCGCTCCTCGTGGGCGGCGCCATCATCGTCGTGTACTGCATCGGTGGCGGCATCGTGGCCGCGATGTGGACCAACTTCTTCCAGCTGCTGGTCCTGAGCGTCTTCGTCGTCACCTTCGCGGTCTACACGGTCAGCCAGGTCGGCGGGCTGACGGAGCTGCACGAGCGGATGACCGCGATCGACCCGGCGCTGGTGGAGCCCTGGCACGACTCCGGCGTCTTCGCGTGGCAGAACGTGCTCGTCTACGCCTTCTTCGTGGGTCTGCTGGCCTACGCCGGCGTGCCCCACATCAACACCAAGTTCCTGACCATCAAGAACCTCGAGGTCATCCGCTGGATCCCGCTGATCTCCTGCTTCCTGTACCTGTTCGCCGTGGCCGCGACCTGGATCGGGATGGCGTACCGGGTGCAGGCGGAGGAGGGCGTGGTGCCACCGGTCGACCAGCCCGACGCGGTGCTGCCGACGCTGATGATGGAGTCCTTCAACCCCCTCCTCGTCGGCATCATGATCGCCGCGGTCCTCGCCGCGGTCATGTCCACCACGGACTCCTTCATGGTGCTCAGCGGCGCGGCGGTGGTCCGCGACATCGCGAAGATGGGTCTGGGTGCCCGGCTCTCCGACCGCCAGGAGATGTGGTGGAGCCGGGCCACGTCCGTGGTCGTCATGGTGATCGCCGGGCTGATCGCGCTCAACCCGCCGGAGTTCGTCCTGTCGCTGATGGCCGTTGCCTGGGGAGCGCTGGCCGCGATGCTGGGGCCGGTGCTGTACCTCGGTGTGCGCTGGAAGCGGGCGACGTCGCAGGGGGCGATCGCCTCGCTGCTGGCCGGCATCGGGATCGGCGGTGTACTGGCGCTGCTGAACCAGACCCTGTTCGCCGACGACCCCCTGCTGTCGCCGTGGAACATCGCCGGGATCGGGGTCATCGGGTCGTACACGGCCCTGATCGTGGTCTCCCTGCTCACCAAGCCGCAGGCCAGCCGGATGTTCGAGCACTTCGCCGCTCACCCGTCGGCCGACCGTGAACCGGTGGAGGCGGCGGCCGGACGCGCCTGAGCCGGCGTCCGTTCGCCGTCCACGCCCACGGGAGGGGGCCGGTCCCTGCGGGGGACCGGCCCCCTCCCCTCGTCGATCCTCCGTCCGAGCCGAGCACCCTCGGGGCGATCCCGTCGCCGGCTCCGCGGAGCCCCAGGAGCCGGTCGGCCACGTCCCGACGCAGGAGCGCCTGTGACGGCGAACCGCAGAGCCCCCCTCAGGAGGGGGACGACTCCGTGCGGACGGGACGTCCGGTGGCGCGGTACAGCTCCAACGCCATCTGCATCTCCAGTGCCCCTTGCGGGTCCCGCCAGCTCGGTCCCCCCAGGACCCGGTCGACGCGCTCGAGCCGCTGGTAGACGGTGTTGACGTGCACCCCGAGCCGGCGCGCCGCCTCCGGTGGGCTCTGCCCGCAGGAGAAGAAGGCCTCGACGGTGTCGAAGAGGGCTGCCGAGTGCTCGGCGTCGTAGGCGATCAACGCTCCCAGCGCGCGGTCGACCACCCGCTGCACCTGCCCGGGCGTCGCACCCTCGAGCATCTGGCCGACGATGCCCAGCTCCTGGAGCGTGGCCCCGTCGCCCTCCCGCCCCAGGGCGAGGAGCAGCCGGTGACTGCGTGCCGCCTCCCGGTGCGACGCGTGCAGGCCGGTCCCCGCCTCCGCCGGCCCGGAGGCGCCCGCGGTCACCGCCGTGCCCACGACCTGCCCCAGCTCGGCGGCGACCGTGCGGGCGGCGGCACCGCCGTCCACGCCGGGCAGCAGCAGGACCACCGAGCCGCCGTGCTCGCTGGCGAGGCCTCCGGCCCGGGCGGCCAGGTCGGCAGCGGCCTTCAGCAGGTGCGACAGCGGCACCTCCGTGGCCGAGCAGACGACGAGGACCTGGGCCTCACCGGGCCGCAGCACACCGAGCCGCTCCGCCCGCCGGTGCACCACCTCCGGGTCCGGCGTCCCGTCGGCGAGCAGGTCGTCCAGGAGCTCGGCGCGCAGCTCCTCCTCCAGCAGGGCGGTCTGCCGCTCCATCAGCACCAGCAGGGCCGCCGTCTGCGCCGCCCGCTCCAGCGTCCGCATCTCCGCGTCGCTGATCGGGGTGGCGCGGGTCAGGCGCAGGCTCCCGAAGGTCTCCTTCCCCGCCCGGACCCGCACGACCGCGGAGCTGGGTGCGGGGTCGACGCCCTCCTCACCGGGCGCGGACGCCGGTGCCGCCGGGTCGGCCTCGGGGGCGTCCGCCGCGGCGAGGAGCCGGGAGTCGGTGTCGGACAACTCGACGGCGCCGCCCAGGATCCGGCTCAGCGTCTCGGCGAACTGACCGAGGTCCGCGCGGGTGAGCGCGAGGGGCATGAGCTGCTCGTGCGCGGCGCTGGCCCGCTCGAGGACGTGCCGCTGCGCGGACAGGCGGCTGTTGACCTCCCGCAGTTCCCGGGTGGACGCCCGCATCCCGGCGAACAACCGGGCGTTCTCGATGACGACGGTCGCGTGGTCGGCCAGGGAGGACAGCAGCGCGATCTCCGCCTGGTCGAACGTCCGCCGACGACGGTCGGCGGCGAACAGTGCCCCGACGACCCGGGAGCCGAGCTTCATCGGGACGCCGGCGATGCCGACGATGCCCTCCTCGCGGACGGCGGCGGCGACCGCGGGCGAGAGCGTGAGGCGGGGGTCGGCCAGGTAGTCGTCGGTGGCGATGGCCTGCCCCGTCTCGATGACCCGGCCGCCGATGCCCTGGCCCGGGCGCTGGCGGACCGACTCGATCGGGGCCGTCCTCGCGCCGGAGGTGACCCGCATGTACGCGTCGCCGGTCTCCTCGTCGACCAGCGCGATGTAGGTGAGGTCGGCCCCCAGCAGCCGGCGCACCCGGTCCACGATGGCGTGCAGGGTGTCGTCGACGTCGCGCAGCGAGGTCAGGTCGCGCGCCGTCTCGTACAGGGCCTGCATCTCGGCCTCGCGCCGCTCGCGCTGGGCCAGCAGGTGCCGGACGCGGCGGGCGTCCTCGGCCGCGAGCAGCAGCAGCTGGCGGTCGGGGACGTCGCGGGCGTCGCGCACCCGCGCGGCGATGGCGTCGATCTCGGCGACCGGCCCCTCCTCGGCGAGCACGTCGAGCAGCCGCGCCAGCACGTCGGACGGTGCGGCCGGCCGGCCGGGACGGGGAAGGGGACCGCTCACCGGCCGACCAGCACCTCGATCGGGACCTGCTCGACGACCCGGTGCAGCTGGAGGGCCATCTGCATGGTCAGCGCACCCGCCGGCTCCCGCCACGCCCGGTGCCCGAGCACGGCGTCGACCCGCTCGAGGCGCTGGTAGACGGTGTTGGGGTGCACCCGCAGCGAGCGGGCCGCCGCCCGCGGGTTCTGCCCGGCGGAGAAGAACACCGTCAGCGTCTCGACCAGGGGCGTCCCGTGCTGCTCGTCGTAGCGGACGATCGGGCCGAGGGTCTCGGCGAGCACCTGTTCCAGCTGCTCCCGCGAGGTGCCGCTGAGCACCAGTCCGATGACGCCGAGGTCCTCGACGCCGGCGGCCTGACCCTCCCGGCCCAGGGCCAGGAGCAGTCGGTGACACCGGTCCGCGCTGCGGTACAGCTCCCGCACGGCGGCCGCCGAGGCGGCCGGGCCGGCGACGCCGCAGGTGACCTGGCCGCCGGTCATCCGGTCCAGCTGGGGCTTCACCGTGCGGCCCGCGGTGGCCGCGTCGACCCCGGGCAGCAGCAGCACCACCTTCCCGGCGTGCTCGCTGGCCAGACCGCGGCGCGTCGCCGCGTAGTCCGCCGCCGCCCTGAGCAGGCGCCGCCGCGACACCCCGGCGGCGGTCAGCACGAGCACCGAGTGCGGGACGTCGAAGTCGATGCCGCTGGCACGCTTGGCCCTCCGGGTGAAGGAGTCCCAGCGCGGTTCGCGTTCGGCGAGCAGGTCGGCGATGACCTCACCACGCACGTGCTGCTCGGCCACCGCCGCCTGGCGCTCCATCAGCAGCAGCAGCGCCGCCGTCTGCGCGGAGCGCTCGAGGATGCGCACGTCGGCCTCCAGCAGCGGCTTGCCGGCGGCGAACACGAGGTGCCCGAACGAGTCCGGCCCTGCCTGGACGGGTACCGCCCACCGCTCGGCCCCGTCGTCGGCCGGCCCGTCCAGCCGGTGGGCGGCGCCGGGACGGGCCGTGGCGGTCGGCTCGACACCAGCGGTGGCCGACAGGTCGCCGACGGACAGGCCGTCGCCCGGCCGGGTGCTGGCCACCACCTGACCGTTGGGGTCGACCAGCGCCACCGCGCCCTCCAGGATGCCGCCGATCGCCTCGATCAGCTCTGCCAGGTCCGCCCGCCGGAGCACCGTCCGCATGAGCTGGCCGTGCGCCGACGTGCCCCGCTCGAGGGCCTGCCCCTGGACCCGCAGCTGCGCGTTGGCCGTCCGCAGCTCCTCGGCCGTCCGCTCGGCGCGTTCGAAGAGCCGGACGTTCTCGATGACGATCGCCGCGTGGTCGGCCAGGGAGGACAGCAGCGCGATCTCCGACGGCGCGAACGAGCGCTCGTAGCGGTTGGCGCCGAACAGCGCCCCCACCACGTCCCCGCCGACCCGCAGCGGGGCCCCGATGATGCCGACGATCCCGTCCTCGACGACCGCATCCGCGACCGAGGGGTCGCGTTCCAGGCTCCGGTCCTGCTGGTAGTTCGCCGTCGCGAAGGGCCGGCCGGTGCTGATGATCCGGCCGCCGATGCCCTGCCCCGGGCGCTGGCGCACCGACTGGATCGGCGTGGTGACCGTGCCGAGGGTCAGCCGCATGTAGGCCTCGCCGGTGTCGGGGTCCACGAGGGCCAGGTAGGCGGCGTCGGTGCCCAGCAGTTGACGGGTCCGCTGCAGGATCGCCTCCAGGACCTGCTCGCCGTCCCGCAGCGAGGCGAGGTCCCGGGCGGTCTCGTACAGCGCCTGCGTCTCCTTCTCCCGGTGCTTGCGGTGGGCGAGCAGCTCCCGGACCCGACCGGCCCGCGCCAGCGCGGTCAGCGCGGCGTCCCGGTCGGCGGGGACCGTCGCGTCCAGCAGGTTCCGGGAGAGCCGGTCGAACGCCTCCGCGGGCGCCTCCTCGGCCAGCAGGTGCAGCAGGTGGGCGATGGCCCGGTGCGCCACCGCGCCGGTCGGCCCGGGGCGGGCAGGGGCCGCGGTGCGCGCGGCCGGGACGGTCGCGCGGGGTGGGCGTCGGTTCGTCATGGCGACGGGTGCACGCGTCATGTGGTCCGGATCACCTCCGTGGTCGGTCACGCTACGACAGACCCCCGCCCGGTCGGAGGCGTCCGACCCGCGCGGACACGCGCTGTGACCGACCTCACGTCACCACCCAGTGTCGGCACTGCCGCACCTCGGTGACAGGGGCGCCCGCACACTCCTCACCCTTCCGGAGTGGACACTCCTCCACATCGCCCGCCGCGTGCGACCGCCGGCCGGCGACCGCCCGGGCGGTGTGACGCTGCCCACCGTTGCCGGGGCACGAGTGGGCGGACGTCTGTTGTCCCGCTCCACCGAGGCGTTCGACAGTGGGCCCGTTCGTAGCGGACGACGAGGACGCGACAGTCCGGGATGAGGCGACGATGAAGTTCCACTGGTTCGCGGAAGTGACGTACGACGGTCTGCCGGACCAGTTCCCGGCGCCCGGCCAAGGCGGGTGGGTGGACAGCCCCATCGACATGGCCGACCCCGGCCGGGTGGGCGAGAACTACCGGATGTTCATCCGCCTCATGCAGCAGGCCGACCGCGACGGCTTCGACGGCCTGGCGGTGAACGAGCACCACCAGACGCCGTTCGCGATGACCCCGTCGCCGAACCTGCTGGCCGCGAGCCTCGCGAGCAGCACCCAGAACGCGGCGATCCTGGTGATCGGCGACTCGCTGGCCCTCTACAACCCGCCGACCCGCGTCGCCGAGGAGATGGCCTACCTGGACTGCCTGTCGGAGGGGCGGCTCATCGCCGGCTTCGTCTTCGGCACCCCGATGGACTCGGCCTTCGCCTACGCCCGGATCCCCGTCGAGCTGCGGGACCGCTTCCACGAGGCGCGCCGGCTGGTGCTGCGGGCGTGGGAGGAGCGGGAGCCGTTCGCGTTCAACGGCAAGTACACCCAGCTGCGCTACGTCAACCTCTGGCCGCGGCCGATCCAGCAGCGGCCGCCGATCTGGATCCCCGGGTCCAGCAGCGTCGAGACGTGGGAGCTCGTGACGCGGGAGAACTACTGCTACGGCCACCTCTCCTTCTCCGGGCTGCAGGCGGCCAAGCCGCTGGTCGACGGCTACTGGGACTACGTCGCCGCCAACGACGGCGACATGAACCCGCACCGCATGGCCTTCACCCAGCTGGTCTGCGTGGCCGACACCGACGCCGAGGCCGAGGCGAAGTACTACGAGGCGGTCAAGTACTTCCAGCGCGTGCGCAACCCCGCCATGCGGTACGCGACCCCGCCCGGCTACAACTCGACCCAGTCCCTCGCGCAGACGCTGAAGCACACCACCAACCCGGCCGCCGCCGCGGACCGGGAGCGGGCCGTCCGCGGGGAGATGAGCTTCTGGGAGTACGACGAGAAGGGCTACATCGTGGCCGGCACGCCCGACCGCGTGGCGCAGCGACTCCGCGAGCTGGCGACCGAGCTGCGCGTCGGCCAGCTCATCGCGTCGCTGCACATGGGCAACCTCCCCGAGGAGACCGCGGCCGAGAACACGCACCTGTTCGGCACCCAGGTCATCCCGCAGCTGCGCGACCTGTGGGCCGACGAGCCCGACCACTGGACGCCGCAGGTGAGCCAGCAGCGGGTCGCCGCGGCCAGCCGACCGGCCGTGCCGGCGGGGGCCTGACGTGGACGCGGCGGCGACCGCCGCCCGACCGGAGCGAGGAGGGGACGTGGACCGTCCACTGCACATCGTGGGTCTGGGCGGCACCGTGCGCCCGGGCTCGTCCAGTGAGCAGGCGCTGCGCGCCGCGATGCGCCGGGTGGAGGCGCGGGGCGCCACCACCCGCGTCTTCACCGGCGCCGAGCTGGCCCAGCTGCCGATGTACGCACCGGAGTCCGGGAGCGGGGGTCCGGTGGCCGAGGAGCTCGTCGCCGAGCTGCGCCGGGCCGACGGGGTGATCGTCGCCTCCCCCGGCTACCACGGCTCCCTCTCGGGCATGGTGAAGAACGCCCTCGACTACACCGAGGACATGCGCGAGGACCGGCTGCCCTACCTGGCCGACCGGTCGGTCGGGTTGATCGTCACGGCCTACGGCTGGCAGGCGTCGGTGACCACGCTGACCGCGCTGCGGGCGATCGTCCACGCCTTGCGCGGGTGGGTCACGCCCTACGGGGCGGCGATCAACTCGACGCAGTGCAGCTTCGCGGACGGGGTGTGCAGCGACCAGCGGGTCCTCGAGCAGCTGCACACGGTCGCCGACGAGGTGGTCCGGTTCGCCGAGCTCGTGTCGGCCCGGCGCGACCCCGCACTCCCGGGAGGCCGGCGATGACCGCGGTGCTGGCCGAGCGCCCGGAGACCACCGACGGCGTGCCCGGCGCCCTGGCCGCGCTGCGCCGGGGGGAGCCGGTGGTCCTGACCTCCGCCGGGGAGCGGCACCTGGTGATCGCCGCCGAGCGGGTGACCGGCCAGACCATGGCCCTCCTGGTGCGCTACAGCAGCGGCTTCGCCTGCGTGGCCCTCGAGGGGGAACGGCTCGCCGCCCTCGAGATCCCCCTGATGGAGGCCGACGACGCCGGCCGGGAGGCGTTCGCCGTGTCGGTCGACGCCTGCGCCGGCCTGACGACGGGGATCTCCGCCCTCGAACGGGCGCGCACCGCCCGAGCCCTGGCGCACCCGTCGACGACGCCGGCGGACCTGGTCCGCCCGGGCCACGTCGTCCCGGTGCAGGTGCGCCAGGGCGGCGTGCTGGAGCGCGCGGCACCCCCCGAGGCCGCGGCCGATCTCTGCCGGCTGGCCGGGCTGGTGCCCGCCGCGGTGCTCGCCGCCGTCCCGGAGCCGGCGTCGGAGCCCCTGCCCCCCGCGCTGGACGCCCTGGCCGCGCTGACCGTCGAGGACGTCGTCCGGCACCGGGAGCGGGTCGAGTCACCGGTGCGCCGTGCGGGGAGCACCGTGCTGACCAACCGGCACGGCCGGTTCCGGAGCCACGCCTACGTCGACGCCGTCGACGGCCCGGAGCACCTCGCGGTGGTGGCCGGGGACGTGGCCGGCGGGGAGGCGGTGCCCGTCCGCGTCCACGTCGAGTGCCTCGCCGGTGACCTGCTGGGCTCGGTGCAGTGCCGCTGCGCCGGCGACCTGGACGCCGCGCTGACCGCCGTGCGGACGTCCGGGCGGGGCGTCGTGGTCTACCTGCGCGGGAGCCGGCCGTCGTGCGCCGGGCAGGCCGGTGCGCCGTCCGGCGGTCGCGGGCCGGACTCCACCCACCGGGTGGCCGCGCACGTCCTGCTGGACCTGGGTGTCCGCTCGGCGGTCCTGCTCACCGACGACCCGCGGGACGCCGCCGGCCTCGCGCGGTTCGGGGTCCCGGTCGTCGGTTGCGCGCCACCGGCCGTCGACGGAGGGCTCAGCACCGTCTGATGCGTCCTGCCGGCGGCTCGGGGACGGCGTCGGGGTGCAGGGCCCAGGCGAGGGCCTCGACGCCGTCCACGAGTGCGGGCCCGGCCTGCACCACGTAGCCGGCCGAGTCGATCGCCAGCAGCGGGACGCCCGGCAGGTGGTCCGCGACGACCGCGCACTGCTCGAGCGCCGCGTCCAGGCCCGAGCCGCACGGCGCGACGACGACGAGGTCCGCCGGCGGCAGGTCCGCCCAGCGCACCGCCACGCTGCGGCCGCCCACGACACCGCCCACGGGCTCACCCCCGGCGCGGTGCACGAGTTCGGGGACCCAGTGCCCCGGGAGGAAGGGCGGGTCGGTCCACTCCAGGACCAGCACCCGGGGTCGCGTCCGGCCGGCCACGGCCCGCCCGACGGCAGCCAGGCGTGCGCGGAGGTCCTCGACGAGGGCCTCCGCGGCGTCCGGGACGCCGACCGCGCGGCCGACCGCCGCGAGGGCGTCGAGCACCTCGTCGAGGGTGTGCGGGTCGATCGACACGACCGCGGCGTCGGTCCCGATCACCCGGCACGCCTCCTCCACGGTCGCCGCCGGCAGCGCGCAGACCCGGCAGAGGTCCTGCGTCAGGATCACCTCGGGGTCGGCAGCGGCCAGCGCCCCCCGGTCCAGCTCGTACAGCGGCAGGCCCGCGGCCACCCGGTCGCGCACCCAGGCGTCGATCTCCCCCGGCGGGAGCCCCGGTGGGATCGCGGTGTCCACCACGACCGGACAGCGCTCCCGGGCCTCCGGGGCGCACTCGAAGGTGACCGCGACCAGTCGGTCGGCCAGCCCCAGCGCCGTCACCATCTCCGTCGCGGCCGGCAGCAGGGAGGCGATCCGCACGGCGCCACGGTAGCCACGCTGCGGGCAGGATGACGCCGCACCGGAGGCGCCCGGCCTCCGGCGAGGAGGCAATGACGTGCAGACGCTCGACCGGGTCCGGCAGCGCATCGCGGCCTCCTCCGCCGAGGACGTGCTCGCCCAGAGCCTCGCCCGGGCACGGGAGGTCGCCGACCTCGGCGCGTTCATCACCCTCGCCGACACCGCCGCGGGCTCCTCCGGGCCGCTGGCCGGCGTCCCGGTCGCGGTGAAGGACAACCTGGACACCCGCGACCTGCCCACCACCGGCGGCACCCCGGCGCTGCGCGACTCCCGTCCGGACCGTGACCAGCTGGCGGTCCTGCGCCTGCGGGCCGCCGGTGCGGCTGTCATGGGCAAGACGAACCTGCACGAGCTGGCGCTCGGCGTCACCAGCAACAACGCCGCCTTCGGCCCGGTCCGCAACCCGCACGACCCCAGCCGCTCGGCCGGTGGCTCCTCCGGCGGGTCCGCGGTCGCCGTCGCCACCGGCGTCGTCCCCGTCGCGCTGGGCACCGACACCGGCGGGTCGGTGCGGGTGCCGGCGGCGCACTGCGGCCTGGTCGGCTGGCGCCCGTCGGTCGGTCGCTGGGGCACCGGCCGCACGGTGCCGATCTCCAGCACCCGGGACACCGCCGGCGTCCTCACCACGACCGTCGCCGACGCCGCCCTCGTCGACGAGCTGGTCACCGGTCACCCCGCCCCCGCGGCGGGCGACCGGCCGCTGCGCCTCGGCGTCCCCCGGATCGGGTTCTACGACGACCTGCACCCCGACGTCGCCGCGGTCGCCGCCCGGGCGCTGGACCGGCTCGCCGACGCCGGCGTCGAGCTGGTCGAGGTGTGCGTGGCCGACGCGCACGAGCTCGACGCCGAGTGCGGCTTCCCGATCGTGTTCTTCGAGATCGCCCGTGAGCTGCCGGCCTACCTGGCCACCCTGCCCGGCCCGGAGAGCCGGCTGACCCTCGCCGACGTGCTGGCCCAGACCGCCTCCCCCGACGTCCGCGGCGCGCTCGAGCTCGCCGCCGGCGGCTCGGTCACCGAGGCGCTCTACCGGGAGAACCTCGCCGTCCGGGAGCGGCTGCGCGCCGCGTACGCCGCCGCACTGCGCCCACCGGACGGCCACGGGCTGGACGCCCTCGTCTACCCCACGGTGCCGCTGCCGGCCCCGCCGGTCGGCGACGACCACACCACCGAGCTCAACGGGCGGCAGGTGCCGGTCTTCCTCACCACGATCCGCAACACCGGCCCGGGGTCGACCGCCGGCATGCCCTCGATCTCCCTGCCGGCCGGCGCCACCACCACCGGCCTGCCGATCGGCGTCTCGCTGGAGTCACTGCCCGGGAGCGACGGCGCGCTGCTCGCGGCGGCCGCCCGGGTCGAGCCGGTCCTGGCCGGGGAGGTCCGACCGTGAGTGCCGCAGGACGACCGCGGTGCCGGCGAGGGCGACCAGCGCCAGGCCGGCCAGCAGCACCGGGTACCCGGCGACCCGGCTGAGCAGGGCCAGCAGCGTGGGCAGCAGGAAGCCGACGTAGGCCAGGACGTAGTAGACGCCGGTGAGCGCCGCGAGCTCCTCCGGCCGGGCCAGGCGCTGCAGCTCCAGCAGGCCGGAGACCACCGCGATGCCGTACGCCGCGCCCAGCCCCACGGCGGCGACCAGGGCCACGACCGGCGAGCGGACGACGGCCGCGACGGTGCTGACCGCCAGCCCGGCCGACATCACCACCATCGAGACCGCCACGGCGCGGGCACTGGTGGGCGAGTCCAGCCGCTTGGCCACCGGCTGCACCAGAGCCCCGGCACCCAGGGTGCAGACGGTCAGCAGCGTGGAGTAGGCCAGCCCCCACGACCCCAGCCGGTCGCCGACCAGCTGCGGCATGATCGCGTAGGCGACCCCGGCCGACCCGAAGATCCACGGCGCCATCGGGACCACGACCCGCAGGAACCGCGGATGCCGCACCCCGGCGAACCGGGCGCCACTCCCCCGCGCCGCGCCGTCGCCGGTCTCGGGCGCGGCCGGCAGGAACGGCAGGACGGCGAGGGCCAGCGCCGCGTGGACGGCATAGGGCAGCACCATCGGCAGCGGCCCCCACTGGGCCAGCACCCCGGCCACCCCCGGGCCGGCCGCGAAGCCCAGCGTCAGCCACATCGCCCCTCGCCGCGCCCCCGTGCCGGGATCGGACCCCGCGGCCCGGGACAGCTCCAGCACCCACGTCGTCCCCACCGCCATCGCCACCGCCACCGCGGTCCCGGTGACGAACCGGCCCACGGCGATCCAGGCGACACCCAGCGGGCCGACCGCCAGCAGCACGCTGGCCACCGACGACGCGACCACCCCGCCGACGACCACCCGCCGTCGTCCCCACCGCTGCGCCAGCGGCCCGGCGACCAGCAGCCCCGGCACCAGGCCCACCACGTAGGCACCCAGCAGCGCGTTCACTGTCAGCGCCGACCAGCCGGCCTCGCGGTACATGACCAGCAACGGGGTGAACTGGTTGCCGCCCCACCCACAGACGAACACCGCGGCCGCCGCCGCCCGCCACGCCCCCGGACGCACCGCCGGGAGGCCGTCGGGTCCGGGCACCGCGCCACCGTAGTGGGCGGCACCGGACGACCCGGACGGCGCGGGGCGACACGTCCTCCGGTGTCGTCCCGCTTACCGCGCGCGCGGGCGCTCGGCTGCTTAGAGTGTGGCGGCCGACACACCCCGTGCGTCCCCGCGGACGAGACGCGGAGCCGGCCGTACTGCCCGTTGACCCAGGACCGGGAGCGACCATGAACGAGAGCCTCTGCGACTTCGGCAACCACGCCTTCTGCACCAGCGACTGCTCGTGCGCGTGCCACGACGACGACTGACCGCCTCGGTCCGCGACCGCCTCCGGGGAGCCACGTAGCCGCATCCGGCGCGGGACGCGAGCCGCCCGGGGATCCCGGTCCTCCGGCCACCCTCCGGCAGCACGACCACGTGGCGTCCTGTCGGCGCAGCTGGGTGGCTACTCCGAGCTCGGGGTGCTGTCGACCGCCGTCCGGCAGGCCTCCCCCGCGACGGGCCGGCGCCCCGCACGGTCACAGCCGCGCTGAACGCGCCTCGACGGCCGGACACCCGGGCACCGTCGGCTGTCGCGGGCGGGGTGTCGGTCGTACGTTGGTCGCGCCGTCGCGGACCGGTCGTCCCGGTCCGCGGGACGCGCTCGACCGGAACGGAGAGTGGGACGGATGGCGACCGATCGGCCCGACCCGGGCGAGTTCCTGGAGCTGGCGCAGCGGGTGCTGCGCGAGCTGTTCGGCGATGCGCGCAGCGGCGACGATCCGTGGGCGGAGGCGACGCGTCGTCCGCGCGAGCGCCGCGAGATCCCGCAGGGCGACCGCGAGCCCAGCGCCGAGCAGCAGCGGGAGAACCTCACCTTCGCGCTCGCGACACGCGCGGTCGAGGCACTGGAGGACCTCGCTCTGAACGTCGCGGCGATCCGTCAGCGGCTCGAGCGCACGGACCCGCGGTCCTCGGCAGCACGCCCGGAGGACGAGCAGCGCGGCCCGGACGGCGCCGACGCCGACGGGTAGTGGTCCTGCTCGACCCGACCTCCCCGGACACCCGCCCCCGACGGAGTCGGCCCGGCGGTGGCAGCGACACGGGGCGACGACCGGTGCAGCACCCGTAGTGTGACGCGCGCCACGAACCGTGTCGACGAGAGGAGAGGTCATGGGCAGACTCGAGGGCAAGGTCGCCTTCGTCACCGGAGCGGCCCAGGGACAGGGGCGCAGCCACGCGGTCGAACTCGCCCGCGAGGGCGCCGACGTCATCGCCGTCGACGTCTGCGAACAGGTCCCCGGGATGCCCTACCCGACGGGCACCTGGGAGAAGCTGCAGGAGACCGTCCGGCAGGTCGAGGCGCTGGACCGCCGGATCGTGGCGGCGAAGGCCGACGTGCGGGACTACGACGCCCTCGCCGGCGCGGTGGACGACGGGGTGGCCCAACTCGGCCGCCTGGACATCGTGGCCGCCAACGCCGGGATCGGGTCGCTGCCGCACGCCTCGCACGAGCTGCCGCTCGACGTCTGGCAGCAGATGATCGACGTGAACCTCACCGGTGTGTGGCAGACGTGCAAGGCCGCGATCCCGCACATCATCGCCGGCGGCGAGGGCGGCGCGATCGTGCTGACCAGCTCCGCGGCCGGGCTGCAGGCGTACTCGCACATCTCGCACTACGTGTCGGCCAAGCACGGCGTGGTCGGACTGATGCGCACCCTCGCCGTGGAGTACGGGCCGGAGCGCATCCGGGTGAACAGCATCCACCCGACCCAGGTGGAGACCGACATGATCATGAACGACGAGACGATGAAGGTCTTCGTCCCCGACATCCCGAACCCCACCCGGGCGGACTTCGAGCCCCGGTCGCAGGCCATGCACACGCTGCCGATCCCGTGGGTGCAGCCGATCGACATCAGCCGCGCACTGGTGTTCCTGGTGTCCGACGACGCCCGGTACATCACGGGCGTGCCACTGCCGGTGGACGCCGGCGCCCTGGTCAAGTGAGGCCCGGCGGGCCGGTCCGGCGCCCCGGGCCGGCCCGCGGGTCACGCGGTGTCGCGGCGCGCCGGCCCTCCGGCAGGACCCGACCTCAGACCCGCCGGTCCGGGGGCACCCACACGCCGCGCTCCACCATCAGCTCGATCTGCTTCTCGATCACCTGCTCGCGGAACTCCGCATGGGTGAACGGCGCCCGGTCGGCGTAGAGGTTCGGCGGGTAGACCGAGTCGCGGTAGACCAGTTGGTAGAGCTCGGTGCGCAGGTCCTTGGCCCAGTTGTCCCACTGCGCGTGGGTACGGAAGTGCCGGAGGGCGTCGATGTCGATGGTGCCGGCGACGTAGGAGGACCCGGCCCCGTACAGGTGCTGACCGACGACGCGGCCCTTGTAGTCGATCACCATCGACCGCCCCCCGAAGGTGTCGATGGGGTCCTGCGCCTCCGGGTACAGGTAGTAGGTGGCCAGGTTGGGGGCCACCACGTAGAAGTTGTTGTCCAGGGCCCGCGCCCGGCTCTGGATCTCGAAGAACTCGTTGCCCGTGTGCGGGTGGGGGTAGGACGCCCGGTAGACGACCTCGGCACCGTTCATCGCCAGCCCGCGCGCGTTCTCGGGGTAGGAGCCCTCGTTGGCCATGAGGACGCCGAGCCGGCCGATCTCGGTGTCGGCCACCGGGAAGAAGGCGTCGAGGGTCAGCCCGTACAGGTCCACCCAGCGGTCCCACACGTCGTGCGGGGTCATCGAGTGCTCGACCGGGTACAGCGTGGTCAGCTTGTAGTGCTTCAGGACGAGTTCGCCCTGCCGGTCGAGGGCGAACCCGACGTTGAAGAACCGGTCGGGGAAGGCCTCGTGGCGGGCCTTGGCCTGGGCCATCACGAAGGTGTCGTAGGTGCGCGCCAGCTCCCCGAGGAACTCCGTCTCCGGGCCGGGGATGTCGATGGCGCAGTCCCGGGCGAAGGTCTCGTGGTCCAGGTCGAGCACCTCGTCGTTGAACGCCTGCAGACCGCCCTCGGGGATGGCGACGAGCCGCACCGGCAGGTCGAGGCTGGACAGCCACGACGCGGCCTTGAACAGGTGCGCGATGTGCTCGAGGTTGCGGCCGATGTCGGCACGGGTGCGGATGCCGCGCACCGCGGGGACGAGACCCACGGCCGTGTAGGGCTCGGGCATGCGGGGAGTGTGGCACCGAATCGCCGCCGGAGGAGGGGGACGACGCCCCGTCCCCAGCCACCGGTCAGGGGCGCCGGTTCCGAACCGACGGCGAGGGCGGTCCCGCGTCCGGGCCGACGTCGGTGCCGCCCGGACCGCCCCGCGCGGCGCCGCGCCGGGGCAGCGTGGCCGACGCGCAGGCGGCAGCGAGTGCGGCTCCGGCGGCGACCAGGAAGGCCGCGGTGAAGCTGCCCGTCCGGTCGGCGATCCACCCGCCGAGCTGGGGGCCCACCAACTGGGCCGACCCGAAGACGAGGGTGACCGCGCCGAAGGCGGCGGCGAACCGCCGGGGGTCGAGCCAGTCGGCCAGATGGGCGGCGAGCACCGCCGGCGCCCCGGACATCGCCAGGCCGAACACGAGCGCGGATAGGGCGGCCCAGGGCTCGTCGCCGAGCGGGACCAGCAGGACCGCCACGGTCATCCCCACGTAGGCCCACGTCATGGCCGCCCGCCGTCCCACGGTGTCCGACCAGCGGCCGAGCACCACCCCGCCGAACATGATGGACACCCCGGCGAGTGCGAAGACCGCAGACGCGTGGCCGGCGCCGAAGCCGGCGTCGTCCTCGTACGCGGCGACCAGGAAGGTCATGTAGACGGCGATCGCCAGGCCGTACCCGCCGTAGGAGAGGGTCGAGCCGATCCAGCCCGGGACCGCGCGCAGCGCCGAGATGCGGACCGGACCGGAGACCGGGGCGGACGGCGGACGCAGCCAGCGCAGGGCGGCGGCCGCCACGAGCGCCGACAGCACCGCCTCGATCGCCCACACGGGGCGCCACGCACCCGGGTCGCCGACGGCGTGGACCACGGCGGTGAGACCGCTGCTCGCCACCACCCCCAGCCCCACCCCGCTGCCGGTCAGCCCGATGGCCAGGCCCCGGCGGGACACGCGGACGGCCGACCCGGCGATGCCCGGAGCCGGCACCCAGATCATCGCTCCGCCGAACCCCGCCAGGACCATGCCGGTCACCAGGACCGGCACCGACGGCGCGAGCGAGAGGACCGACAGCCCGGCCGTGGTGAGCAGCAGGCCCGTGCGCACCGAGGTCGCCGGCGCGATGCGGTCGGCGGTGAGGCTGACCAGGAGCGTCCCCGCGAGGTACGCGGTGAGGTTCAGCGTGCCGAGCAGCCCGGCGACGACGTAGGAGTGCACGAGGTCGGCGTTGACGGCGGGAAGCAGGAGCGCGTACCCGAAGCGCCCGAAGCCCTGGGCCACGGCGGCGGCCAGCACCAGCACCGGGATGAGGACCCGTGGCCCGAACGCGGAGCCGGTGTGGCCCGCGGGGCGAGCACGGAGCGGTCGCACCAGAGCCGTCAGCCGTCGGTCGGACGGGCTACGCCGTCGTGGTGACCGAGGCCAGCACGGCCGGGTAGGCCTCCTCGGCGACCCGGCGCAGCTCGGCGTCCGTGCGGTCCTGGACCGGGTGCGGGACCAGCACGTACGGCGCCGGGAAACCGAGCGCCGCGCCCTGCAGCCGGGCCGCCTCGGCGAAGGCCTCGCTCGCGAGGAACACCCCGACCACGCCCCGGCGCTCGATGTCTGCGATGTCGTGCACACTGCACGACGTGCACGAGCCCTAGTCGGCCAGCGCCTCGATCACCACCTCGCACTGCTCGGTGATCTCGTGCCGCAGGTCGACCGGGGCGATGCGCGCGAACGTCGGCTTGCGGTAGCGGCGCACCGTCGCGCCGTCCTGACGCAGCAGCTGCTCGAGGCGGTCCAGGACGACGTCGCCCCGGGCCTTGCTGATGTCGAGCAGTCCCACGGTGCGCCCCTGCAGCGAGGACGGGCGCGGCAGCGGCGCGCGGACCGGTGCCTGCCGCTCGCCGGTGGGATCGAGAACCGTCTTCACGCCCGTACCTCCCGTGTCACCGGGACGCTGCCCGTCTCACCGGCCACCCAACCACCGACGATCGCACTGAACAGGCCGGCGTCGCCGCCCGCGGAGACGACCAGCAGCCCGCCCGGCCGGAACTTCGGCAGCTCGTCGGGGGTGCCCCCGGGCGGCAGACCCTCGGCCATGCCGCCCGCTCCACGCACCAGCTCGCCGGCCGGCAGCCTCAGCAGCCCGTCCAGCTCGGCCAGCAGCCGGGCGCGGTCCCACCCGGCCTCGCGGAGGACCCGCCCGTGTTCCGGTGAGACGACGAGCATCGCGTCGAAGGCCGCCGTCAGCTTCGGGTGCGCGTTGACGCGCAGGCACGCCGCGAACGTACGGGCCAGCGACTCCGGATCGCGGCTGAGCTGGTCGACCACCGGCTGCACACCCGATCCGGCGAAGACGGTCACGGCGCTGCCGGGCACCCCGCGATCGGCCGCGAGCGGCGCGAACGGGCTGTCCTGCTCGCGCTCGGCGAAGCAGAAGGTGAACTTGCCCGGGTTGCCCAGGGTCGCCCGGTCGACCCCACCGGGACGACCGCCCCCGACGTTGCGCACCACCAGCTGCAGCGCCCGACCGATCGTGGCGTTGGCACGGTTGCCCTGCCCGAGGGCGTTGACCCCGCTGTTCATCCCGATCCGGGCCGCGACCGGCCCGTTGACGATGACGACCGGCCCCGCGAAGTAGGTGGTGGCCAGCACGCCGTGCAGCGCGAACTCCTCCGCGGACGCCGCCTCGAGCGCCGCGAGGACGACCGGCAGGTACTCGGGCAGGCAACCGGCCATCACCGCGTTGACCGCGACCTTCTCGACGGTGCACTCCACGAGGTCCGGCGGGACGACGGCCACCACCTCACCGGGGTCGCGGCTCGTACCGCGCAGCATCCGCAGCACCCGCTCGGGAGTCGGCGGCACGACCGGCAGTCCGTCGGTCCAGCCGCGGTCGAACAACGCCTCGTGCTCGTCCTCCAGGTCGGCCAGCTCCACCCGGCGGCTGGTCAACCCGGTGCTCCCGTACCGCGCCTCCAGCGCGTCGACCCGGCCCGGGTCCACCGACAGCGACCCGCAGCCGGGCCGGTGCTCGGGCAGCCCGGCGCCCAGCCCGGTGACGCCGGTCAGCGTCTCCCACTGCTCGCGGCTCCACCCCACCACCCGGGCGGTCTCCACCCCGTGGTCGATCCGCAGCAGGGTGGGGACGGTCTCGACGTCCAGCCGGTAGGACACCTCGAGGGCGGTGTCGTCGTGGTCGAACCAGTCCGGGTCGTCCTGGCACCAGACCGTGGCGCCCAGCTGCCGCAGCACCGGCTCGACCAGCACGCAGGTCGGGCAGTCGCGTTTCACGACCGCGACCAGCCCGTCCGGCACGTGCACGGAGGCGACCCTAGCCGCCCCCGCGGTCCGAGCCCAGTGCGCGCCCTGCCCGAGCGGTCACCCGTGCGCGCCGGTCCGCCGGGTCCGGCGGCCTTGTCGCGGCCACCCGACCTCGGCAGACTCCGGTCCTCAGTGTGCCCGGAGACGAAGGGCGGACGACGATGTCCGACGACCTGGCCTACGCCACCGCCACCGAGCTGGCCGACCGCATCCGACGTCGTGACCTCTCCCCCGTCGAGGTGCTCGACGCCGTGATCGCCCGGGTCGAGGCGCGCAACCCCAGCCTCAACGCACTGGTCTTCACGGCGTTCGACGAGGCTCGGGACCGCGCGCGCCAGGCGGAACGGGCCCTCACGTCGGGCGAGCCGCTGGGCCCGCTGCACGGGGTCCCGACCGCGATCAAGGACCTGTTCGACTTCAAGCCCGGCTGGCCGGCCACGTTCGGTGGGGTCCGCGCGCTCCGGGGGTTCAGCGTGCCTGCCCACTGCACGTACGCGGAGCGGATGGAGGCCGCCGGAGCCGTTCTCGTCGGCAAGACCAACAGCCCCGTGATGGGCTTCCGCGGGACGTGCGACAACTACCTGTTCGGCCCCTCGCGCAACCCCTTCGACACCACGAAGAACTCGGGGGGCTCCTCCGGCGGCAGCGCAGCCGCCGTCGCGGACGGCCTCCTCCCCCTGGCCGAGGGCACGGACGGCGGTGGCTCCATCCGCATCCCCGCCTCCTGGTGCGGCCTGTACGGCTACAAGGCCTCCTTCGGCCGCGTGCCCTACACCGGGCGGCCCAACGCCTTCGGCTCGCTCAACCCGTTCCTGTTCGAGGGGGCGCTGACCCGCACCGTGGACGACGCCGCCCTCGCCCTCGACGTCCTCGCCGGGTACGACGACCGGGACCCCTTCGCCCTCGACGGCTCCGCCACCTTCGCCGGGGCCACGCGCCGGTCGATCCGTGGCTGGCGGATCGCCTACAGCCCCGACTTCGGCGTCTACCCGGTCGACCGCCGGGTCGCCGGCGTCGTCGAGCAGGCGGTGCGCGCCTTCGAGGAGGCGGGCGCCGCCGTCGACCAGGTCGACCTCACGTTCGACCACGACCAGCGCGAGCTCAGCGACCTGTGGTGCCGCCTGATCATGCCGCTCAACATCGAGGGCCTCGAGGGACTGAAGGCGCAGGGCCTGGACCTGCTCGGCGACCACCGCGACGACTTCCCGCCGGAGTACCTGCGCTGGATCGACGAGGGCTACCGGCTCAGCGCGCTGGACGTGCTCAGCGACCAGCGGATGCGCACCGGTGTCTACGACCGGATCCAGCAGGTGCTGCGCTCCTACGACCTGCTGGTCACCCCCACCCTCGCGGCGCTGCCCGTCGACAACGCCGACGACGGCAACACGGTCGGCCCGAGGAGCGTCGAGGGCGTCGACGTCGACCCCCTCATCGGCTGGTGCCTCACCTACGTCGTCAACTTCACCGGCCACCCGGCCGCCTCGGTCCCCGCCGGCGACGTCGACGGGCTACCGGTCGGCATGCAGGTGATCGGCCGTCGCCACGGGGACGCCGACGTGCTCGCGGCGAGCGCGGCGTACGAGCGTCTCCGGCCGTGGCACGACGCCTATGCCCGGTGCGCCGCCCGTCCCCTCGCCTGACCCGCTGGACGCGACCCCGACCTCGACCGATCCCCCGGCACCCAGGAGCCAGCGATGATGACAGTGATGACCACGACCAGGCTCCGGCCCGGCGGTGAAGCGGAGTGGGACGCCGCGATGCGGGCCCGGTTCGACTCCGCCCGTGAGCGGCCGGGCTGGATCTCCGGACAGCTCCTCACCTCGGACGACGAGGACTCCATCCGCGTGATCGTCGGGACCTGGCGGAGCCGCGAGGACTGGGAGGCCTGGCACGCGGACCCGGCCTTCCTCGACCAGCGGGCCACGCTGGAGCGCCTCGAGGAGGAGGACAACCGGGTGGCGTGGTTCCGGGTCGTCGCCGACGCCCGTTCCGGCGACTGAGGGGCGGGCCGGGCAGGACCCCGACCGCCGGCGTGCTGCCGGTCGCCGGGGCGCTCCACGGCCTCGGCGGTCCGGCTGTCGGCGCAGGTCAGCTCACGCGGGCGGCCGTCGGCGTCGTCCGCCAACGTGCTCGTCCATCAGCGCGGCAGCGGCCGCCAGCGTCGCTGCCAGACCGAGGACGACGCGGGCGTGGTGCCAGCGCGCCCACCTGCCGAGGAGCTCCGTGGTCTCGGCGTCGGTCAACGTCCCGGCCGTGAACCTGTGGTTGGCCGGCTCGCTGACCGTCACCGTGATGCCGATGACGCCCACCGTGGCCAGCGCTGCGGTCACGGACGCGGGGGTGTTGCGCCGGCCCTCGGTGAGGTGCGCGAGCGCAGAGGCGGCGCCCACGGTCCCGGCGCCGACTCCCAGCGGGATCATCAGATCCCGGATCCGGTCGGAGTGGGCGGCGAACCAGTCCCGGAAGTCGGCCGGGGACGCTCGGCGCCAGAACGGGAGGAGCACGACCTCGATCAGGACCATGCCGCCCGCCAGGAGGCCGGTCAGCACCGCGGTGAGGAGACCCAGTGGCCGCGAGAGCACCAGGGCACCAGCAGCCTCCGGGTGAGGCGGCCGGCGACGTCCACCGCGGGATCCCCACACCTCCCTCGTCCTCATCGCCCGGCACCGCCGGCCGAGGCCTCCACCGCGGGGCGCGCCCGCAGCGGCACCGGGCCGGTGTCCACCAGCCCGACGGCCCGGTCGAACCGGTCGACGAGCCGGACCACGCGGCACTGGCTCCGGACACCCGGTCCCGTGTGCATGACGCCCCCTTGGTGTGCGGTGCAGCCCCTGAGGAGGCCGCTCACGATAGGGAGGACACGTCGGCGTCGGACCCACCACCCGACACGAGGAGGACCGTGTCGGCGCGGCACTCACAGCCACGGGACGTGCGATGGCAGTCCGCAGCCGACCCGGGGTCGTCCTCGACGGGGACGCCCCCGGCCATGCGACCCGCACGCCACCGCACGCAGGTCGACGCGCCCGTCTGCCGGCCACCGGCGACCGCTCACCGCTGGTGGCGCGCCGCACCGGCCCAGGGAGCAGACGCCGCCCGCGGCAGTGGCACTAGGTCCTGCCCGCCGAGAACAGCCCGAGCGCGCCACCGACTCCCGCCCCCAGCAGCACGCCGGCCAGCAGGTTGTTCAGCAACTCGTCGGTCCTGATCGTCGTGCTGACGACGAGCTGAGCCGAGTCGGCGGCTTCGGCGCCGGCGCCGTCGACATCCACGACCCGGAGTCGCATCGAGTCCTTGCCGGCAGTGGCCCCCACCGCCAGACAGAACGGTGCCCCCTCGACATGCAGGACGACGATGTCGTTCCGCAGGCGGGCCGGCGGCTGCTCGTCTTGGCCGATCGTCGGCGGTTCGCGCAACTCGCCGTAACCGATGACCCGGTCCCCGCACACCTCTGCCACGTCGTCCGGCCCGGAGTCGTCTCTCCAGTGGATGACACCCAGGCTGATCTCGGCGCCGTTGAAGGTGGTCGGGACCTCCTGGGTGAGGCGCACACGGGATTGGACCTCGTCGACCCTCGCCTCGGCACCGAACTGCAGGGAAGCGAAGACGCACCCGAGCAACAGGCACGCGACCGAGGCCGACCAGCTCAGCGCACGCCTCGTGCTCGACTGCAAGCTTCCCCCACGCACCGGGTGTCCGACGGATGCCGAGCGGACCGACGACGGCAGCACGGGGTCGGTGCACGCAGCGCTGCCTGGACCGACCCCGGCCCAACTGCCGCGAGTATGCGGGAACGACCCCTCTCTCGCGGGCAGCCGCGCGGGGACGGACCGACGAGCGCGAGGCCGCGCTCGCCCTGCCCGTGGGCGCCACCCACCCCCTGCGGCGGTTCGCCCCGGTCGGCGAGGCCATCGCCGGGGCCGGTGCTGCTCGAAGCCGAGCACGGGTTCCCCGTACCGGACCACGGACTCCGGGGGGACCGAGCCGGCGGCAGGAACGGAGCCTGCAACGATGGCGCCGTGGGGGGTCGGATCCTGATCGTCGAGGACGACTCGACGATCGGTGAGGTGCTGACGGCGAGTCTGCGAAGCCATGCCCACGAGGTCGTGTGGGAGCGAACCGGGACGGCCGCGCTGAGGCGTGCCGCGGCCACCCCCATCGACCTGGTGCTGTTGGACCTGGGGTTGCCCGACCTCGACGGCGTCGAGGTCTGCCGGCAGTTGCGACACGTACGGCCCGACTGCGTCCTGGTCATGCTCACCGCGCGGTCAGCTGAGATGGACGTGGTCGTGGGGCTGGAGGCCGGAGCCGACGACTACCTGGTCAAGCCGGTACGGCTCGCGGAGCTGCACGCGCGCGTCCGCGCCCATCTGCGGCGGACCGGAGGAGGCGTGAGCGCGCCCGCCGTCCGAACCGTCGGGGACCTCGTCGTGGACGTGTCGCGTCGCCGGGTCGTGGTCGCCGGACGGGAGCTCCACCTGCGTCCGAAGGAGTTCGACCTGCTGGCCAGGCTGGCCGCCGAACCCGAGGTCGCGCACAGCCGTGAGTCGTTGATGTCGGACGTGTGGGACGAACACTGGTTCGGTTCCACCAAGACCCTCGACGTCCACGTCGCCGCCCTCCGGAGGAAGCTCGGCGTGTTCGCTGACACCGCGGGGGGACGGGTTCCACGGATCACCACGGTCCGTGGCCACGGTTACCGGCTGGAGCTGGCGGACATCAGCAGCTCGCCGCCCTAGCCGGTGGCCCCGGCGAGGCCGACGGCCGGGCGCTGCCCGTGTGGGGTCTCCTCGGGCACCGACGGCAGCAGCAGCTTGAAGACCGGAGGCGAGGTCTGCGTGAGCACGAGCCGTCCGTGCTCGGCCTCGGCGAGCCGGCGGGCCAGGGCCAGCCCCATGCCGTGCCCGTCCCGGCGCTCGGTGCTGCGCGAGAACACGTCGCCGCCCGACTTGGGGACGCCCTGGCCCTCGTCGGAGACGGCGACGGCGACGGCGCCGGCGGCCTCGCGGACGGTCAGCGACACGGTTCCCGCTCCGTGCGTCGTCGCGTTGTCCAGGAGCACGGCCAGGACCTGGCGGACGGCGGTGGACGAGGCGCGCGGGGCGGGGGTTCCCGGTTCGACCGTCAGGTCGAGCGTGCGTCCCCGCAACGCCAAGTGGGCGCGCCACTCCTGCGTCAGCTCGCTCAGCAGTGCGGAGAGGTCCAGCGGGCCGGACGGCGAGGGCCGTCGGTCACGAGCGAGGGCCAGGATCTCGTCGATGGTGCCCTCCAGCCGGTCCGCATCCGTGAGGCTCGCCGCGATGGCTGGTCGCGGGTCCTGATCCGGCCGTTCGAGGGCGGCCTCCAGCCGCAGCCGCAGACCTGCCAGCGGCGTCCGCAGCTGGTGGGAGACCTCAGCGGACAGGGCCCGTTCCCGGGCGAGGAGGTCGTCCAGCCGCACCGCGGTGGCATCGAGCGCGGAGCCGACCGCGTCGATCTCCGGCACTCCGCCTCGCCGGATGCGGACGCTGAAGTCGCCATCGCCGAGTCGGTGCGCGGCAACCGCGAGGTCCTCGAGGGGGTGCGCCAGCCGCCGAGCCTGCCTCCGCCCGACGAGCCAGGCCGTCGTCACGGCCAGAGCCGCGAGCGCGGCCATCCCGGTCCACACCATGAGGACCCTGGGCAGGACGGCGTCGTGGATCGACATGGCACGGACCGCACCGATGACGTCGTTGCTGTGGGTGACGGGAGCCACCACCACGACGTGATCGCCGTTCGTCCCGGTACTCACGCCGCCGCGGAGGGCTCGACCGACCTCGGCCTCGTTCCCCTCCCTCCGGTTGCCGCCCACCCAGTTGCCCCCAGCGTCGTACACCGTCAGCTCGACGACGCCGTGCCCGTCGAGGTCGCCGACGGGCTCGTGCCGGTCGAGGTCATCGGCCACCGCGATGGACACGGCGTCGGCGATCCGCTGTAGCTCACCGCGCTCGGCCTGTTCCGCGTACTGGAGCACCGCGACGGCCAGCGGGACCCCGAACAGCCCGATGGCGAGGACGGAGACCCACACCGCCAGGCCGATGATCCGAGTACGCACGCGCGTCCCCTCCGTCACCCATCGGGAGGGCAGGGGCGTCCAGGGAGCCGCCCTCACCGGCGAGTATCGCCCAACCGGGTCCCCGATCGGCCGCCCACCGGGCACGGGGGCGCAACGAGGGCCGCCGTGCGCAGCGTTTACCGAACGCTTGCCAGCTCCTGCCCCCGCGCTTGCCACCGGCTCCTTAGCGTCGGCTGCCTCGGTACCCGCGACCCTCGACGAGGCGGAGGACCACGCGATGCACAGGTGTGACCCGGCCGGGCCATCCCGCCCGTCGAGCATCAGGAGGCACGCATGAGGGTCGAGGTGGTCCATCCACGGCAGCTGGGCCCTGGAGAGGTGCAGCGATGGCGTGCCCTGCAGCGGCAGCTGCCGACCCTGCGCAGTCCCTTCCTGGCCTCGGGCTTCGCCCTCGCCGTCGGAGAGCTCCAGGCCACGGCCCAGGTGGCGGTCCTGTCCGAAGGCGGCCAGATCCAGGGGTTCTTCCCGTTCGAGCGCCGCAGTCTGCGCTACGGCGTCCCGATCGCTGCCGGGCTGACCGACTGCCAGGGCCTCGTGCACGCCGGCGACTTCGAGTGGGACCCGCGTGAACTGCTGGGCGCCTGCCGGCTCGACGTGTGGGAGTTCGACCGACTCGTGAGCGGGCAGGAGCCCTTCCAGCCGTACGAGCACGTCCGTGCCCCGTCACCCGTGATCGACCTCGGGCAGGGATCGGAGTCGGTCCTGGCGCGGCTGCGCGAGCAGTCCTCCCGCATCGCCGACAAGCTGCCACGTCAGGAACGCAGGCTCACCCGGGACGTCGGCCCCCTCCGCTTCGACTACGACTCCCGGGACCGGTCAGCGCTGACGCGCGTCATGGCCTGGAAGTCGGCGCAGTACCAGCGCACCGGCCGCAGCGACAGGTTCGCCCACCCCTGGATCGTCCAACTGCTCGAGGCCCTGTTCGACGCCGACCGCGACGACGCCCACCTCGTCGTCTCGACGCTGTACGCAGGGGACGAGCCCATCGCCGGACACGTGGCACTGCGGCTCGACGACGTCCTGGCCGGCTGGTTCCCGGCCTACGACCTCCGCTATGCCACATACTCGCCCGGCATGCTGCACCGCCTGAACCTCATCGCGGCCGCGGCTGCGGACGGCATCCGGTACATCGAGCTGGGCCGGGGCACCAAGGAGTCGAAGGAGCTCTTCAAGAGCCACGACCTCGTCGTCTCGGAGGGCGCTGTCGTGCGGTCGCCGCTCGGCGCGGCTCTCTACCGGGTCGGGCGCGCTCCGGTGCGGAAGCTCCGACAGACGGTCCTCGACAACCCGGCGCTGTACCGCCGTGCCGACCGTCTCCTCAAGGGCTACGGGCGAGTCCGGGCCAGCGTCTCCTCCCGGAGCACGTGAGCCGGCGTCGGCCGGGCTGCGAGAGGCCGGCTCGAGAGAAGGGCAGGCCACCGAACCGCGGCCACCTGCGGTGGTGCTCCCCCGATTGGACTCGAACCAATAACCCTGCGATTAACAGTCGCATGCTCTGCCAATTGAGCTACGGGGGATCGGCGGGTCGGACCCGCGCGCAGCAACGAGAGTACCTGACGCCGTCCCGCTCCCCGCGGAGGGGCCTTCGCGTCGCGCGTCACACCAGGCGCCGCTACGGTGATCATCCCTCTGCCAGTCCCCCACCAGGAGGTTCCCCGTGGCGAAGCTGTCCTTCCTCGCCGGCTTCGGTGCCGGGTACGTGCTCGGCTCCAAGGCCGGGCGCGAGCGCTACGAGCAGATCCGCAAGGCGTGGGAGAACGCCAAGGACAACCCGCAGCTGCAGGGCGTGGCCGGCATGGCGCAGGCCCGCGCGGACGCGGTGGTGAACTCGGTCAAGGCCCGCATGGGCCGCGACACCGGGCCGCAGCGCCCGACCGGGACGACCGCCCCGGGGCCGACGCCCCCGCCCCGCTGAGTCAGTCCACCCGGTCGGCGGCGACGACCTCGGCGAGCTTGTGCCGGGCGGCCTCCCGGGCCACCGGGTCGCTGCGGTCGGCGTCGTCGTCGAACACGACGGTCCACTCCCGCGCCGCCTGACCGGGCACCCTCCGCGCGACCAGCACGACCTCGCCCCGCCCGGGCAGTGGCGCCCGACGGCTGGCGACCACCGTCTGGTCCACCCGCCGGCGGACGACGGCCGGGAGCTCCCCCGCGTCGCGCAGGGCGTGCCGCTCCACCGGCAGCCGCGCCTGCACCCCCGGCTCCACCTCGGTCAGCGCGGTCACCTCGAACCGGCCACCGCCGTCGCCGGTCGCCGTCCACCGGGCCGAGGCCACCTCGTGCCACGGCAGGACGCCGACGCCCCCGGCCTCGGGCAGTGGCAGCTCGGCCGGCACCCGGCGCAGCCCCCGGGACGTCGCGACCAGCCAGCCCTCGTCCCGCACCAGGGCGCCCCAGGCGAGCACCCGCTCGTCGGCGTCGTCCGAGGCGAGCACGACCGCGCGGACCAGCTCCGGCGGCCGGGCGAACCGCCGCCGCACGCGGTCGGCGAGACTCACTGGCCCAGCCCGCCCATCGCCCGCTGCCGCAGCGAGATCGCCTGCTGCTCGAGTGCCATGAGCTGGCTGAACGCCTTCATGTACTCGTCGGCGGCCTCGACCGGGTTCATCCGCTGCAGCCTGCCCTTCAGCGCGGTCACCTGCCGCACCGTGTGCATCTCCTCGAGCCGGGCCAGCACCGCGCTCACGTACGCGGCGTCCGCCTCGTGCGCCGAGCGCAGCGGCTCGACCGCGAGCGCGGTGAGCTGGGCCCGCGCGGACTCGCTGGGACAGTGCGCGGCCACCTCGTCCAGCCACGCCGGGCCGGTGACGCGGGTGGCCGCCGCTCCCCCGGCGCCGGCGACCGCCGCGGCCACCGCCGCGTAGTCCGGATCGGTGTAGGCATCGACCGGGATGGAGTCGAACGACGGGCCGGCGAGCTCGGGCACCTGCAGCGCCGTCTTCACCGCCTCCCGCTCCACGGCCACGGCGATGTCGTCCGGCGAGCGCCTCGGCGTCCGCGGGCGGGAACGCTGCTGCGGCGCCCCGTCGCCGGTCAGCCGGCGCACCCGCTCGATCACCTCGGCCTCGTCGGTGTTGCCGATCATCCCGGCGAGCTGGCGGGCGTAGGCGGGCCGCAACGCGTGGTCCTTGATCTGCGCGACCAGCGGAACGGTCTTCTCCAGCGCCGCGACCCGGCCCTCGACGGTGTCCAGGTCGTAGCCGGCCAGCGTCGTCTTCAGCACGAAGGCGATCAGCGGCGTCCGCCGGGCCACCAGGTCACGGACGGCGGCGTCGCCGTGCGCCTGGCGCAGCTCGCACGGGTCGCGGCCGTCGGGCTCGACGGCGACGAAGGTCTGCCCGACGAAGCGCTGGTCCTCGGCGAAGGTCTTCATCGCCGCGTTCTGCCCGGCCGCGTCGCCGTCGAAGGTGTAGACGACCTCGCCGCGGAACTCGTCCTGGTCCATCAGCAGCCGGCGCAGGACCCCGATGTGCTCGGGCCCGAACGCCGTTCCGCAGGAGGCGACCGCGGTGGTGACGCCGGCGAGGTGGCAGGCCATCACGTCGGTGTATCCCTCCACCACCACCGCCTGGTGCCGGCGGGCGATGTCGCGCTTGGCGCGGTCGACGCCGTACAACACGGTGCTCTTCTTGTAGAGCGGGGTCTCCGGGGTGTTCAGGTACTTGGGGCCCTGGTCGTCGTCCATCAGCTTGCGGGCGCCGAAGCCGATGACGTCGCCGGTGATGTCGCGGATCGGCCAGACCAGCCGGCGGTGGAACCGGTCGATCAGCGTGCCGCGGGAGGACTCCTTGGCCAGGCCGGCCGTCACCAGCTCCTGCTGGGTGAAGCCCTTGCCGCGCAGGTGGCGGGTCAGCGTGTCCCAGCCGCCGGGTGCGTAGCCGCAGCCGAAGTCCAGCGCCACCTGCCGGTCGAAGCCGCGGTCGGCGAGGAACTGCCGGGCCGGCGCCGCCTCGGGGCTGCCCAGCTGCTCGGCGTAGAACGCCGCCGCCGCGGTGTTGGCGGCCACCAGCCGGGCCCGCTGCCCGGCCTGCTCCCGGGACGGCGCCCCCGTGGGCCGGCCGCCGTCGTCCTCGTAGTGCAGCTCGACGTTGGCCCGCCCGGCCAGCAGCTCGACCGCTTCGGTGAAGGACAGGTGGTCGATCTGCTGGATGAAGGAGATGACGTCCCCGCCGACCCCGCAACCGAAACAGTGGTAGAGGTTTCTCGACGGGGTGACGTGGAAAGAAGGCGACTTCTCGTCGTGGAAGGGGCAGAGGCCCTTCAGGCTGCCACCCCCCGCGCGCTTGAGCTGCAGGTGCTCGCCGACGATCTCGTCGATCTTGCTCCGCTCGCGGACCAGCGCGATGTCCGCGGCCCGGATGCGTCCCCGCCCGGCCATCAGCTGCCTCCCGCCGCCGCGCCACCGGCGACCGCCGCGGTGGTCGCGGCCTCGTCGCGGCGGGCCATCACCAGCCCGAGCCACAGCAGGAAGACCTGGTGGTCCAGCGACAGCGACCCCTCGGCGGTCAGCGTCGGGCGCGGTGACCAGCCGCCCGTCGTCCCGCTCTCGGCGACCACCCGGCCGTCGACCAGGTAGCGGTACCCGCCCTTCCAGCGCGAGACCACCTCGGCGTGCACGGGCGTGCCCTCGAGGTCGGCCGCCCAGGTGCCCTTCCAGAACGACGTCTGCCGCGCCCGCAGGCGGACGGCGTCCTCCGGGTCGGCCGCCCAGCGGCCGGTGAGCTGCTTCTTGCGCTTCGCGAGCACCCACTCGCGGTCGCCGACGACGGCCGTGGCCGCCTCCTTCCAGCTCGAGGCCCGCAACCGCGCGACGACGGCGCCGTCGCGGAGCACGGGCAGCACGCCCTTCCCGACCCCGGCCGAGCCGGGCTTCCCGAGTTCCAGCACGGCCGCTCCTCAGCCGATCCCAGGGGCGCCGGCGACGCTCTCGCCGGTCGCGCGGTAGAGCAGGTAGGCCGCCGTCTCCCGCAGGATGTAGCGGAACTGCGTGGTGCGCGTCTGCACCGCCGGGCCCTGCCGGGTCGGCGAGCTGTCGGCGGCGATGCCGGCGTCCTCGGCCATCCGTTCCGCCCGCATCGCGTGCCACGGGTCGGTGACCAGCACCGCCGACCCCCAGCCGCGCTCGTCGAACGCCGTGGCCACCGCCCGCATGCTCTCCAGCGTGTCGACGCCCTGCTCGACGGCCAGGAGGTCCTCGGCCGGGACGCCGGAGCCGGCCAGGTAGTCGCGGCCGGCCACGGCCTCGGTGAACTGGTCGCCGGCGGCCTTGCCGCCGACGGTCACGACCACCGGGGCGACGCCGGCCTCGTACAGCCGCAGCGCGTGCTCCAGCCGGGCCTCGAAGATCGACGAGGGGACGCCGTTGTACTGGGCCGACCCGAGCACGACGATCGCGTCCGACGACGGCCGGGAGTCCTGCCGCGCCGTCCACCAGATCGCGGTCGCGGTCGAGGCGACCAGCAGGAAGAACGCCAGGACGGCGGCGCCCACCACCCGGCCGACCAGGCTCCCCGCATGCACCGCCACGCGTCATGGGTACCACGCGCTGCTGTCGGGACGGGGCCCCCGGGCGGTGTGCCGGACCACCTCCGCGCTCCCGGCGCGGGTCCGCGCTCAGGAGCCGGCGCGCTCGGCTCCCAGCGCGGCCCGGCCGGCCTCCAGCCGGGCCACCGGTACGCGGAACGGCGAGCACGAGACGTAGTCCAGCCCGACCTGGTGGAAGAAGTGCACCGAGTCGGGGTCGCCGCCGTGCTCCCCGCAGACGCCGAGCTTGAGGTCCGGCCGGGCCCGGCGCCCGCCCTCGACGCCGATCTCCACGAGCCGGCCGACACCGGGACGGTCCAGCGACTCGAACGGCGAGACCCCGAAGATCCCCTTGTCCAGGTAGGCGTGGAAGAAGGCCGCCTCGACGTCGTCCCGCGAGAAGCCCCACGTCATCTGGGTGAGGTCGTTGGTGCCGAACGAGAAGAACTCCGCGGACTGCGCGATCTCCTCCGCGGTCAGCGCGGCCCGCGGGACCTCGATCATCGTGCCGATGAGGACGTCGAGCTCGACGCCGCACTCCTCGAAGACCTGGCTGAGCACCTGCTCGGACTCCTCGCGGATCGCCTCCAGCTCCTGCACGGCCCCGACCAGCGGGATCATGATCTCCGGCCGGGGGTCGCCCCCCGCCGCCTTGCGCTCGCAGGCCGCCTCCGCGATCGCGCGCACCTGCATCGCGAACAGCCCGGGCACGACCAGCCCCAGTCGGACGCCGCGCAGGCCGAGCATCGGGTTCTGCTCGTGCAACCGGCGGACGGCGGCCAGCAGCCGCAGGTTGGCCTCGTCGGGATGGCCCTGGGCCTCGGCGACGGCCACCCGCACCGACAGGTCGGTGAGGTCGGGCAGGAACTCGTGCAGCGGCGGGTCGAGCAGCCGGACGGTCACCGGCAGCCCGTCCATCGCCGCGAAGATCTCGCCGAAGTCCTGCTTCTGCAGCGGCGCGAGCGCGTCCAGGGCGGCCTGTTTGCCCTCGTCGTCCTCGGCGAGGATGAGCTGCTCCACCAGCTGCCGGCGGTCGCCGAGGAACATGTGCTCGGTCCGGCACAGGCCGGTGCCGTGGGCGCCGAAGCGCCGGGCGCGGGCCGAGTCCTCGGGGGTGTCGGCGTTGGCGCGCACGTCCATCCGCCGCCGGGAGTCGGCGTGGGCGAGGATGCGGTGCACGCTGCGCACCAGGTCGTCGGCGTCCTCGGACCCCGGGTCGATCTCGCCCTCGAAGTAGCGGACCACCGACGACGGCTCGACCGGCACCTCCCCGAGCCAGACCTTGCCGGTGGAGCCGTCGATGGAGATGACGTCGCCCTCGCTCACGACCGTGCCGTCCGGCGCGGTGAACCGCCGGGCCGTGGTGTCGACCTGCAGCTCCTCGGCGCCGCAGACACAGGTCTTGCCCATGCCCCGGGCGACGACGGCGGCGTGGGAGGTCTTGCCGCCGCGGCTGGTGAGCACGCCCTCGGCGGCGATCATCCCGGAGAGGTCGTCGGGGTTGGTCTCCCGGCGGACCAGCACCACCTTCTCGCCGCGGCCGGACCACTCGACGGCGGTCTCGGAGGAGAACACCGCCCGGCCCACGGCCGCCCCGGGCGAGGCGTTCATGCCCTGGGTGAGCCGGGTGGCGTCCCCGCCGGAGACGAAGCGGGGGAACATCAGCTGGGCCAGCTGGTCGCCGGTCACCCGCCGGACGGCCTCGTCCATGTCGATGAGGCCCTCGTCCACCAGCTGGGTGGCGATCACGAACGCGGCCGCGGCGGTGCGCTTGCCCACCCGGGTCTGCAGCATCCAGAGCTTGGTGCGCTCGACGGTGAACTCGATGTCGCACAGGTCGCGGTAGTGCGACTCAAGCCGGCTCATGATCGACATCAGCTCGTCGTAGGCGTTCTCGTCGATCCGCTCCAGCTCGGGCAGCGGGACGGTGTTGCGGATCCCGGCGACGACGTCCTCCCCCTGCGCGTTCTGCAGGTAGTCGCCGTACACGCCCTGCGCGCCGCTGCCGGGGTCACGGGTGAACGCCACCCCGGTGCCGGAGTCGGGGCCGAGGTTGCCGAACACCATCGCGCAGACGTTGACCGCGGTGCCGGCGTCGCTCGGGATGCGCTCGCGGCGGCGGTACAGGACCGCCCGCTCGGAGTTCCACGAGTCGAAGACGGCGTTGATGGCGAGGTCCATCTGCTCGCGGGGGTCCTGCGGGAAGTCGCGGCCGGTCTGCTCGCGCACGATCGCCCTGAACCGGCCGACGACGTCCTCGAGGTGCGCGGCGTCGAGGTCGAGGTCGGAGTCGGTGCCCTGCTCGGCCTTCACCGCGTCGAGGGCGTCCTCGAACAGCTCGCCGTCGATGCCGAGCACGGTCTTGCCGAACATCTGGATCAGCCGCCGGTAGGAGTCCCAGGCGAAGCGCTCGCTGCCCGACTGGGCGGCCAGCCCCCGTACCGACTCGTCGTTGAGGCCGACGTTGAGGACGGTCTCCATCATCCCGGGCATGGACGCCGCCGCCCCGGACCGCACCGACACCAGCAGCGGGTCGGACGGGTCCCCCAGCGTCTTGCCCATGGCCTTCTCCAGCGCCGTCAGGTGCTCGGTCACCTGCTCGGCCAGGTCCGGCGGGGTGCTGCCGTGCTCGAGGTAGTAGCGGCAGGCGTCGGTGGTGATCGTGAACCCGGGCGGCACCGGCAGCCCGAGGTTGGTCATCTCGGCGAGGTTGGCGCCCTTGCCGCCGAGCAGGTCCTTCTGCTCCTTGCTGCCCTCGCTGAAGTCGTAGACCCAGGTCGTCGTTGCCGCTCCGCCCACCGTGCACCTCCGCGCTCGTCCGCCGGCTGCGATCCGCGTGCCGGGATGGTGGCGCGCCAGGGTGGCCCCACCCCGACGAGCACGGCCCCGACACCTAGACGTCTCATACGTCCTGTCGGGACCTAGGACGGCGATCCTGGCCCACGACGCAGGCCCGCACCAGTCTCCTGTGACCAGCGGCACACGACCGGTGGACGGCGCGAGCGGGCGGGTGCGGCCAGCGTCCCTCCTCAGGGAGCCGGGACGGCGCCGTGGTCGCGGCCGCCGTCCCGTCCGGGGAGGCCTCGCCGCCCCGTGTCGTCAGCCGGCGGAGACCCCGCAGACGCGCGGGCCGTCCTCGCTGAGCACGGTGAACGTCGAGGTGCTGCCGTCGGCCCAGGCGATCTCCACCTGCTGCACGGGCACGCCGTCGACGTCGGCCGCGGAGGTGCCGGTGATCTCGCCGTCCCTGCCGGGGGCGTACTCGGCCGCCACCCGGCCGGCCGGCACGCGGGCCCGCTCGTCCTCGCACAGCAGCTGGTGGGCGGTCTCGGTGTCGCCGTCGGCCAGCGCGGCCAGGAAGACGCCGGTGACCTCCCGTGCCTGCTCCTCGGGCGTGCCCTTCACCAGGGGCAGGCCCACGGCCATGGCGACGGCGACCAGCACCGTCCCGCCGAGGACGGCCAGGATCAGCCCGCGCGCCCCGCGGGGAGTGCCGGTGTGCAGCGCCTCGGGGCCGTCGTCGTAGAGGTAGGGACCCTCGGTCTGGCTCATCCGCCACTCACCATCAGCTCGGCCCCGGCCGGCGGCCGGGGGTCGTCACGATCGGCCAGCCAGCCCTCGGGCAGTGCCACGGGGCGTGGCGGGCTGGTGCGCCCGCGCGGCCCACCGAGGACGGCGGTGGGGTACGGCTGGTCGGGGATGCGCTCGAGCAGGCCGGCGAGCTCGTCGAGGGAGCTGACCATCGCCAGCGACCGGCGCACGTCCGAGCCGACCGAGAAGCCCTTGAGGTACCAGGCGACGTGCTTGCGGAAGTCCGTGCAGCCGTGCAGCTCGCCCTGGTCGGCCGACAGCAGCTCGGCGTGCCGGACCATCACGGCGGCCACCTCGCGCAGGGTCGGCAGCGCCCGCCGCGACTCCCCGGCGAAGGCGGCGGCGAGGTCGCCGAACAGCCACGGGCGGCCCAGGCAGCCCCGACCGACGACCACGCCGGCGCAGCCGGTCCGGGCCATCATGCGCAGCGCGTCGTCGGCCTCCCAGATGTCCCCGTTGCCGAGCACGGGGATGTCGACGGCGTCGACCAGCCGGGCGATCGGCGCCCAGTCGGCGGTGCCGCTGTAGAGCTGGTCGGCGGTGCGGCCGTGCAGGGTGATCGCCGCGGCGCCCTCGTCCTGGGCGATCCGGCCGGCGTCGAGGTAGGTGACGTGGTCGGCGTCGATGCCGATGCGGGTCTTGACGGTGACCGGCACGTCGCGGGCGGCGGCGACCGCGGCCCGCACGATGTCCCGAAAGAGCACCCGCCGCCACGGCAGCGCCGAGCCGCCGCCCTTGCGGGTCACCTTGGGCACCGGGCAGCCGAAGTTCAGGTCGATGTGCGCCGGCCGGGTGCCGGCCACGCCCTCGTCGACGAGCATCTCCACGGCGCGGCCCACGGTCGCCGGGTCCACGCCGTACAGCTGGACGGAGAAGGCGTCCTTCTCGTCGGGGGTGGCCCGCACCATCTGCAGCGTCTTCTCATTGCGCTCCACCAGCGCCCGCGTGGTGATCATCTCGCAGACGTAGAGCCCGGCCCCGAACTCGCGGCACAGCGTCCGGAACGCCGGGTTGGTGATGCCGGCCATCGGTGCCAGCACCACCGCGGGATCGACGGTGAGCGCGCCCAGGCGCAACGGAGCGGGGCCCGTCCCGGTGGACGGCTCCCGCACGAGGACGCTGCTGCTCACCCCACCAGGGTAGGTGGCGAGCTGGGTCACCCGGCCCCTCCGCCCGGGTGGGCGGTCGCGGCCGCTGCGACCGGCGTGTCGCACCGTGTCGGCGACCACGACTGCCCACCCGGCGATCCGTCGGTCCCCGGGGGGAGCGACGGACCGGTCAGCAGACGGGGAGCTGGGCCTTCAGGTAGCTCTCCACCTGGTCCAGGCCGATGCGCTCCTGCCTCATCGAGTCCCGCTCCCGCACCGTCACCGCGTCGTCGTCGAGGGTGTCGAAGTCGACGGTGAGGCAGAACGGCGTCCCGATCTCGTCCTGCCGGCGGTACCGGCGGCCGATCGCGCCGGCGTCGTCGAAGTCGACGTTCCAGCTCTTCCGCAGCGTCGCGGCCAGGTCGCGCGCCTTGGGCGAGAGGTCGGCGTTGCGCGACAGCGGCAGGACGGCGGCCTTCACCGGGGCCAGCCGCGGGTCCAGGCGCAGGACGGTGCGGGTGTCGACCCCGCCCTTGGCGTTGGGTGCCTCGTCCTCGGTGTAGGCCTCGATGAGGAAGGCCATCAGCGAGCGGGTCAGTCCGGCCGCCGGCTCGATGACGTACGGCGTCCAGCGGGTGTTGGTGGCCTGGTCGAAGTACGTGAGGTCGGCGCCGGAGTGCTCCGAGTGGGTCTTCAGGTCGAAGTCGGTGCGGTTGGCGATGCCCTCGAGCTCACCCCACTCCGAGCCCTGGAACCCGAAGCGGTACTCGATGTCGACCGTGCGGGTCGAGTAGTGGGAGAGCTTCTCCTTGGGGTGCTCGTAGTGCCGCAGGTTCTCCGGGGCGATGCCGAGGTCGGTGTACCAGCGGGTGCGCTCGTCGATCCAGTACTGGTGCCACTGCTCGTCGGTGCCGGGCTCGACGAAGAACTCCATCTCCATCTGCTCGAACTCACGGGTGCGGAAGATGAAGTTGCCGGGGGTGATCTCGTTGCGGAAGGACTTGCCGATCTGCCCGATGCCGAACGGCGGCTTCTTGCGCGCGGCGCCCATGACGTTGGCGAAGTTCACGAAGATGCCCTGCGCGGTCTCCGGGCGCAGGTAGTGCAGGCCCGACTCGTCCTCGACCGGGCCGAGGTAGGTCTTCAGCATCATGTTGAAGTCGCGCGGCTCGGTCCACGCGCCCTTGGTGCCGCAGTTCGGGCAGGAGATGTCGGCCAGGCCGTTCTCCGGCGCCCGCCCCTTGCGCGCCTCGAAGTCCTCCTCGAGGTGGTCGGCGCGGAACCGCTTGTGGCAGCTCTGGCACTCCGTCAGCGGGTCGGTGAAGACGCCGACGTGGCCGGAGGCGACCCAGGTCTGGCGGGGCAGGATCACCGAGGAGTCCAGGCCGACGATGTCGTCGCGGCTCTGGACGACGGTGCGCCACCACTGCTTCTTGATGTTCTCCTTGAGCTCCACGCCCAGGGGCCCGTAGTCCCAGGCGGAGCGGGTGCCGCCGTAGATCTCGCCCGACGGGAACACGAAGCCCCGTCGCTTGCAGAGGTTGACCACCTTGTCGAGGCGGGCGGGGTCGTGCTTGGCGGTGCTGTCGCTCACGGCGAGAGGCTCCATCCGGCTGGCGGTCGGCGGGTTGACCCGTCCACGGTAGTTGCCCGCCGGCCGGCTCCTCCCGGGCGGGAAGCGGCGGGTCCGGCACCGGACCCGCCGCCGGCGGGGGCCACGGGGTCAGTCGGTGTCGTAGACCCCCGGTTCGTCGAGGGCGTGCACCCACACCGGCGCCCCGGCGATCTTCACCTCGGCGGCCGAGAGCGCGCGGCGGTAGGCACCGACGCCGTCCCACCGGGTGACCAGTGCCCACAGCCCGGGGTCGTCGGCGCAGCGGCCCACCTCGCCGTCCCGGTAGCCGGGGCGCGCGGCGAGGGCGGCCAGCAGGACGGCGACGTCGGCGGCCAGGGCCTCGGCGTCCCGTTCCGACACCCGCAGCCGGGTCACCGCGAACACGCAGGCCTCCTCGCCGCACCGGACCGGAGCGCCGATCGTCGCAGACGGAGCGCCGGGTACCGGCACCGGAGGCCCCCGTCGAGGACCTGCGACGGTCGCCCCGCCTCAGGCGGTGCCGAAGCGGCGCTGCCGCGACGCGTACTCCTCGCACGCCGCCCACAGGTGCCGCCGATCGAAGTCTGGCCACAGGGTGTCGAGGAAGACGAACTCGGCATAGGCCGACTGCCACAGCAGGAAGTTGCTGGTGCGGTTCTCCCCCGAGCTGCGGACGAACAGGTCGACGTCGGGCATGTCGGGCTCGTCGAGGAACCGGGCGACAGTCCGCTCGTCGACCTTGTCGGGGTCGAGGCGACCGGCGGCGACCTCGCGGGCGATCGCCGCGGCGGCGTCGGCGATCTCGGCGCGCCCCCCGTAGTTGACGCACATGGTGAGGGTCAGGACGTCGTTGTCCTTGGTGAGCTCCTCGGCGATCTCGAGCTCCTTGATGACGGAGCGCCACAGGCGGGGACGGCGCCCGGCCCAGCGCACCCGTACGCCGAGCTCGTGCATCTCGTCGCGGCGCCGGCGGATGACGTCGCGGTTGAAGCCCATGAGGAAGCGCACCTCCTCCGGGCTGCGCCGCCAGTTCTCCGTGGAGAACGCGTAGGCGCTGATGGCGGTGATGCCGAGCTCGATGGCGCCCTCGACGCAGTCGAACAGCGAGGACTCCCCCGCCTCGTGCCCGGCGGTGCGGGGCAGGCCGCGCTGCTTGGCCCAGCGCCCGTTGCCGTCCATGACGATCGCCACGTGGCCGGGCACCTTGCCGGCCGGGATCCGGGGTGGCCGCGCGCCCGACGGGTGCGGGTCGGGGGCCTTGACCTCACGCCTCACGCAGCAGGTCCATCTCCCGGCGCGGTGCCGACGGGTCGCTGCGGTCCACCAGCGGCAGCGAGCGCAGGCCGCGCTCCAGGTGCCACTGCAGCAGGGCGGCGACCAGGCCGCTGCCCTCGCGCCGGGTGCCCCCCTGGCTGGCCTCGGCGGCGTCCCAGTCGCCGGTGAGCAGCGCCTCGAGCAGTTCGATGGTGACCGGGTTGGGCATCGCCGAGCCGGCCGGGCGGCACGGCGGGCAGACCATGCCGCCGGCCGGCACCGAGAAGTGCCGGTGCGGGCCCTCCTCGCCGCAGCGGGCGCAGCCGGTCAGCGCCGGCTCCCACCCCGCCACCGACATCGCGCGGAGCAGGAAGGCGTCGAGCACCAGCCCGGCGGGGTGGCTGCGCTCGGCCAGCGAGCGCAGCGCGCCGACGACGAGGAGGAACAGCCGCAGCGACGGCTCCTTCTCCTCCGCGGTGAGCCGGTCGGCGGTCTCGAGGACGGCGGTGCCGGCGGTGTAGGCCGGGTAGTCGCCGGCGATGGGCTGGCCGTAGGAGCGGATCGTCTCGGCCTGGCTGACGATGTCCAGGTTGCGCCCGGTGTAGAGCTGCAGGTCGACGTGGGTGAACGGCTCCAGCCGGGCGCCGAACTTGCTCTTGGTGCGGCGCACGCCCTTGGCCACCGCCCGCACCTTGCCGTGGCGGCGGGTCAGCACGGTGACGATCCGGTCGGCCTCGCCCAGCTTCTGGGTGCGCAGGACGATCCCCTCGTCCCGGTAGAGCGCCTTGGGTGTGTGCGCCATCAGTAGCCGAGCCTGTTCAGCTTCTTGGGGTCGTCCTGCCACTCCCCGAGCACGGTGACGTGCAGCTCCAGGTGCACGCGGGCGCCCAGCAGCATCTCCATCCCCTGGCGCGCCTCGGTGCCGATCGCCTTGATGATCTGCCCGCCGCGGCCGAGCAGCATCGGTTTCTGGCTGGGGCGCTCGCAGTGCAGCAGCGCGTGCACCTCCACCAGCTCGCCACCGGCGCGCTTGGGGTCGGGACGGCGGGTCATCTCCTCGACCGTGACGGCGAGGGAGTGCGGCACCTCCTGGCGGACCTTCTCGAGGGCGGCCTCGCGCACCAGCTCGGCGATCTGCCGCTCGACGTCCTCGTCGGTGGTCTGCTCCTCCGGGTAGAGCGGCGGCCCCTCGGGCAGCAGGCGCACCAGGAGGTCCTCCAGCAGCTCGACCTGGTCACCGGCCACCGCGCTCACCGGCACGACCTCGGCGGCCTCCACGAGCTGGCTGGCGGCCACGAGCTGCTCGGCGATCTGCTTCTTGGAGGCGGCGTCGGTCTTGGTGACGACCACGACGACCGGCGCCTCCACCTCCTTCAGCTGCCGGGCGATGAACCGGTCGCCGGTGCCGACGGGCTGGTCGGCCGGCACGCAGAAGACGACGACGTCGACCTCGGACAGCGTGTCGCGGACGACGTCGTTGAGCCGGCGGCCGAGCAGGCTCTTGGGCTTGTGCAGGCCGGGGGTGTCGACGAGCACCAGCTGCCCACCCGGACGGTGGACGACGCCGCGGATGGCGTGCCGGGTGGTCTGGGGACGGTTGCTGACGATGCCGACCTTCTCGCCGACCAGCGCATTGGTGAGCGTGGTCTTGCCGGCGTTGGGGCGGCCCACCAGACAGGCGAAGCCGCTGCGGTACGGCTGGTCCGGTGCGGTCACGGCGTCCAGTCTCCCACCGGGGCCCGACAGCCCCGCGCACCTCCGCCGGGTGCCCGCCGGAAGCGACCAGGGAGGATCGGCGCATGGCTGGTCGGAGGCGGCGGGAGCAGGACGAACCCCTGGTGGTGCGGGCGCTGCGGGAGCAGGAACGGCACACCGCCCAGGTCGCGGCGTACGGCTTCTTCCCGTCCCGTGGCCCGCGACGGTCGGCGACGGTGACCCCGGCGCCGCTGCGCTACTGGCAGTACGACCCGCCCCGGCCCTGGCTGCTGCTCACCGCGGTCCTGTTCGTCGCGGCCTGGCTGGCGCTGTTCGCCTGGACCGGCGGCAGCTCCGCGGTGCTCGACGAGCTGCCGCTCGCGCTGCTCCTCGGCGGGGCCGCCGTGGTGCTGTCCACCGCCCGGCTGACCGTCTCCGACGCCGGGCTCTCCTTCGACGTCGCCGGGCTGCGGCGGACGTCGTCCCTGCACGTGGTGCCGCGCAGCCTGGTGCGCGAGGTGCGCCGCGGCACCGCGGCCGAAGGCTGGCCGCAGGCGCGCTCGCGGGGCGGGTGGTGGCCCGGGCGGACGCGGGTCGCCGTCCGGCACCTGGCGGCCGACGGCGGCGGCGAGCGGGCGCTCACCGTGTGGGTGCGCGACCCGGCGGGGTTCGCCGAGGCCCTGGGCGTGCCGCTGGGCTGACCCGGACCGGGTGACCCTGCCGGTCCCGTCGCACCGGGTGCGGCTGCACCCGTCGCCGTCGGACGCAGCCGGCGGGCAGCCGCGGCCGGGGACCCCGCGTGCGGCCTCAGGCGGTGGTGCGGACCGCGCCGTCGGGGCCGGCCAGGAACACCGGTGCCGACGGCGTGAGGTCGTGCACCGCGGCCAGCCCGGCGCCCTCGACCGCGTCGGCGCCCGACACGATCGCGGCCGCCTCCAGCCCCTCAACCCCGCTGGAGACGGCGGCGGCGACGGCGGCCTGCAGCGCGGACAGCTCCAGCGACGGGAGCGCGACCGTGGCGGCCACGTAGGTGCGGCCGTCGGTGTCGCGCACGGCCGCTCCTTCAGGGGCGCCGGTGCGGCCGCGGGCGGAGCGGGCGAGGGTGACGAGCTTGGCGTCCTCGGGCTGGAGTTCGGGCACGGCCGGTCAGCTTTCCACGGCCGCGGGCACGTCCGTCCGGGTGGCCCCCGCCTCCGCGGTGTCCTCGGCGTCGGACCCGGCCACCGGGCAGACGAGGATGGTGTCGATCCGGTTGCGCCGGCCACCGGTGCTCTCGGCGACCAGCCGCAGCCCGGAGACCTCCGCCGCCGAACCCTCGATCGGCACCAGGCCCAGCTCCCGCGCGAGCAGCCCGCCGACGGTCTCGACGTCGTCGTCCTCGGGGAGCTCGACGTCGAACAGCTCGGCGAGGTCGCGGACCGGCAGCCGCGCGGTGATCCGCACCGAGCCGTCGTCGAGGTGCTCCACCGGCGGGCGCTGGAAGGCGTCGTGCTCGTCGGCGATCTCGCCGACGATCTCCTCGAGGATGTCCTCGATCGTCACCAGCCCCGCGAAGCCGCCGTACTCGTCGACGACGATCGCGATGTGGATCCGCTGGGCCTGCATGTCCCGCAGGAGCTCGTCGACCGGCTTGGACTCGGGCACGAACGTCGGCGGTCGCATCAGCTCCTCGACGCGCGGGCCGTTCTTCGGGTCGTGGATGCCCTGGGCCCGGCGGATGAGGTCCTTGAGGTAGACCACGCCCACGACGTCGTCGACGTTCTCGCCGATGACCGGCAGCCGGCTGAACCCGCTGCGCATGGCCAGCGCGAGCGCCTGCCGGACGGTCTTGGTGCGCTCTATCCAGACGACGTCGGTGCGCGGCACCATGACCTCGCGGGCGATCGTGTCGCCCAGCTCGAAGACCGAGTGGATCATGTTGCGCTCGCCGGACTCGACGACGCCGCGCTCCTCGGCCATGTCGACCAGCTCGCGCAGCTCCACCTCGGAGGAGAACGGCCCGTCGCGGTAGCCGCGGCCGGGGGTGATCATGTTGCCGACGAGGATCAGCAGCGTCGCCACCGGCCCCAGCAGCCGCCCGAGCAGCCGGACGATGCCGGCGGTGCGCAGGGCGAAGCCGTACGCGTGCTGGCGCCCCAGCGTGCGCGGGCCGACGCCGACGAGCACGTAGCTGACGACGGTCATGGCGCCGGCCGCGGTGAGCACCGTCTGCCAGCCGCCGCCCCACAGCCGGTAGAGCACCACCGTGCCGAGGACGGCGGCGACCATCTCGCAGGCGATGCGCAGCAGCAGGAGCAGGGAGACGTGCCGCGCCCGCTCGGCCACCACGTCGGCGAGCACCCCGGCCCGCTTGACCCCGTCGCGCCGCAGCTCCTCCACGCGGGCCCGGGACACCCGCTGGAGAGCGGCGTCCATGGCGCCGAAGACGCCGGCGAGCGGGATGAGGCAGACGGCGATCACCAGGAGGGTGATCTCGCCGGAGGTCATCGCGGGCCCGGCCCCCGCTCGACGGCCTCGCCGGTCATCGGTGCCCGCGGGGCGGAGCGCCAGCCCTCGAGCAGCGAGGTCTGCAGGCCGAACATCTCCTTCTCCTCCTCGGGCTCCATGTGGTCGTAGCCCAGGATGTGGAGCACGCCGTGGGTGGCGAGCAGGATCAGCTCGTCGTCCATCGTGTGGCCGGCGGCGCGGGCCTGGCGGATCGCGACCGACGGGCAGAGCACCACGTCACCGAGCAGCGCCGGGCCGGGGTCGGGCTCGTCGGGGCGGCCGGTGTCCAGCTCGTCCATGGGGAAGGCGAGGACGTCGGTCGGGCCCTTCTCCCCCATCCAGCGCTCGTGCAGCGTGCTCATGTAGTCCGGGTCGACGCACAGCACCGACAGCTCGGCCATGGGGTTGACCCCCATCTCGGCGAGCACGTAGGTGCAGATCGCGGCGAGGGAGGACTCGTCGACGGCGATCTCGGACTCGTTGGCGACCTCGACGGGCACGGCGCTCAGCTCCCCTGCCGGCGCGGCCGTGAGGGGCGCACCGGCGCCTGACCCGAGGCCGTGGCCGGCCGGTTCTGCTGGTGGGCGGCGTCCCAGCGCTCGTAGGCGTCGACGATGTCGCCGACCAGCCGGTGGCGGACGACGTCGGAGCTGGTGAGGTTGGCGAAGTGGACGTCCTCGATGCCGTCGAGGATCTCCCGGACGATCTTCAGCCCGCTCTGCGCGCCGCCGGGGAGGTCCACCTGCGTCACGTCGCCGGTCACGACGATCTTGGACCCGAAACCGAGCCGGGTGAGGAACATCTTCATCTGCTCGGCGGTGGTGTTCTGCGCCTCGTCGAGGATGACGAACGCGTCGTTGAGGGTGCGCCCGCGCATGTAGGCCAGCGGGGCGACCTCGATCGTGCCCGACTGCATCAGCCGCGGGATCGACTCGGGGTCGACCATGTCGTGCAGCGCGTCGTACAGCGGCCGCAGGTAGGGGTCGATCTTCTCCGACAGCGTGCCGGGCAGGTAGCCCAGCCGCTCGCCGGCCTCCACCGCGGGGCGGGTGAGGATGATCCGGTTGACCTGCTTGGTCTGCAGCGCCTGCACCGCCTTGGCCATGGCCAGGTACGTCTTGCCGGTACCGGCCGGGCCGATGCCGAAGACGACGGTGTGCGCGTCGATCGCGTCCACGTACCGCTTCTGGTTCAGCGTCTTGGGCCGGATGGTGCGCCCGCGGCGGCTGATGATGTCCAGGCTGAGCACGTCGGCCGGCCGCTCGGCGCCCCCGGCGCGGAGCATGCCGATGACCCGGCGCACCGAGTCCGGCCGCAGCGCCTGGCCGGTGCCCAGCAGGGCGATGAGCTCGTCGAACACGGCGACGGCGAAGGCGTTGTCGGCCGGCTGCCCGGTCACGGCGATCTCGTTGCCGCGCACGTGGACGTCGGTGTCGACCTCGTCCTCGACGAGCCGGAGCAGCTCGTCGGCCGACCCGAGCAGGGCGACCATGGGGACGGAGTCGGGAACGGTGATGGTGGTCCGCACGACGGACGGACCCCCACCCAGCCCCGCTTCCGCGAGGCCGGTGGCGGACTGGGCGGGCGTACCGAGATGGCCGTCCGCCGCTGCGGCCTGCGCCGAGGCCTCACGCGACGTGGGGGCTCCCGGCACCGGGACGTTCGGGGAGGAGTCGGGCAAGAACCCTCGACCCTGCCTTCCTGCGGAGGGGGGTGCGGACCGTTCGAGTCTACCCGCGCAGCACTCCGCGAACCCCGTCCGAGGCGCAGGTCACCGGCCCGAGTAGGTCGCCCTCCCCGGGCCGTCGGCGAGGAAGGACCGCACGGCGCCGCGCAGGTCCTCGGTCGCGAACAGCTCCCCCGAGATCTCCGGCACCCGGTCGTCGGCGGCCCGGGCGCCCTCCCGGACGGCGGTGGCGACGAGGGTCTTGGTGGCCGCGTGGGCGACGGTGGGCCCCGCGGCGACCCGCCGGGCGTACTCGCGGGCGGCCTCGGCGAAGCCGTCGTCGGGCAGCACGCGGTTGACCACGTTCCAGCGCTCGAGCACCGCGGCGGGGTAGCGCTCGCCGGTGAACACCAGTTCCCTGGCGCGGGCCGGGCCGGCCCGCTCGGCCAGCCGCTGCGGCCCGCCCATCGACGGGGTCAGCCCGACGACGATCTCGACCAGCCCGAAGGAGGCGCGCTCCGCGGCCAGCAGGACGTCGCAGGCCAGGGCCAGCTCGAAGGCCGCGGTGAGGGTGAGCCCGTGCGCCGCGAAGACCGTCGGCACCGGGAGGTCCTCGACGGCCTGCGCCACCCGCAGCAGCCGCCGCCACAGCTGCGCACCCTGCCCCGTCGGGTCCGGCCCCTCGGCGATGTCGCGGAAGAACGTGACGTCGACGCCACCGGAGACGACCTTGCCGCGGGCCTCGACCAGCACCGCGCGGGCCCGGCCGTCGCCCGCCGGGTCGGTGAGCCCGGCGAGTTCGCCGACCACCCGTTCCAGGGCGTCGAACACGGGGCCGTCGAAGAGGTTCAGCGGCGGGTGGTCCAGGACGACGACGGCGACGTCGCCGTCCCGCTCGATGCGCACGGGCTCGGTCACGTCCCCACCCTGTCGCCGAGGGGCGGAAATGGCCATCCCAGCCCCTCGTGACCGGCCGGTCGGCCGCCGGGCCGCCGTCCCGGCATGGAGGGGGCAGCCGTCAGCCGGGCGGCCAGTTCAGGTGCCGCCCACCCAGGACGTGCAGGTGCACGTGGTGCACCGTCTGGCCGGCCGCCGGGCCGGTGTTGGTGACCACCCGGTACCCGGGCTCGACGTCGTACTCGGTGGCCAGCCCCTCCTGCACCGCCACCGCGTGCGCAGCGCGGACGACGGCGGCCAGCAGGTCGGGGTCGGCCGCCGCGAGCGCCGCCACGGTCGGGTGGTGGTCCTTGGGGACCACGAGCACGTGCGTCGGCGCCTGCGGGTTGATGTCCCGGAAGGCGAGCGTCCGGTCGGTCTCGTGCACGACCGTGGCCGGCACCTCGCCGGCGACCATGCGGCAGAAGAGGCAGTCCGTCACGGGGAGACCCTAGAAGGACCCCGTCCTCCCCACCCCTCGCAGGCTCGGCGCGGGACCCGGGACGGGGCCAGGGACCCAGGCGTGACCCCGCTGCCCCACCCCTCGCGAGCTCGGCGCGGGACCCGGGACGGGGCCAGGAACCCAGGCGCGACCCCGTCCCCCCACCCCCCGCAGGCTCGGCGCGGGACCCGGGACGGAGAGGGCCTCAGCGCTGGTCGGGTCGGGTCTCCACCCCCAGGTAGGCCTGCACGATCCGCTCGTCGGCCAGCAGCCGGTCCGCCGGCCCGGAGTGCACGATCTCCCCGCTCTGCAGCACGTAGCCGTGGTCGGCGGCGCGCAGCGCCCGGCGGGCGTTCTGCTCGACCAGCACCACCGTGGTGCCGGACGCCCGGATCTCCTCGATCACGCGGAACACCTCGTCGACGATCTTCGGCGCCAGCCCCATGGACGGCTCGTCCATCAGCATCACCGTCGGCGCGGCCACCAGGGCGCGGGCGATGGCGAGCATCTGCTGCTCCCCGCCGGAGAGTGCGCCGGCGGGCAGATCGCGGCGTCTGGCCAGCACCGGGAAGCGGTCGTACATGGCGTCGATCGGGCCCTGGGCGGCCCGTCCGGTGTGCCATGCCCCCATCTGCAGGTTCTCCTCGATGGTGAGCGTGGCCAGGATCTGCCGGCCCTCCGGCACCTGCACCAGCCCGCGCCGCACGAGCTGGTGGGCCGGGGTCCGGGTGACGTCGCGCCCCTCGAACGTGATCCGCCCGCCCGCCGGCCGCAGCATCCCGGAGACGGCGTTGATGACGGAGGACTTCCCGGCGCCGTTGGCCCCGACCAGCGTGACCAGCTGCCCCTCGTCGGCCCGGAACGAGACCCCGCGGACGGCCTCGACCCGGCCGTAGCTGACGCGCAGGTCCTCGACGCGGAGGATCGGGTCGCTCATGTCGCGTTCCTCGGGGTGGTGTCCGGCGGTTCCAGCGTGCCGGCCGCGCTCGGGTCGACGTTGGTGACGGTGCGAGGCGTCGCGTCGGCGTCGCCACCGGTGGGGTCGGCGAGGGTGCCCTCGGCGAGGGAACCGGTGACCGGCCCCTCCTCCGCCGTGCCGAGGTAGGCCTCGATGACGGCGGGGTTCGCGGCGATCTCCTCCGGTGAGCCGCTGGCGATGACCTCACCGAAGTCCAGGACGACCACCCGGGTGCAGGTCTCCAGGACCATCCCGACGTTGTGCTCGATGAAGAGGATCGTCAGCCCGCCGCGGGCCAGGGAGCGGATCAGTTCGGACAGCCCCGCCGCCTCGACGTGGTTCATGCCGGCGGCCGGCTCGTCGAGGATCAGGAGGGAGGGGTCCGAGGCCAGCGCACGGGCGATCTCCAGCCGGCGCTGGTCGCCGTAGGAGAGGGACGACGCCCGGTTGCCGGCCAGCTCGCCGAGGCCCACCCGCTGCAGGCAGCGGGCCGCGTGCTCCAGGGACGCCCGCTCGTCCCGGCGGGCCGAGGGCAGCCACAGCAGGCGGCGCAGGAAGGTGGGGCGGCTGACCAGGTGTGCGCCCACCAGCACGTTCTCCAGCGCCGAGAGCCGGTTGAACAGCTTGGAGTGCTGGAACGTCCGGCTCACCCCGGCCGCGGCCACCTCGTGCACCGGGGTGCGCCCGACCCGGACGCCCAGCACCGTGGCCGAGCCCGAGCTCGGCGGCACCAGCCCGCTGATCATGTTGACCAGGGTGGTCTTGCCCGCGCCGTTGGGGCCGATCAGCCCCACGACCTCGCCGCTGCCGATGTCCAGGTCGACGTCCCGGACGGCGTGCACCCCGCCGTACTCCTTGCCCAGGCCGGAGAGGGTGACCACCGTCTCCCCCGCGGCCGGGTGCCGGCGGACGGTGAGGTGCGACGCCGTGCCGGCGGCCTCGCTGCCGACCGACGACGGCATGCGCGTGCGCCGCGGGATCAGGCTGGCCAGTCCGCCCGGCAGGAAGAGGATCACCACCAGCAGCAGGAGGCTGGCCAGGAAGGGGCGGATCCAGCCGGCCTCGACCCCGACGGCGCGCTGGATCTCGGGGACCATCGTCTGGAACCCGCTGCCGAGCAGCGGGCCGAGGAACATCGTGGAGCCACCCACCACGGCGGTGACCAAGCCCTCCACGGCCGCGGAGAAGTCGAAGTCGCTGGGCGCGATGAGCCGCACGTAGTAGGCGAACAGGACGCCGTACAGGCCGGCCACCGCACCGGCGGTGGTGAACGCGGCGAGCCGGTGCCGGCCCACGTCGATCCCCATGGAGCGGGCGGCCAGCTCGTCCTCGCGGATGGCCTCCAGCGCCCGCCCGTACCGGGAGGAGCCCATGCGCCAGAACCAGTAGGCGACGACGGCGAGGGCGGTCCACGCCATGCCGACGGTGAGGATCCGGGGCACCCCGAGCCCCTGCGCACCGCCGGTCCACTCCGAGTTGAGCAGCACGACGCGCACCGCCTCGGCGAACCCGAGCGTGGCGATGGCCAGGAAGACGCCTCGCAGGTGCATTGTCGGCAGACCCAGCACGACGGCGGCGAGGGCGCCGACCGCCATGCCGATGACGACGGCGACCAGCAGCGCCGGCACGTCGCCGACGTCGTCCCCGCTGGGGGCGAGGGTGGCGGCCGAGAACGCCGCCACGGAGGCGAACCCGGCCTGGCCGAGGCTCAGCTGCCCCGCGATGAGGACGGCGTAGAACGAGTAGGCGAAGATCGCCCCGAGGGCGATGAAGGTCAGCGTGGTCGCGTACTGGGCGAGCATCAGACCTCCCGGACCCTGCGGGCGCCGAGCAGGCCCTGCGGTCGCAGCAGCAGGATCAGGAACAGCAGGCCGAAGGCGATCACGTCACGCCAGGACGACCCGATGTACTGGACGGCGAACACCTCGGCCAGCCCCAGCACCAGCCCCCCGATGAGGGCACCCGGCAGCGACCCCATGCCGCCGACGATGATGACCGCCAGCCCCTTGAGCTCGATGGCCGAGCCCATGCCGAGCTGGGCGGTGTTGACGTTGATGGCGAACAGGACCCCGGCGACCGCCCCCAGCGCCGAGGAGATCGCGAACGTGACCGCGGTGATCCGGTCCACGTTGACGCCGAGCACGCGGGCCGCCGTCGGGTTCTCCGCGACGGCGCGCATGCCGCGACCCAGCCGGCTCCTCGTGACCATGTAGGTCAGTCCGACCATCAGGGCCAGCGAGACGGCCAGGATGACCACCTGCACCAGGGTCACCTGGGCGCCGGCGACCTCGAACCGTGTCCCGGGGAACGACCCGGCCGGGAACCGGCGGGTGTCGGGGCCGTACCGCCACTGCAGCAGGGCGATGAGCATCCCGGCCAGGGCGATGGAGGAGATCAGCCCGGCGAAGTGGGCGTCGGCCCGGCCCTTGAGCGGGCGAAAGGCCAGGCGCTCGATGAGCAGCCCGAGCACCGCGCCGAAGACGAACACGATCGGCAGCGCCGCCCACAGGGACAGCCCGCCCCGCTCGACCAGCTCGATGCCGACGAAGGCCGAGGCCGCGAACACCGCGGGATGGGCCAGGTTCAGCCGGTCGAGGATGCCGAAGACCAGGGTGAACCCGATGGCGAACAGCGCGTAGATCGAACCGATGAAGATGCCGTTGAGGAGCTGCTGCACAGCCGTCCCTGTCTGGTCGTGAGTGCGGGCCCCGGCGTCCCGGGGCCCGGGGGGGGGGGGGGGGGGGGGGGGGGGGGGGGGGGGGCGGGGGGGGGGGGGGGGGGGGGGGGGGGGGGGGCCCGGGGGGGGGGGGGGGGGGGGGGGGCGGGGCGGGGGGGGCGGCGGTGCTC
>NZ_JBJGYJ010000032.1:0-58757 GCF_054049935.1 Geodermatophilus sp. SYSU D00742
GGGGTGGGGGGGGGTGTTGTGCGGAGCCGGGGGCCTTCGTCGCCGCCGCCCCGGTGCCGCGCCGCCAGCGCCCGCCCCCCGGCCGGGGCCCCCCCCCCCCGGCCGACCATGACCACCCCCGTGCCCAGCCGCCCCGCGGCGGCCGCCTGGTTGGCCCCCTTGCCCCCGGGCGCCAGCGCGGTGCCGGAACCGATGACGGTCTCCCCGCGCCCCGGCAGGCGTGCGACGCGCACCAGCACGTCCTCGTTGAGGCTGCCGACGACGGTCACCGACACGGGCGCACCTCCGGGGACGACGGGGGGTCGGCCGTACCAGACCCCGCTTCCTCGGCCGGTGCCCGGCGGTGGCGCAGCGGCAGCACGTACCAGGACACCGCGCCGACACCGACGACGAGCGCGCACCCGACGGCGGCCGCCCACCGGCCCAGCACCACGTCCAGCACGAGCAGCACGGCGCTCGCGATGCCGAGCAGGAGCAGCCCCAGCCCGACGAGCAGCGCCCGGTCGGCGAAGGCCACCAGCTCGGCCTTGCGTCGCCGGCGGAAGAGCGTGCGGTGGAACGACACCGGGGCGATCAGCACCAGGATCGCCGTCGCGGTGCTGAGCAGGGTGACCGTGTAGACCGTCGTGCCGAACCGGTCCTGCTCGTCGAAGCGGACCGTGAACGGCAGCGTCAGCAGGAACGCGAACAGCACCTGGACCCCGGTGATGGCCACCCGCAGCTCCTGGAGCAGCTCGGCGAGGTTGCGGTCGAGCACCTGCTCCGGTGTCTGGCCGCGGAGTTGCGCGGTCCCGTGGACGTCCGCCCGTTCCCGCGTCCGGTCCGCCCGTTTCCCCGCCACGCCGCTGCGGTACCGCGCGGGGACGCACCCGACACCCGGAGGCAGGCCCATGACCGAGGACCGCGACACCGTCCGGCGCGAGTTCGGCGAGGCGGTGAACATGACGCCCGCGGAGCTCGAGCGGTGGCTGGGCACCGACGAGTCGCAGGCGGTCGGGCAGAAGGACGGCGGCGGCGAGTCCACCGGCCACGCCTCCGGGCGCCGGATCGTCGAGCTGCTGCGGACCGAGGCGGCCGACCTGACCGACGACGACCTCGCCCACATGCGGAAGGTGCACGGCTACGTGCGACGGCACCTGGCGCAGGAGCCGTCACAGGAGGACGTCGAGACCTCCCGGTGGCGGTACTCGCTCATGAACTGGGGACACGATCCGCTCAAGGGCCGGTGAGATGCCCGCATGAGCGCCCTGCCCCGCAACGACCCCCGCCAGTACGACGAGCTCGCCGACGAGTGGTGGAAGGCCTCGGGCGGGTTCGCCGCGCTGCACTGGCTGGCCGCCTCGCGCGCCGAGCACATCCCGCCGGCCCCGACGCCCGGTGCGGTGCTGGTCGACCTCGCTTGCGGGGGTGGTCTCATGGCTCCGCACGCCGCCCGGCTGGGCTACGTCCACGTGGGCGTCGACGTGGGACGGCGCGGGCTGGAGCTGGCGCGTGAGCACGGTGTCCTGGCGGTGCAGGCCTCCGTGTACGCCGTCCCGCTGCCCGACGGGTGTGCCGACGTCGTCGTCGCCGGCGAGATCCTCGAGCACGTCGAGGACGACGTCGCGGTGCTGGCCGAGTGCGCCCGGCTGCTGCGGCCGGGGGGCACCCTGGTGATCGACGCCCTCGCGGCGACCCGCCTGGGACGGTTCCTCATGGTGACCGTCGCCGAACGGCTCCCCGGGGGCCCGCCGCCGGGACTGCACGACCCGGCCCTGTTCGTGGACCGCCGCCGGCTGCTGTCGGCCGCCGACCGCCTGGGGCTCGACCTGCGGCTGGTGGGACTGCGCCCCTCGATGCGGGAGGCGGTCGCCTGGCGGCTGGGCCGCCGCTCGTCGGTCCGGATGAAGCCCGTCCGCTCCACCGCGGTGGTCTTCGCCGGGTACGGGCGCAAGCGCTGATGCGGCGGGACGCCCTGCTCAGCCGTACCGTTCCCGCATGACGCCGAGCCCGTGCGCCCGTGGAACGGCAGCCGCGAGTGAGTCGCTGCGGGCCCCTGCGGACGGCTCCCGCGACGGTGTCGCCGAGGTGGCCCGGTGAGTGCCGCCGTGGTCACCGGCGCCGGGGCCGCCCTCCCCACCACGATCGACCAGGACGCCGTCTGGGACGGCTTCTTCGCCGACCACTACGCCGGACTGCGCGCGGCCCGGCGGATCTTCCGCTCCTCGGGGGTGCGCCGCCGGCACGCGGTGGCCAACCCGCTGGACGAGGACCTCAGCGGCTGGAGCACCGGCGCCCGGATGCTGCGCTACGTGCAGGAGGCGCTCCCGCTCGGCAAGCAGGCGGTGGCCGGCGCCCTGGACGCCGCCGGTCTGCCCCCGGGCGACGTCGGCCTGTTCGCGGTCGCCACCTGCACCGGGTACGCCACACCCGGCCTGGACATCCGGCTGGCCGGTGACCTCGGCATGCCGCCGGGCCTGCAGCGGCTGCTGGTCGGGCACATGGGCTGCTACGCCGCCATCCCCGGGCTGGCCGCCGTCGCGGACTTCGTGACGGCCCGGTCCCGGCCGGCGGTGCTGCTGTGCTGCGAGCTGACCAGTCTGCACGTGCAGCCGGCGCAGGCCGATCTGGAGCAGGTGGTGGCGCACGCCCTGTTCTCCGATGCCGCGGCGGCGGTCGTGGTCCAGCCCGGCGCCCGGCGCGGACGCCGCCTGGCCGGCATCGTGGCGCGGACCGACGCCTCCACCGCCGACCACATGACCTGGGACGTCACCGACCTCGGGTTCCGCATGGGCCTGTCGCCGCGGGTGCCCGACGTCCTGGCCCGGCACGTCGGCGACGTCGTCGACGAGTTGCTCACCGGCGCCGGGCTGCGGGCGGAGGACGTCGCGGGATGGGCGGTGCACCCGGGCGGCCCGCGCATCCTCGACGTGGTCCGCGACGAGCTGGGCCTGGACGAGGTCCAGCTCGCGGCCTCCCGGCGGGTGCTGGCCGAGCACGGCAACTGCTCGTCGGCCACGGTGCTGCTCGTGCTGGAGGAGCTGGGCGACGTCGTCGGCCCGGTGGTGGCCATGGCGTTCGGCCCGGGCCTGACCCTCTACGCCGCGCTGCTGCTGCCCGCCTGACCGTGTGCGCATGCGGCGGAGGAACAACGGAACCCACTAGGCTCTGTGAACTGGATCACTCCAGGAGGGGGCTGTCGGGTGGAGGGGGAAGGCGCCGAGGTGCGGGTGTTCCTCGTCGACGACCACGAGGTCGTGCGGCGGGGGGTGGCCGAGCTGCTCGAGGAGGACCCGGAGATCCGCGTGGTGGGTGAGGCCGGGTCGGTCGCGGAGGCCCTGGCCCGGGTGCCGGCGGTCCGGCCGGACGTCACCGTGGTCGACATGCGGCTCCCTGACGGCGACGGCGCCGAGGTCTGCCGCCTGCTGCGCGAGCGCGTCCCCGACCAGCGGTGCCTGGTCCTGACCAGCTACTCCGACGACGACGCGGTCGCCGCCGCGGTGGCCGCCGGCGCGGCCGGCTACCTGCTCAAGCAGGTGCGCGGCTCGGCGCTGGTGTCCGCGGTCCGGACCGTCGCCGCCGGCGGGACGCTGTTCGACCAGGACGCCGGGGCCGCGGTGGTCGCCCGCAGCCGCCCGGTGGAGCGCGACCGCCGGCTGGCCGTGCTCACCGAGCAGGAGCGCACCGTGCTGCGACTGATCGGCGAGGGCCTGACCAACCGGCAGATCGGGGAGCGGATGGGCCTGGCCGAGAAGACGGTGAAGAACTACACCAGTCACCTGCTGGCCAAGCTGGGCCTGGAGCGCCGCACGCAGGCCGCGATCCTCGCCACCGAGCTGCGCGACCGCCCCGGGCCGATCGGCTGAGCAGCGCCTCCCGCGGGTCAGCTCCGCACCGGCAGCGGCACGGTCCAGCGGATCTCCGTCCCCGCCGGGCCGGCCGACGTGACCAGCCGGCCGCCGTGCCGCTCGGCGCGGTCGGCGAGGTTGGTCAGCCCGCTGCGGACCGTCACCGCGGGCAGCCCGACGCCGTCGTCGGTCACCACGACGCGCACGTCCTCCCCCGCGCTGACCAGCACGGTCACCCGGCGGGCGCGGGCGTGCCGGACGACGTTGGTGACCAGCTCCCGGACGACGGCGACGACGTCGGGCACGAGGCTGCCGGGCAGCTCGTCGAGACCGCGCAGGCGGACGTCCGGGCGCAGCCCGTGCCCGCCGGTGATCGACCGGACGACGTCGGCGATGCGGGTGCGGACGGCGTCCGGTGAGTCGTCCTCCGGCTGGTGCAGCTCGAAGATCGCCGACCGGATGCGGGCGATGGTCCCGTCCAGCTCGTCGACCCGCTCGGCGAGCTGGGCCGCTGCCTCCGGGTGGTCGGCCTGCAGCGAGCGGCTGATCCGGTCCAGGGCCAGACCGGTGGCGAAGATCCGCTGGACGACGTGGTCGTGCAGGTCCCGGGCGATCCGGTCGCGGTCGGCCTCCACCTGCAGCCGTCGCTCCCGCTGCTGGCTGCGGGCCAGCTGCAGCGCGACGGCGGCCTGGGCGGCGAACGCCGAGGCGTGCTCCAGGGCGTCGGGGTCGAAAGGCGGGGCTCCCCTGCGCCGTATCGCGACCACGGTGCCCAGGGGCGGGCGGCCGCCGAGCGGGATGAACAGGGTCGGGCCGAAGCCGGCGGCGACCTCCCCGAGCACGGGCGCCCGCCGGCCCCCGACGGCGGCCACGCTCACGTCGTCGATCAAGCGGGGGACGCCGGAGCGGTGTGCGGCGCCCAGCTGGGTGTCGGTCAGGGGCAGCTGGACCCCCTCGAAGTCCTCGCTGTCGAGGCCGACGGCGGAGACGACGGTGAGGACCTCGTCGTCGTCCGCACTGGGGACCAGCACCCCGGCGACGTCGGCCGCGGCCAGCGCGGCGACCCGCTCGGCGATGGCGCGGAGCACGGTGTCGGGGTCGGCGCCGGAGAGCAGGGCGGTGGCGATGCCGCTGCCGGCCTGTGCCCAGGCTCGCCGGTGCTCGGCGCGCTCCACCCGGAGGGCGTTCTCGACGGCCAGCGCCGCCGTCGCGACGAGCGCCTGCGCCACTCTCTCGTCGGCGTCGGTGAACGGCCCCTCGGGGCGCTTCTCCGTCAGGTACAGGATCCCGAACGCCCGGCCGGCCACCCGGATCGGCACCCCCATGAAGCTGTGCATCGGGGGGTGCCCGGGCGGGAAGCCGACCGACGCCGGGTGCGTCGTCAGGTCGTCGAGCCGCAGCGCGCCGGAGGCCCCGGTCATCAGCCCCAGGACGCCCTCACCGGTCGGCAGCCGCCCGATGCGCTCGCGCACCTCGGCGTCCATGCCGACGACCACGAACCGCTCGATGCCGGTGCCCTGCCGGTCGAGCACGCCCACGGCGCCGAAGGTCGCGCCCACGTGCTGGACCGCCGCGCTGACGACGCCCTGCAGCGCGGCCTCGAGGTGGTCGCTGTGTGCGGCCGCCCGCACGCCGGCGGCGAGCACCGGCACGGGGGCCGGCACCTCGGGACCCTCGGCGCCGGGCGGGGTCACGGCCCGGCCGTCGAGGGTCTGGGGAGGGCTGGCTGGAGTGCGGCGGAGATCTCCGCTCACGCCCCGCGGGCCAGGCGCCGCGGGTGCGGACGGGGCACCGCCGGGCGCAGCAGCGTCTTGCCGTGCGCGCCGACGACGACGAGGTCGGCGCCGCGGGCCGCGCCGGTGAGCGCCTCGAACACCGGCCGCTCGAGCACCGCGGTGCGGGTGCGCCCCGCCACCCCGGTCTCGGCGATGGCGCGCAGCACGAGGGCCTCCAGGCGTTCGAGGGCCGCGGCCGAGTCGCGCCGTCCCAGCCCGGCCAGGGGGTCGGAGTCGGTCTCGTCGAGGACGCTCACCGCCACCACGGTGGCCTCCCGCCGGGCGGCCTCACGCAGGGCCCAGACCAGGGCCCCGTAGCCGGCCGCGGAGCCGTCGACGTCGACCACGAGCCAGGGGTGCTGCCGTCGCGGCAGCAACGGCGTCAGCCGCGTGGGCTCGACCGCCGGCCTCGCGTCGTCGGTCTCCTCCGGCAGGGCGCCACCCGGCATGTCGTCGTCCCCCAGTACGCGCACGTCGTCGTCCGACCGCCGGGCGACCCCGCCCGTGTCCTGCTCGTCCGGCCCGCTGCTGAGCCGGTGCGCGTCGGTCATGCGGGGCATCGTGTCCGTCCCGTCCCGCCCCGCGGCAGGGCCCAAGGGCCCGTGTCCGCCCAGGTCGGGGAGTGACGGACCCGTTCCGGTTCGAGGACATGCGCGCCACTGCGCAGAGTGATGCAACGACTACGCCAGCCCCGCGTGGGGCGCGGTGCCGACGACGACGGTGGCGTCCCGGTCCCCGTCGTGCACGACCGAAGCCGCCAGGCCGTTGGCCGTGACGGCGGCCGCGGTCAGCGGTGCCTGCCCCCGGCTGGTCTCGATCAGCAGCGCGCCGCCGGGGACCAGCCAGCGACGCGCGCCCGCGGCCACCCGGCGCTGCAGGTCCACCCCGTCGGGGCCGCCGTCCAGGGCGGTGCGGGGCTCGTGGTCGCGGGCCTCCGGGGGCATCAGCGCGATCGCCCCGGTCGGCACGTAGGGGGCGTTGGCCGCGAGCAGGTCCACCCGGCCCCGGAGGTCGGCGGGGAGGGCGTCGTAGAGATCACCCGGGTGCACCCGGCCGCCGGCGGTCGCGAGGTTGCGCGTGGCGCAGCGGACCGCGGCCGGGTCGACGTCGGCGGCGTGCAGCTCGACCGGCCCCACCGCGGCGGCGACGGCCGCACCCACGGCGCCGGTGCCGCAGCAGAGGTCCACCACGACCGGCCGGGGGATCTCGCGGAGCAGGGCGACCGCCTCGTCGACGAGCAGCCCGGTCCGGCGGCGCGGCACGAACACGCCGGGCTCGACGGCGACGCGCAGTCCGCAGAACTCCGCCCAGCCGAGCACCGTCTCCAGCGGCTCCCCGGCCACCCGCCGCGCGACGAGCGCCTCGAGCGCGACCGGGTCGGGCGTCGCGGACAGCAGGGCGGTCGCCTCGTCCTCGGCGAACACGCAGCCGGCCGCGCGCAGGCGGGCGACGAGCGCAGGGAAGGGGATGAGGGCCTCCGGGCCGGACACGGACGTCGGCCCGCCGGAGCGGCCCCGCGCGGGGCGATGAGAGCGGGTGACGAGAATCGAACTCGCACTGTCAGCTTGGGAAGCTGATGTTCTGCCATTGAACTACACCCGCGGGACGCCCCAGAGCTTACCCGGAGGGCGCCGCACGAGGGGAGCGGGGTCCCCCGACGAGGGTGTTCCCGCCGCCGTCCGCCATCGGGCCGTCGGCGCCGCCGTGTCGCCGGTGCAGCGCCCCCGCCCCGCGGTGCCGTCGGCGAGCAGGCCGACGACCCGACCGTCGTCGGACAGCAGGTGTCCTCGTAGGAGTCGCCGTGCGGGGGCACCGCGGGGAGCTGTGGGCGGAGGGGGCACGACGACGACGGTGCCGCGTCCGGATGGGAGGACCGTGAGAACCGGATGAGACGGCTCTCATCTCAGGACGAGCGGATGACCACCGTCGTCCCGGCCGGACTGGGGGTGGCGGTGACCTCGCCGACCGCGCTCATGAGCACCGAGCCGCGGCCGCGGTCCATGCTCGGCACCCGCTCACGCCACCGGCCGTGGTCCCGGACGGCGATCTCCACCCGCCCGTCGACCACCTCGGCCGCGACGTCGATGAACGGCTCGGTCGGGTCCTGCGCGTGCTCGACGGCGTTGGTCGCCGCCTCGCAGGTGGCCAGCACGAGGTCGTAGGCCCGTTCCTCGTCGTGGCGGGCCTCGACGAACAGCGCCCGCAGCCGGCGGCGCAGCGCGGGGACCGACGAGCTCGTCGCGGGGAACCGCCAGTGGCCGGTGACCGTGCCGGAGGGGGCCGCGGTGGCGCGGGTCGGCACAGCGGAGGTCATCGGCAGGCGGGGCGCCGGCGGCCCGGCGGGCGCGGGACACGCGGTCGGGCCCGCAGTCCCACCGGAGGGAGGCGGCGGCTGGGCGTCGCTGCCGGTCCGCGCGCCGCGGTGGAGCACGGCCCGGAGCCGCGCGACGAGCTCCGCGGACTCGAACGGCTTGGGCAGGTAGTCGTCGACCCCGGCGTCGAAGCCCTCGACGGCGGCCTCCTGACCGGCGCGCGCGGTGAGCATGACCACCGGCACCGTCCGGGTCAGGGGATCGGCGCGCAACGCCCGGAGCAGCCCGAACCCGTCCAGCGCCGGCATCATCACGTCGGTCAGCACGACGTCGGGCCGGGCCGCGGCGACGCTGTCCAGGGCCTCCCGCCCGTTGGTCGCCGTCCGGACCGTCCAGTGCGGGGCCAGCAGCCGGGTGAGGTAGGCCCGCATGTCGGCGTTGTCGTCCACGACCAGCACGCTGCCGCCGGGCGCGGTGACCGGCTCGGGGGCGGTCCGGGCGAGGTCGTCGTCCCACGGGGTGAGGGCGGCACGACGGGTGGCCTCCGACGGCGCGGCCGGCCCGTCGGCGACGGCGTCCGGGGCGCCGAAGGGCACGGTGACGGTGAAGGTGCTGCCGACCCCGGGCTCGCTGGCCACCGTGACCGTGCCGCCGTGGAGCCCCGCCAGCTCGCGGACCAACGCCAGCCCCAGCCCGGTGCCCTCCCGGCTGCGGGCGGGGGAGCCGGCGACCCGGTGGAACCGCTCGAACAGGTGCGGCAGCTCCTCGGCCGGGATGCCCACGCCGGTGTCGGACACCCGCAGCGTGATCGTGTCGCCGTCGGCCCGCAGGCGGACGTCGATGCTGCCGACGAAGGTGTACTTCAGGGCGTTGGCGAGGAGGTTGAGGACGACCTTCTCCCACATCCGGGGGTCCACGAACGCCGGACGCCCCAGCGGTGGGCAGTCCACCGTCAGCCGCAGCCCCGCCCGCTCGGACGCTGCGCGCAGCACGCCGGCCAGCTCCGTGGTGAGGGCGGCGAGGTCGGTCTCCACCCGGACGGCGGAGGTGCGGCCGGCCTCGATGCTGACGAACTCCAGCAGGTCGTTGACCAGGCCCTGCAGCCGCTGGCCGTTGCGCAGCGCGAGGGTGAGCTGGTCGCGTGCGGACGGCGGCAGGTCGGGGCCGGCCAGGACGTCGCCGATGGGGGCGAGCAGGAGCGTCAACGGCGTGCGCAGCTCGTGGCTGACGTTGGCGAAGAACGTCGTCTTGGCCTGGTCGAGCTCGGCCAGCGCCTCGGCGCGCGAGCGCTCGGCGGCGTAGGCGCGGGCGTTGAGGACCGCGCCGGCGAACTGGCCGGCGAGCAGCTCGTGGAACGAGCGGTACTCCTCGTCCAGGGCCCGGTTCGGGCTGACGCCCACCACGAGCGCGCCCACCTCGTCGCCACCCGGGGCGCCGGCCAGGGGCAGCACGACGGCGCTGGTGACCGGGTCGCCCCAGGGCCCGCCGGTGACGCCCAGCCGCTCCACCTCGGCAGGGAGCAGCTCCGCGGCGGAGGCGGCCGCCTCGGGGAACAGGGCGGGGTCGCACCCCACGGCGGCCGCCCGCCGCAGGCCCCCGCCGTCGGGCCCGGCGAGGTAGACCGCGGCGAACGGGACGTCGAGGGGGGCACCGGCCAGCGTGGCGGTCATCTCCGCCACCGTGGCCAGCTCGTCGCCCAGCCCCCCGGAGCCGGCGACGTCGTGCAGCAGGCGCTGCCGCCGCTCGGCCAGGACCTGGCGGGTGACCTCGGTGCACACCGCGTGCATGCCGGCGACCTCGCCGTCGTCGCCGTAGGCCGGCGCGTGGGAGACGGTGAAGTAGGTCTCCTCGCGGTAGCCGGCCCGCTCGAGGAGGAGGAGCAGTTGCGGGATCCACGACGGCTCGCGCGTGGTCATCGCGTGCTCGACGGGACCCTGCAGCGCGGGCCACCCCTCGGCGAGGGTGACCCGGAGGTCGTTCCCGATCGCGCCGGGGTGCTTGGCGCCGATGAGCTCGGCGTAGGCGTCGTTGTAGATCTGGGTGTACTCCCGGCCCCAGGTGAGGATCATCGGGAAGCGCGAGGCCAGCACCGTGCGCACCACGTGCCGCAGGCTCGCCGGCCAGCCGGAGACCGGGCCCAGCGGGGTGCTCGACCAGTCCATCACGGCCATGAGCCGGCCGTTCTCGCCGCCGTCGCGGAACAGCTCCGCGTCCCCGGGGCCCGTGGGGAGGTCCGTGCCGGCGCCGGCGTGCACGCACACCTCCGACTCCGGTCTTCTACGGTTGCGCCGACGCGGTGGCTCGTGCGCCGGTCGCCCGGTCAGCAGGACGACCGGCAGGAACGGTACCCCTCCGTCAGCGGCGCTTCTCGGCGAGGAACCCGGTCGCCTCCGAGCGCAGCCGCTCGGCCGTCTGCGACAGCCCCGTGGTGTCCCCGGCGCCGGCGCCCGTGGAGGCCGAGCCGTCGACGGCGGCGGCGATCCCGCGCAGGTCGGTCCCGGAGACGACGTGCTCGTCGGCGCGGGACGTGCGCTCCCCGCCGGTGGGCCGGGGCGCGCCCGCGCCCCGGACGGGTGTCCGGGGCGGGGCGCGGGAGGGGTCGGCGGGATCAGATCACCACGCCGGTGCAGGACACCGAGCAGTCGGTCGACCAGATCCCGCGGAGCCCGTCGAAGCGGGCGTTGCGCACCAGCCGCTGACCTGCGGGTCCGGTGACGACGTCCGGCCGCACGGTGCCGCCGGTGCCCGACCCGCCCGGGGTGGTGCCGCCGGGCGTGCTGCCACCGGGGGTGCTCCCGCCGGGGGGCGTGCCACCGGGCTCGGTGCCGGGGCCGTCGGGCGTGCTGCCCCCCGGGACCGTGTCCCCGGTGCCGGCGGCGACGTAGGTCAGCGCCGACCCGAGGACCGACTGCCGGCCGTCGGGGGCGAAGACGTGCACGTCGTAGCTCCCGGCCGCCCGGGCCGGGGCCCGGAACTGCAGCTGGTCGGCCGAGACGCGGAGGACCACCGCGGTCGCGGAGTCCCCGACGCGCACCCGGGCGCCGTCCGGGAGCGCGGTGCCGCGGATGGTGACCGTCTCCCCGCCGGCCGTGCCGACCCGCGCCGGGCTGAGTGAGGTGATCCCGAACGGACCCACCTCCGGGAACGTGACCTCGCCTCCGTCGTCGCCACCACCGTTCCCGGTGCCGGGCGTGGTGCCGCCGGTGCCGGGCGTGGTGCCCCCTGTGCCGGGCGTGCCCGGGGTGCCGGGGTCGCCGGGGCCGCCACCGGGCGGGGTGTCGCCGGTGCCGGGCGAGGTGCCCCCCGTGCCGGGCGTGCTCGGGCTGTTGGGGGTGCGGGGCGTGCCGGGGGTGCTGCCGCCGCCACCGGGCGGGGTGTCGGGGTCGCCGGGGTCGCCACCGGGCGGGGTGTCGCCGGTGCCGGGCGAGGTGCCCCCCGTGCCGGGCGTGCTCGGGGAGCCGGGCGTGCCCGGGGTGCCGGGGGTGCTGCCGCCACCACCGGGCGGGGTGCCGCCACTGCCGGGCCCGCTGCCGCCGGTGTCGGGGGTGCCGGGGGTGCTGGGCGGCGTGGTCACTGCCGAACCCACCAGCAGCGGGGCGGCGACGGAGGCCCCGAGCGGAGCGCCGTCCTTCTCCAGCTGCACCGTGAGCACGTAGCGGCCGTCACCCAGCTCCACCGAGGGGGAGAGGGCCAGGGCGCCCGGGCCGGCGGCGGTGCCCAGTGCGAAGCGGGCCGTCCCGCTGTCGTCGGTGGTCACGGTGGTGCCGCCCACGGTGAGCTCGGCGTCCGCGACGGCCCAGACCTCCCCCTGGTACTCCATGCCCAGGCCGAGGGTGACCGCGTAGTCGCCGCTGCCCGCGCTGCCGGTGGCGGCGACCCGCGGGGTCACCACGCCGGCCGGGGCGGTCATGGAGGTGAACCGGTAGTCGACCCGGTCCGACGGGGCCTCGGCCAGCCCCGTGAGGGACAGGCGACCGCCGGTCACCGACTTCCCGGCGTAGGCGGGCACCGGCTCGACGTCGTCGAGGAGGGCCGCCTTGATCTCGTCGGCGGTGGCATCGGGCATCCGGGCGCGGTAGAGCGCGACCGCCGCAGCGACGTGCGGAGCGGCGATGGACGTCCCGCCCACCAGCCGGTAGCCGCCGTCGTTCCACGCGGTGAAGACGAGGTTGCCGGGGGCGAACAGGTCCACCGACGTGGCGCCGTAGGCCGACGAGGGGGTGACGGTGTCCGAGGCGGTGTGCGACCCCACGGTGATGAGGTTGCTGTTGGTGTAACTGGCCGGGTACAGCGGCGCGGTGTCGCGGTTGCCGGCGTCGTTGCCCGACGCCGCCACCACGACGACGCCCTTGGACTCGGCGTAGTCGATGGCGTCTCGCACCGCGGTCAGCGCCGAACCGGTGAACTGGCCACCCCACGAGGCGTTGACCGCGGCCGCGCCGTGGTCCGCGGCGTACCGGATCGCCTCGGCGCCGAGGAAGGCGTCGACACCGTCCCCCGTGCCGATGACCAGCGGCATGATCTGGACGTCGGGGGCGACGCCGGCCGTCCCCTCACCGTTGCCGGCGCGGGCGCCCACGACCGCGGCGACGCTGGTCCCGTGCGTGCCGCCGGCACCGTTGTCGATGTCGGCGGAGTCGGTGACGAAGTTCCAGCCGTGGCAGTCACCCGCCTTGCCGTTGCCGTCCCGGTCGACCGAGCCGCAGTCCTCGGCAGGGTTGGTCCACAGCGAGCCGACGAGGTCCGGGTGGTCGGAGTCGAAGCCGGTGTCGGTGACCGCGACGATCATGCCGCGCCCGGTCCCGCCTCCCCAGCCGGTGGTGGCGTCGACGTCGACGTCGGCGGTGATCGCCTGGTTGTAGGCGTTGGTGCCGGTGTTCTCGAGGTTCCAGCCGTAGGACGACCAGTACGGGTCGGTGACGTCACCCAGGACCGGCACCGGAGGTGAGTACTCGGCATCGGCCACCCCGGGCAGGGCCTCGAGGTGGTGCGGGGCCAGTCCCTCGGTCGCGACCAGGGCCCGGCCGTCGCTCAGCGCCTGGACGTCGACCACGTCGCCGGCCACGTCCAGGGCGACCACGAGGTCCTCGGTGCTGACACCGGCATCGGCGGTGACCACGTAACGGCTCAGGCCGTCGTCGGGGCCGTGGTCGCCGGCCACCGCGACGGCCGGCTCCGCCAGCGCGGTCACGGCCGCGGCACCGGCGTACCCGGCGACCGCGGCAGCCGCGAGGACGACCGCCAGCCCCCGCCTCCTGATCAGACTGCGCACGTCCACTCCACTCCCTGCCGGGACGACCCCGACCACGACGGCCCCGCGAGGGCCTGCGGGACGCCAACGACGTCCCGCGTGGAGGGCTTGAGACCCGGCCGTTCCGGTTCGCCCGGAATGGTGAGTGGGAGGACCTCCCTAGACTCCGGCGCATGCTGCTGTCCGACCGCGACATCACGGCTGCCGTCGCCGAGGGGCGGCTCGGCATCGAGCCGTACGACAAGGCCCTGGTCCAGCCCTCGAGCATCGACGTCCGGCTGGACCGTTTCTTCCGGGTCTTCAACAACGCCCGGTACACCCACATCGACCCGGCGCAGCAGCAGGACGACCTGACCACCCTCGTCGAGCCCGAGGGCGACGAGCCGTTCGTGCTGCACCCCGGGGAGTTCGTCCTCGGCTCGACGCTCGAGGTGGTCTCCATCCCCGACGACCTCGCCGCCCGGCTGGAGGGCAAGAGCTCACTGGGCCGGCTGGGCCTGCTCACCCACTCCACCGCCGGATTCGTGGACCCGGGGTTCAGCGGCCACATCACGCTGGAGCTGTCCAACGTGGCCAACCTGCCGATCACGCTGTGGCCGGGCATGAAGATCGGCCAGCTGTGCCTGTTCCGGCTGAGCAGCCCGGCCGAGCACCCGTACGGCTCGGCGGTCTACGGCTCCCGCTACCAGGACCAGCGCGGCCCGACGCCGTCCCGGTCGTTCCGCAACTTCACCCGCGCCGAGACCCGTCGTCCGGCTCCGTGACGTGGACGGTGACCGGCGGCTCCGTCCCGGCCACCTCCACGACGTCCCCGTGGTGGGCGGTCGATGACCAGCCGCGCACCTCGTCGTCGACGAAGCGCGGTCGCGACACCAGCCAGCCGGTGACCATGAGCACGGCCACCCCGGTGAGGACGACGGCGAACATGCCGGTGTACCCGCCGGTGGTGCCCCGCAGGACGCCGACCAGCAGCGGTCCGGCTCCGGCCATGAGGTACCCCCACCCCTGGACGACGGTGGACAGCGCTGCCGTCGTCTCCGGCGTCCGGGCGCGCATGCCGATCAGCGTGAGCACCATGGCGAAGGTGCCCATGCCGAGGGCGAGCAGGCTCATCCACAGCCACGGCACGGTGCGCGGGGCGAGCATCAGGCCCACCCAGCCCGCGACGTAGCAGACCCCGAAGCCGGCCAGCAGGGGGCGCTGCAGGTGCTGGCGCACGGTGAGCACCGGGACGATCGCGTTCAACGGGATGACGACGATGGTGTTGACCCCTAGCAGCAGGCCGGCGGCGGCCGCGCTGACCCCGGAGTCCCGCAGGTACTGCGCCGTCCACCCGATCAGGACGTAGGCCTGCATCGACTGGGCGCCGAAGAAGACCGCCAGGGCCACGGCCATCGGGCTGCGCACCAGCGAGCGCATCCGCACCGCGGTGCGGGCTCGCCGTGCGGCGTCCCGGGACGCGCCGGGGCGGGCGGGCACCGCCAGCCAGGGCAGCGCGGCGAGCAGCGCGAGCACCGCCCACCAGCCCAGCGCCCAGCGCCAGCCGTCGGCGCCGGCGGCGGCGGCGATCGGTGCCGCGGAGATGGAGGCGACGGCACCGCCGGCGGCCATGGACATGCTGTAGGCCCCCACGAGCAGGCCCGTGCGGGTCGGGAAGTACCGCTTGACCAGGCTGGGCAGCAGCACGTTGCCGAGCGCACCGCCGACCATCGCCAGCACGGTGCCGACGAGGAACAGCCAGAAGCTCCCGGCGACCGCGCGCACGACCAGGCCGGCGGCCATGGCCAGCAGCGCGCCGGCGAGCACGTGGCCGTCACGGAACCGGGCGGCCAGCGGCGGCCCTGCGAACCCGATCGCCGCGAAGCACAGCACCGGCATGGTGGTGACCAGCCCGGCCATCCCGCTGGAGATGCCCAGGCCCTGCTCGATCTCCTCCAGCACCGGCCCGATGCTGTTCACGGCGGTGCGCAGGTTGAAGCCGGTGAGGACGATCGCCGTCCCGATGAGCAGCAGCCCGCGGCGGTGCTCCCCGGCGGTCGGGACGGCGGTGGGAGCGGGTGCGGCGCTGCGTGTCACCGGACGATGGTCCCCCGGTGGGCCCGTCCGGTCGCGCCCGGGTCGTTTCGCCCTGCAACGACCTCTCGTGCTCCGGTCCCTCCCGCCGGTCCGGGCCGACGACGAGGATCTGGGTGCATGTCGAGTGCTGCATGGGCCAACGTGATCCAGACCGTGGCCCTGGTCGTCGCGGCGACCGCGCTGGTCTTCGCGGCCCAGCAGGTGCGGCTGGCGCGGTACGGGGGCGGTGGGGCGAACGTGCTGCAGCTGTGGGCCTTCCTGCAGAGCGAGGCGGCGCGGGCCGACGGTCGCACCCTGTACGCGGCCGTCGCACGGGCGGGCTCCTCTGTGCAGGACTGGACCGCGGCGGAGGTGGAGGCGGCGCGTCACGTCTGCTCGACCTGGTCTGCCGCCGGGTTGCTGGCCGAGCGGGACATCGTGCCCGTGGACGTCCTGCTCGAGGGATGGGGCGCGAACATCGCGCGCACCTGGTCGGTGACGGAGCAGTTCGTCGCGTGGGAGCGGGCCCGCCGCCAGGACCCGATGCTGTGGAAGGGCTACGAGTGGCTGGCGGCGCAGGCGCGCGGGGTGTGAGCCCAGCACGCCGGCCGGACCACGGTTCCCCAGCCGACCGGAGACGAGGACGGCGCGCGCTCCCCGGGGGAACGCGCGCCGTCGTGGTGCTCGGCCGCCTCGCCGGGCCCGCCGCGAGCTCGCGAGCGGTGGGGGCGAGGGGGTCCTCCTACTGCGGGCCGTGCTCGGTGTTGGCCGAGTCCAGGCCGACCACGTCGTCGGCCTCCGTGCCGACGTCGGCACCGGACTCCGTGCCCGGCGCGCCGACCGGCGCGAGGGAGCGCAGCAGGATCTGGCTGACGTCGAGCACCTCGACGTGCTCACCCGCCTCACCGTTCTGCTTCTTGGTGGTCAGCGCGTCGCTGAGCATCGTGATGCAGAACGGGCACGCGGTGGAGATGACGTCGGGGTCGAGGTCGAGTGCCTCCTCGGTGCGCTCCATGTTGATCCGCTTGCCGATCTTCTCCTCCATCCACATGCGGGCACCGCCGGCGCCGCAGCAGAAGCCGCGGTCCTTGCAGCGGTGCATCTCCTGGGTGCTGAGGCCCTGGACGGAGTCGAGGATCTCGCGCGGCGGCGTGTAGACCTTGTTGTGCCGGCCGAGGAAGCACGGGTCGTGGTAGGTCACCTTGCGGTCGACCGGCGTGACCGGCGTCAGCCGGCCCTCCTCCACCAGCTGGCCGAGCAGCTGCGTGTGGTGGACGACCTCGTAGTGGCCGCCGACCTGCGGGTACTCCCGGCCCAGCGAGTTGAAGCAGTGCGGGCAGGTCGTGACGATCTTGCGCATCCCGGGCACCCGCCCCTCGAAGACGCCGTCCAGCGTGGCGACGTTCTCCTGGGCGAGCACCTGGAAGACGAACTCGTTGCCCATGCGACGGGCCGGGTCGCCCGAGCAGGTCTCCCCGGAGCCGAGGACGGCGAACTCGACGCCGGCGGTGTGCAGCAGCTCGGCGACGGCCTTGGTGACCTTCTTGGCGCGGTCGTCGATGGCGCCGGCGCAGCCGACCCAGAACAGGTACTCGACGTCGTAGTCCAGCGGCCCGTCGGCCATCCGGACCTCGAAGTCCATCTCCTTGATCCAGTCCTCGCGGGTGCCGGCCTGCACGCCCCACGGGTTGCCGCGGTTCTCCAGGTTGCGCAGCATCACGCCGGCCTCGGAGGGGAAGTTCGACTCGATGAGCACCTGGTAGCGCCGCATGTCGTCGATGTGGTCGATGTGCTCGATGTCGACCGGGCACTGCTCGACGCAGGCCCCGCAGTTGGTGCAGCTCCACAGGACGTCGGGGTCGATGACCCCGCCCTCCTCGAGGGTGCCGACCAGCGGGCGGTGCGCCTGGGCGTCGTTGGTCCCCTCGATGCGGGCGTACCCGGACGCCCAGACCTGCTCGTCGCTGGGCTTGAGGATGTCGTAGTCCGGCGCGGTCTCGCTCGCGGTCTTCTCACCCAGCAGGTACGGGGCCTTCGCGTACAGGTGGTCCCGCAGGTCCATGATCACCATCTTGGGGCTGAGCGGCTTGCCCGTGTTCCACGCCGGGCACTGGCTCTGGCACCGCCCGCACTCGGTGCAGGTGGTGAAGTCGAGCATCCCCTTCCAGGTGAAGTCCTCGATCTTGCCGCGACCGAAGACCGCGTCCTCGTCGGGGTCCTCGAAGTCGATCGGCTCGCCACCGGAGGTCATCGGCAGCAGCGGGCCGAGCGCCGGGGCTCCGCTGGTGCCCTCCCGCTTGAAGTAGATGTTGAAGAAGGCGCTGAACCGGTGCCAGGCGACGCCCATGTTGAGCAGCCGGGAGACGACGACCAGCCAGACCAGCGAGGCGACGATCTTCACGAAGGCGATGACGCTGACCAGGTCGGGGCTGCTGGGGAGCAGTGCCGACAGCGCACTGGACACCGGGTGCGACCACGTCGGGGCCTCGACCAGGCCCGCGGCGATCTTGGCCGCCCGGATGCCCAGGATGCAGAGGCCGACGATGAGGACGATCGCCTCGACGAAGTAGCCGCGGCCCTCGTTGGAGCCGGCGAAGCGGCTGGCCCGCCCCTGGCGCCGCGGGTGGTCGAGCTGGCGCCGGACGATCAGGTAGAGGATGCCGAGCACGGTGCCGGTGCCGATGACGTCGACGAAGAGGTTCCACAGGCTCCACTCGCCGATCAGCGGCAGGTGGAAGGCCGGGTCCCAGACCTCGCCGAAGGCCTCGACCAGGGTGAGGAAGAGGCCGTAGAAGCCGACGAACACGAACCAGTGGGCCACGCCGATCGCCGACCACTTGAGCATCCGGGTGTGCCCCAGGGACTCCACGACCAGGGTCTTGAGCCGCGGGCCGACGGGACGGGCCCGCGTGGCGTCGGGCTGCCCGGTCCTGATGATCCGGATCATCGCGCGCACCGCCCGGTAGGCGAAGACGACCGCGACGACCAGGAAGACGACGCTGATCGTCCCCAGGACGATCTGCAAGGGACCCATCGATTTCCCTCCCGGACGCCTCACGACGTCGTTCGATCCCCCGCCCGCCGGGACGGCGCGAGGGTGCTCGCCGCCGCCCGCACCAGCTCGGCCGAGCCGGCGGCGGACCACCGCGGGCACCACTGCCCGCACGGGTCGCACGATAGCTGTCGATCGCGCAGGCTACTCGCCGGTAACCCCTGCCGCAGGCCCCGCGACCTCGCAGGGCGGGGCGCAGCCGGGCCGCGGGGCGGCGCACCGTCCCCCCGGGAACAGTTCCGTCCGGACTGCCGTTAGGGTGGGCAGGAAAGTTGAGTGGACCCCGCGCAAGGTGGGCACTCGGCTCCTGCAGACGGACCAGAACCACCCGGTACACACGGAAGAGAGGCCATCTCCATGGCTCGAGCGGTCGGTATCGACCTCGGCACCACCAACTCCGTCGTCACCGTCCTGGAGGGCGGCGAGCCGACGGTCATCGCCAACTCCGAGGGTTCGCGCACCACGCCGTCGGTCGTCGCGTTCGCCAAGAACGGCGAGGTCCTCGTCGGCCAGTCGGCGAAGAACCAGGCGGTCACCAACGTCGACCGCACCATCCGCTCCGTCAAGCGGCACATGGGCACCGACTGGAAGACGCCCGAGATCGACGGCAAGAGGTACACGCCGCAGGAGATCTCCGCGCGCATCCTGCAGAAGCTCAAGCGGGACGCCGAGACCTACCTGGGCGAGCCGGTGACCGACGCGGTCATCACCGTGCCGGCCTACTTCGAGGACGCGCAGCGCCAGGCCACCAAGGAGGCCGGTGAGATCGCCGGCCTCAACGTCCTGCGGATCGTCAACGAGCCGACCGCGGCCGCGCTGGCCTACGGCCTGGACAAGGGCGAGACCGAGCAGACGATCCTCGTCTTCGACCTCGGTGGTGGCACGTTCGACGTCTCCCTGCTGGAGATCGGCGAGGGCGTCATCGAGGTGAAGGCCACCGCGGGTGACAACCACCTCGGTGGCGACGACTGGGACCAGAAGGTCGTCGACCACCTGGTCAAGACCTTCAACGCCTCCAACGGCATCGACCTGTCCAAGGACAAGCTGGCCATGCAGCGGCTCCGCGAGGCCGCCGAGAAGGCCAAGATCGAGCTGTCGGGCGCCCAGTCGACCAACGTCAACCTGCCCTACATCACCGCCGGCGCCGAGGGCCCGCTGCACCTCGACGTCACGATCACCCGCGCCGAGTTCCAGCGGATGACCCAGGACCTGCTCGACCGCGCCCGCGCGCCGTTCAACCAGGCCATCCGGGACGCCGGCATCTCCGTCGGGGAGATCGACCACGTCGTCCTGGTGGGTGGCTCGACCCGCATGCCGGCCGTGACCGACCTGGTCAAGGAGCTCACCGGCGGCAAGGAGCCCAACAAGGGCGTCAACCCGGACGAGGTCGTCGCCGTCGGCGCCGCGCTGCAGGCCGGCGTCCTCCGCGGTGAGGTCAAGGACGTCCTGCTGCTCGACGTCACCCCGCTGTCCCTGGGCATCGAGACCAAGGGCGGGATCATGACCAAGCTCATCGAGCGCAACACCACGATCCCGACCAAGCGCTCGGAGATCTTCACGACGGCCGACGACAACCAGCCGTCGGTGCAGATCCAGGTCTTCCAGGGCGAGCGCGAGATGGCGGCCTACAACAAGAAGCTCGGCATGTTCGAGCTGACCGGGCTGCCCCCGGCGCCGCGCGGCGTCCCGCAGATCGAGGTGGCCTTCGACATCGACGCCAACGGCATCGTGCACGTGTCGGCCAAGGACCTCGGCACGGGCAAGGAGCAGTCGATGACCATCACCGGCGGCTCGGCCCTCCCGAAGGACGACATCGAGCGGATGATGAAGGACGCCGAGGCCCACGCGGAGGAGGACAAGCGCCGCCGCGAGGAGGCCGAGACCCGCAACCTCGCCGAGTCGCTCCAGTACCAGACCGAGAAGTTCCTGGCGGAGAACGGCGAGAAGATCCCGGCCGACAAGAAGGAGGAGCTCGGCGAGGCCCTCACCGAGCTGCGCTCGGCCCTCGGCGGCTCGGACATCGCGGCCATCAAGGCGGCGCAGGAGAAGGTCGCCCGCGTCTCGCAGGAGGTCGGCGGGGCGCTGTACGCCCAGCAGGCCGAGGCGGGCGCCGCGGGTGCCGCCGGTGCCGGCGCGGGAACCCCCGGTGACGCCGGTGCGTCCGGTACGACGACGGGCGACGACGACGTCGTCGACGCCGAGATCGTCGACGAGGACAACGACCGCCGATGACGGAGAGGGAAGAGGAGCCGCGGGTCGTCATCCGCGACAAGCGGCGCATCGACCCGATCAGCGGCACCGTGCGGGAGCCGGCCGGCGAGCAGCCGGCCGGCGCCCGCACGGGCACAGACGTTCCGGACCGGACCGCGCCCGGTCCAGCGCAGAGCTGGACGGCGCAAGGGGAGCACATGAGCGAGCACGAGGCCGTCGCCGAGCAGCAGCCGGTGGCGGGGGACGACGACCTGGGCCGCCAGCTGGCGGAGCGGACCGAGGACCTCCAGCGGGTCACCGCGGAGTACGCCAACTACCGCCGCCGGGTGGAACGGGACCGTCAGCTCGTGGTCGACCAGGCCGCCGAGCGGTTCGCGGCCCAGTTGTTCCCGATCGTCGACGACATCGAGCGGGCACGCGACCACGGCGACCTGACCGGTGCCTTCAAGGTCGTCGCCGACCGCGTCCTGGGCCTGCTCGACGGGCTCGGCGTGGAGGCGTTCGGCGTGTCCGGCGACCCGTTCGACCCCTCACTGCACGAGGCCGTCATGCACGACACCTCGGCCGAGGTGCAGGTGCCGACCGCCACCACCGTCCTGCGGCAGGGGTTCCGTCGCGGCGACCGCGTGCTGCGGACGGCGATGGTCGCGGTCACCGACCCGGAGAGCCCGGCCGTCCCGGGCGACGGTGGGGTCGCCGAGGCCGTGACGCCGCCGGGCGACGGCGCCCCGGCGTCCGACTGAGGCAGAGAGGGGGCGCCCGATGAGCACCCGGGACTTCATCGAGAAGGACTACTACGCCGCTCTCGGCGTCGCCCAGGACGCCGACGCGGCCGCGATCAAGAGGGCCTACCGCCAGCTGGCGCGCGACCTCCACCCGGACAAGAACCCGGGCAACGCCGAGGCCGAGGCCCGGTTCAAGGAGGTCTCCGAGGCCTACGACGTGCTGTCGGACACCAAGCGGCGGGCCGAGTACGACGAGGCCCGCCGCCTGTTCGGGGCCGGCGGCGCCGGCGCGCGCGCCGGCTTCCCCGGGGGCTTCCCCGGCGGGGGCGGCGCCGGTCAGCCGTTCGACCTCGGCGACCTGTTCGGCGGGGCCGGCGGTGCCGGCCGCGCCGGTGGCGCCGGCGGGCTCGGGGACCTCTTCGGCGGCCTGTTCGGCGGCAGCGCGGGAACGGGCTCCGCGCGGGCGCGCAGCCAGGCGGCGTCCGGTCCCGCCCGCGGCCAGGACGTCGAGACCGAGGCGACGCTCTCGTTCGAGGAGGCCGTCCTCGGCGTGACGGTGCCGCTGCGCATGCAGAGCCCGGGCACCTGCCCGACCTGCCACGGCAGCGGGGCGAAGCCCGGCACCTCGCCGCACACCTGCCCGGTGTGCCAGGGGGCCGGCGTCACCAGCCGCAGCCAGGGCGCGTTCGCCTTCTCCGAGCCGTGCCGCAACTGCCGCGGCACCGGCCAGGTGGTCGACGACCCGTGCCCGACCTGCGCGGGCAACGGCGTGACCACGCAGACCCGCACCATCACCGTCCGCATCCCGGCCGGGGTCAAGGACGGCCAGCGGATCCGGCTCGCGGGCAAGGGCGCGCCGGGACGGCGCGGTGGCCCGGCCGGTGACCTGTACGTCGTCGTCCACGTCTCCGAGCACGAGCTGTTCGGCCGAAAGGGCAACGACCTCACGCTCACCGTACCGGTCACCTACGCCGAGGCCGCCCTGGGGACGACGCTGACCGTCCCGACGCTGGACGGCAACGTCTCCCTCAAGGTCCCGGCGGGCACGGCCAGCGGCCAGACGCTGCGGGTGCGGGGCCGGGGCGTGCCGGGCAAGGGCCGCGCCGGTGACCTGCTGGTCACCGTCGAGGTCGCGGTGCCCAAGCGGCTCAGCCCCGCCGCGCAGGAGGCGGTCAAGGTGCTCGACGCCGAACTGGGTGACCCACGGCCGCGGATCACCGCCGCCGTCCAGGGGAGTGCGAAGTGACCGCCGCAGCCGACGGCCGGGAACGGCAGGACGCCGGGCGCGCGGTCGCCGAGGACGCCCCTGTCTTCGTCATCTCGGTCGCCGCCGAGCTCGCCGGCATGCACGCCCAGACGCTGCGCCAGTACGACCGGCTGGGCCTGGTCAGCCCCGGACGCACGCCCGGCGGCGGCCGCCGGTACAGCCCGCGTGACGTCGCCCTCCTCCGGGAGGTCCAGCGCCTCTCGCAGGAGGACGGCGTGAACCTGGCCGGCATCAAGCGGATCATCGACCTCGAGTCGCAGGTGGAGGCGCTGCGGCACCGGGTGCAGGAGCTGTTGAGCGAGCTCGAGGTGTCCGAGACCCGCCGGATCGCCGCCGAGTCCGCCGTCCGCGCCGGCTACGGCGGTGACCTGGTCCCGCTGCGCCCCTCCACCTCGGCGCTGGTCGTCTGGCGCCCCGGGCAGCAGCGGTGAGCGACGTCAGCGCGCACGAGGCGATCGTCCACGTGGAGCGGGAGATCGCGCTGCTGCTGCGCCGGTCCCGCGCCATGTCGGCGCGGCTGTCCCGGGAGCTGCACCCGGACCTGGACGGCGCGGCCTACGGGCTGCTGGTCCTCCTGGAGGACGCCGGGCCGCTGCGCGCCAGTGACCTGGTGGCCCGCCTCGGGCTGGACAAGAGCACGGTGAGCCGCCAGATCGGCTCCCTCGTCGACCTCGGCCTGGTCACCCGTGAGCCCGACCCCGCCGACGGCCGCGCCCAGGTGCTGCGCACCTCGCCGGAGGGCGCCGCCCGGCTGAGCCGCATCCGTGACGCCCGGCGGGCCCGCTGGGAGGCCGATCTCTCCGACTGGCCGGTCGACGACATCGCGACGCTCGGCGACCTGCTCGGCCGCCTCAACCGCCTGGGCGAGGCCCGGGACGGCAACGTCGTCGCGGACCCCGCGGACGGCGCCTCCTCCCGCTGACCGGCGGCCCCGCGCCGCTGACACCGATCCGCCCCGCGGACCCCTGCTGACCTGGTGCGTCGGCGGGGGTCTCCTACGCCACAACGGTTGCAGACAACAACCAAGCAGACGTATGGTTGCAGTCTGCAAGCAACATCGTGGCGAGGAACCCCCGTGCCCATCACCCTCAGACGCGCGACCGGCTCACCGCCGGCGTCGCGCGCATCGTCCGGAGCGGGCGCCACCTCGGCGTCCGGGCCGCCGACGCCCTCTACGGCGGCCTCCCCTCCTACGGCTGGGCGCTGCTCGTCCCCCTCCAGCGGGACGGTGAGCAGCGCTGCAGTGCCCTGGCCGCCCGGGCCGGCGTGGACGTCTCCGTGGTCAGCCGCCAGCTGGCCGTCCTCGAGCGGTCCGGGTACGTGGCCCGCAGGCCCGACCCGGCCGACGGGAGGGCCGGCCTCGTGGGCGTGACCGAGACCGGGGAGGCCGCTCTCGCCGGTACGCGCGCGCTGCGCTCCGAGTGGGCCGAGAGCGCCCTCGCCGGCTGGGACGAGCCCGACGCCCGGCTGCTCAGCGACCTGCTGGAGCGGCTCGCGACAGACCTCGACGCCTCCACCGCCGCGGGCCTCGCCCGGGTCGCCTCGTGACCGCCTCCCGCCTCGGGAGCGACCCCGCCTCGCCCTCCCCCTCCCGCACCGGACCGCCCAGGAGCACCGTGACCAGCACCCTCGAGCCCCGCGTCGCGGCGGCCGTCGCCCCGGGCCCCGTCGCCCCGGACGGCGTCGCCCCCGTCGCCCCGGGCCGCTTCGCCCCGGACGGCGTCGCCCCCGTCGAGCAGCAGGGCGGGATGACGCACCGTCAGATCCTCTCCGCGCTCTCCGGCATGTTGCTGGCGATGTTCGTGGCGTTCCTGTCCTCGACCGTCGTCTCCAACGCCCTGCCCACGATCATCACCGAGCTGCGCGGCACCCAGGGGCAGTACACCTGGGTCGTCACCGCGACGCTGCTGGCCTCGACCGCCTCGACGCCGATCTGGGGCAAGCTCGCCGACCTGTTCAGCAAGAAGCTGCTGATCCAGATCTCGATCGTGGTCTTCATCGTCGGCTCGATGCTGGCCGGCCTGTCCCAGTCGGTGGACACCCTCATCGCCTGGCGTGTGCTGCAGGGCCTCGGCCTCGGCGGCGTCCAGGCGCTCGTGCAGATCGCGATGGCCGCGATGATCAGCCCCCGCGAGCGCGGCCGGTACTCCGGCCTCATCGGCGCGGTCATGGCGGTGGCCACCGTCGGCGGCCCGCTGATCGGCGGCGTCCTCGTGGACACGAGCTGGCTGGGCTGGCGGTCGGTCTTCTACGTCGGCGTCCCCTTCGCCGTCGTGGCGCTGGTCCTGCTGCAGCGCACGCTGCACCTGCCGGTCACCAGGCGCCGCGTGCGCATCGACCACCTCGGTGCGACGTTCCTGACCGCCGGCGTCTCGGCGCTGCTCATCTGGGTCACGCTCGCCGGCGGCACGTTCCCGTGGTGGTCGGTCGAGACGGCGCTGTTCCTCTCCGGCGGCGTGCTGGCCGTCGTGGCCTTCGTCGTCACCGAGCTGCGCCACCCCGAGCCGATCGTGCCCCTGCGGCTGTTCCGTGACCGGACGACGACGCTGGCGATCATCGCGAGCATCGCCATCGGTGTCGCGATGTTCGGCTCCTCGGTCTTCCTCGGCCAGTACCTGCAGATCTCCCGCGGCTACTCGCCGACGGCGGCCGGCCTGCTGACCATCCCGATGGTCGCCGGTCTGCTGCTGTCCTCCACGGTGTCGGGCATCCTCATCACCCGCTACGGCAGGTGGAAGGCCTACCTGGTCGCGGGGTCGGTGCTCGTGGTCATCGGCTTCGGGCTGCTGTCGACCATCGACCACGAGACGGACATGACCCTCCTGGGCGTCTTCCTCTTCGTCCTGGGCGTCGGCATCGGCATGACGATGCAGAACCTGGTGCTGGCCGTGCAGAACACCGTCGCCGCCCGTGACCTGGGCGCGGCGAGCTCCGCGGTGGCGTTCTTCCGCAGCCTCGGTGGCACGATCGGCGTCTCGGTCCTCGGCGCCGTGCTCAGCAACCGGGTCGGTGCCCTGATCGCCGAGGGCCTGGCCGGCGTCCCGGGGGCCGAGCAGGCCGCGGCGTCCGGCGAGGTGGGGCTGTCCAGCCTGGCCGACGCGCCGCCGGCGGTCCAGGCGCTGATCCGGGTCTCCTACGGCGACGCCACCGGCCGCATCTTCGCGGTCTCCGCCGTCCTCGGCGTGGTCGCGGTGGCCGTGATCGTGTTCATCCGGGAGATCGCGTTGAGCACCGAGAGCGGTGAGGAGCGGCTGCGCAGCGGCAGGTGACCGCGGCGCGCACGACGGCGGCCCGTCCCCAGACCAGGGGGCGGGCCGCCGTCGTCAGGTCCTCCCTCGGCTCGCGAGGGGCCTGCTCAGTCGAGCGCGGCGTCCAGGCTGATGTCGACGCCGGCCAGGGCCTTGCTCACCGGGCACCCGACCTTGGCTGCCTGGGCGGCCTTCTCGAAGCCCGCCGCGTCGAGGCCCTCCACCTCGCCGCGGACGGTGAGGGTGATCGTGGTGATGGTGGGTGCGCCGTCCTTCTGGCCCAGGGTGACGTCGGCGGACACCTCGAGCGCCTGGGGTGTGCCCCCGGCCTTGCCGATCTCGCTGGAGAGGGCCATCGCGAAGCACGCCGAGTGCGCGGCGGCGATCAGCTCCTCCGGGCTGGTGGTGCCACCGGCGTCCTCGGCCGTGCGCTTGGGGAACGAGACCTCGTAGGTGCCGATCTTGGAGCTCGAGAGCTCGACCTGGCCGGACCCCTCCATCAGGGTCCCGTTCCAGGCGGTGCGCGCGGTGCGTGTGGGCATGCTGCCTCCTCCGTCGGCTGTGGACCCCGGACGCCTACCCGGGCCGGTTGCACGCAACCGTGCTGCCGGCGTCAGCGCCCGCTGACCCGCTCCGCGACCAGCTGCAGCTTCGCCCTGAGGTCGGCGAACTCCTCGCGGTCCAGGTCGAGGGCGCAGATGATCTCGCCGGAGATCGCCTCGGCCTCGTCGCGCAGCGCGCGACCGGCGTCGGTCAGCGCGATCGACACCGAACGCTCGTCCTCCACCCTGCGGTGCCGGGTGACCAGTCCCGCGGAGGTGAGCCGCTTGAGCAGGGGGGAGAGCGTGCCGCTGTCCAGCGACAGGCGGGTGCCCAGCTGGCCGACGGTCTGGTTGTCGGTCTCCCACAGCAGCATCATCACGAGGTACTGCGGGTAGGTCAGGCCGATCGCATCGAGCAGGGGGCGGTAGCGCGCCGTCATCGCGCGGGATGCGGCGTAGAGCGCGAAACAGAGTTGGTCCTCGAGGACCGCGCTCGGAGCCGGCAGACGCGTCATCCCCGGGAGTCTAGGCCGCTGTCCAGCGCCGACACGGGCGTCGCCCCCGGATCGACCCGGGCGGGTGACGGCGGGCGACCCTGCACCCGGCACACGCAGTGAGGTTGAGTGGAACAGACTCAACCCCGTCCACGTTGGACCACGAGAACGACGGCCGGAACCCCCGGCCGGCCCCGCGCGGAGAGGACCGCCACACCCACCATGCAGAGCAAGCTCACCACCCGTTCGCAGGAGGCGATCACGGCCGCCCAGCGGCTGGCGGTCGACCGTGGCCAGGCGGCCCTGGAGCCGCTGCACCTGCTCGTCGCCCTGCTCGAGCAGACCGACGGCATCGCCGGCCCCCTGCTCAAGGCCGTGGGTGCCGACGTCGCCGACGTGCGCGCCAAGGCCGAGGCGGCGCTGCGGCGGATGCCCAGCGTCAGCGGCGCGACCGTGCCCGCCCCCTCGCCCTCGCGCGAGCTGCTGCGGGTGCTCAACGCCGCCGGGGAGCAGGCCGGCGCGCTCGGGGACGAGTACGTCTCCACCGAGCACCTGCTGGTCGGCCTGGCCAGCTCCGACGGCGAGGCCGCGGCGGTGCTGACCAGCTCCGGTGCCACCCGCGACGCGCTGCTGGCCGCATTCCGCACCGTGCGGGGCAACCGCAAGGTCACCAACGCCGACCCGGAGAGCACCTTCCAGGCGCTCGCGAAGTACGCCGTCGACCTCACCGAGCGCGCCCGCGAGGGCAAGATCGACCCGGTCGTGGGCCGCGACACCGAGATCCGGCGGGTCGTGCAGGTGCTGTCCCGGCGCACCAAGAACAACCCCGTGCTCATCGGCGAGCCCGGCGTCGGCAAGACCGCGATCGTCGAGGGCCTGGCCCAGCGGATCGTCGCCGGCGACGTGCCGGAGAGCCTCAAGGGCAAGCGCCTCATGGCGCTGGACCTCGCCTCGATGGTGGCCGGCGCGAAGTACCGGGGTGAGTTCGAGGAGCGCCTCAAGGCGGTGCTGCAGGAGATCGCCGAGTCCGAGGGTGAGGTCATCACCTTCATCGACGAGCTGCACACCATCGTCGGCGCCGGCGCGACCGGCGACTCCGCGATGGACGCCGGCAACATGATCAAGCCGATGCTCGCCCGCGGCGAGCTGCGCATGGTCGGCGCGACCACGCTCGACGAGTACCGCGAGCACATCGAGAAGGACCCGGCCCTCGAGCGCCGCTTCCAGCAGGTCTTCGTCGGCGAGCCGAGCGTCGAGGACACGATCGGCATCCTCCGCGGTCTCAAGGAGCGCTACGAGGTGCACCACGGCGTCCGGATCACCGACTCCGCGATCGTCGCCGCCGCGACCCTGTCCGACCGGTACGTCACCGCGCGGTTCCTGCCGGACAAGGCCATCGACCTGGTCGACGAGGCGGCCAGCCGGCTGCGGATGGAGATCGACAGCCGGCCGGTCGAGGTCGACGAGGTCGAGCGCGCCGTCCGCCGGCTGGAGATCGAGGAGATGGCGCTGTCCAAGGAGGACGACCCGTCGTCCGTGGAGCGGCTGGCGGCGCTGCGCGCCGACCTGGCCGACAAGCGTCAGCAGCTCGACGAGCTGACCGCCCGGTGGCAGCAGGACAAGAGTGCGATCGTCCGCATCCAGCAGATCAAGGAGGAGCTGGAGCGGCTGCGGCTGGAGGCCGAGCGCGCGGAGCGGGACGGCGAGCTCGCGCACGTCGCCGAGCTCCGCTACGGCCGGCTGCCCCAGCTGGAGAAGGCGCTGGCCGACGCCGAGGCGTCGGTCGCGGGCACCGACTCCATGCTCAAGGAGGAGGTCGGGCCCGACGACATCGCCGAGGTCGTCCAGGCCTGGACCGGCATCCCGGCCGGGCGGCTGCTCGAGGGCGAGACGCAGAAGCTGCTGCGGATGGAGGAGGAGCTCGGCCGGCGGGTCGTCGGCCAGCCCGACGCCGTCCGTGCGGTCTCCGACGCGGTGCGGCGGGCACGTTCCGGCGTCGCCGACCCCAACCGGCCCACCGGTTCGTTCCTGTTCCTCGGCCCGACCGGCGTCGGCAAGACCGAGCTGGCCAAGGCGCTGGCGGAGTTCCTGTTCGACGACGAGCGGGCGATGGTCCGCATCGACATGAGCGAGTACTCCGAGAAGCACTCGGTGGCCCGGCTGGTCGGGGCCCCGCCCGGCTACGTCGGCTACGAGTCCGGCGGCCAGCTCACCGAGGCGGTGCGCCGGCGTCCCTACACCGTCGTGCTGTTCGACGAGGTCGAGAAGGCGCACCAGGACGTCTTCGACGTGCTGCTGCAGGTGCTCGACGACGGCCGGCTCACCGACGGCCAGGGCCGGACGGTCGACTTCCGGAACACGATCCTCATCCTGACGTCGAACCTCGGCTCGCACCTGATCGCCGACCAGTCGATCGAGGAGGAGCGGCGCCGCAACGCCGTCATGGAGGTCGTCCGGCAGCACTTCAAGCCGGAGTTCCTCAACCGGCTGGACGACGTCGTGGTGTTCCACGCCCTGGGCAGCGAGGAGCTGGCCGGGATCGTCGACATCCAGGTCGGTGTCCTGGCCCGGCGGCTGGCGGCCCGGCGGCTCGCGCTGCAGGTCACCGACGCCGCCCGGGACTGGCTGGCGCTCAACGGGTTCGACCCCGTCTACGGCGCCCGGCCGCTGCGCCGGCTGGTGCAGTCGGCGATCGGCGACCAGCTCGCCAAGGCGCTGCTGGCCGGCGACATCCGGGACGGCGACGAGGTCGTCGTCGACGCGCCGGACGACCTCGCCGTCGAGGGCCTGATCGTCCGCCGCGGCTGAGTCCGCGGCCGCCTGCGAGGGCCCGCCGTCCCCCCTCGGGGACGGCGGGCCCTCCGGCGTCCCTACCGATCCGGTCTCGAAACGCCCCGGCGGGTGGCTCCCGGGCCGCGCCGTGGGTGATCATCTGCGCCGACACCGGGGACGAGCACAGGAGCGCAGATGACGTCAGGTCAGGGCGGCCAGGACCCGCAGGGTTGGCAGCCGCCGCAGCAGGGCTGGCAGGCCCCACCTCCTCCGCCCCCCGGCTGGCAGCCGCCCCAGCAGGGCTGGCAGCAGCCGCCGCCGGGGCAGTACGGCTACGGTCCCGCGCCGTCGGCTCCGGGACACGCGCCGCAGGAGGCCCCGCCGCGCCCGGACACGGTGCGCTTCGGCGTCGGGGCCTTCATCGCCAACCTGCTGATCGGGCTCATCGGGTCGATCGCCACGTTCTCGAGCATGGACAGCCTGCTCGATGCCGAGCTGGCCCGGCAGGGCGTGACGGTCTCCGAGGACGCCGTGCAGGCCGTCCTGACCGTCAGCGCCGTCCTCGGCCTGCTCATCGTGGCGCTCGAGGCGCTGTTCATCTGGTTCGCCTGGAACGGGCGCAACTGGGCGCGGATCGTCCTGTTCGTCCTGGGCGCGCTCGGGATCGTCGGCGGCCTGTCCGCGCTGGCCCAGCCGAGCACCGGCTTCCTCTCGGCCCTCTCGGTCTGCCAGATGCTGCTGCTCATCGTCGGCGTCGTCCTGCTGGCGCGGCGGCCGTCGAGCGAGTGGTACCGCGCGATGGGCGCGCGCCGCGCCGCCGGCCTGCGCTGACGGCCGGGCCCGGGTCGGCGTCCCGCGCCGGGGCGCCGGGCCCGGGCCACGCCGGCTCCGGGCCTCCGGGCGGTCCGGGGAGAATGGCCGGCGGTCCACTGCGAAGGAGCTCCATCCCGTGACGCGCACCCCCGCCCGCAGCGCCCTGCTCGCCGCCGCGACGGCGCTGGCCCTCCCGCTGGCCGCCTGCGGCTCCGCGGACGCTCCGGAGGACCCCGCCCCGGCAGCCGGCTCCGGGGCCGCCACCACGTCGGAGGCCCCGGCGGCCACGGGCCCCGTCGGCACCGGCTGCGCGGCGCTCCCGGCGGAGGGGGAGGGCAGCCCCGCCGGCATGGCCGACGACCCCCTGGCCACCGCGGTCGCCAACAACCCGGCGCTGTCCACCCTGATGCGCGCGGTGCACGCGGCGACGCTGGTCGACCCCCTCAACACCACCCAGGACATCACCGTCCTCGCGCCGCTCAACCAGGCCTTCGAGGCGGTGCCGGCCGAGACGCTGGACCCGCTGCTGGCCGACACACCGCGGCTGACCGACCTCCTCACCCACCACGTGGTCCCCGGCCGGCTGGCCCCTGGCGAGCTGGCCGGCACGCACGCCACGCTCAGCGGCGACCCGGTCACCGTCGAGGGCTCCGGCGACACGTTCACGATCAGCGCCGACCAGACCCTCGTCGGCGCCACCGACGCCACGGTGGTGTGCGGCAACGTGCCGACGGCGAACGCGACGGTCTACGTCATCGACCAGGTGCTCACCCCACCGGCCTGAACGCCCCCCGTCCAGGCCGGCCCCGGGCCCGCCGACGCTGAGGAGGGGGCGGTCCTCCTAGGGTCGGGGCCATGACAGCCCCTGCCACGCTGCCCGACCGCGACCGCCTGCTGGAGCTGGTCATCGAGCTCGCCGTCGTGCCGGGGAGGGTCACGCTCTCCTCCGGGCAGGAGGCCGACTGGTACATCGACATGCGCCGGCTCACCCTCCACCACGAGGGCGCGCCCCTCGTCGGGCGGGTGATGCGGCAGCTGACCGGCGACCTGCGCTACGACGTCGTCGGCGGGCTCACCCTGGGCGCCGACCCGGTGGCCACGGCCATGCTGCACGCGGCCGCGGCGGGGGAGGGCTTCCTCGACGCCTGCGTCGTCCGCAAGGCCGGCAAGGCGCACGGGCTGCAGCGACGGATCGAGGGCCCCGACGTGGCCGGGCGCACCGTGCTCGTGGTCGAGGACGTCTCCACCACCGGCTCCAGCCCGCTGACCGCCGTCGAGGCGCTCCGCGAGGCCGGCGCCGAGCCGGTGGCCGTGGCGGTCGTCGTCGACCGGGGCGGGCGCTCGGCGGTCGAGGAGGCCGGGCTGGAGTACCGCGCCGCCTTCACCCTCGCCGACCTCGGCCTCGACTGAGGAGGGACCGCCGGCCCGCACCGCTCGCGGGTCCGCGGCGGGTCCCGGGCCGGGGCCCCGGCGGGACCGCGCGGGGGCCGGCCGGGCACATCCGCGGATCTGCACGGGGAGCGCGTCGTACGGTGTGACGATGACCACGGTGACGACGGCGTGGGTGGCCGAGCTGGCCGATGCCCTGGGTGCCGACAGCGTGCTGACCGACCCCGACGTCACCGTCGCCTACTCCCGTGACCAGGCGATGCTCGCCGAGGCCGGGACGCCGGCCGCCGTCGTCCTCCCCCGCAGCACGGCCGACGTGGTCACCGTCATGCAGGTCGCCTCGCGGTACGGGGTCCCGGTGGTGCCCCGCGGCGCCGGGTCCGGGCTGGCCGGGGCGAGCAACGCCGTCGACGGCGCGATCACGCTGGTCATGACGCGGATGGACGCCGTCGTCGAGGTGTCCCCGGCCGACCGGCTGGCCGTCGTCCAGCCGGGGGTGGTGAACAAGGCGCTGCGCGACGCGGTCGCCGGGGCCGGGCTGTTCTACCCCCCGGACCCCTCCAGCTACGACTGGTGCACGATCGGCGGCAACCTCTCCACCAACTCCGGCGGCCTGTGCTGCGTCAAGTACGGCGTCACCACCGACTACGTGCTCGGCCTGGAGGTCGTGCTCGCCGACGGACGGGTGCTGCGCACCGGGCGGCGCACCGTGAAGGGCGTCGCGGGCTACGACCTCGCCCGGCTGTTCGTGGGGTCGGAGGGCACCCTCGGCGTCATCACCGAGGCCACGCTGGCGCTGCGCCCCGCGCCGCAGCGGCCGGTCACCCTCGTCGCCACCTTCGCCACCACCGCGCAGACCGGGCAGGTCGTCGAGAGCGTCGTCACCCACGGCCTGGTGCCCAGCCTCCTGGAGGTCATGGACAACACCTGCATCTGCGCCGTCGACGACCTGATGCGCGCCGACCTCGACCGCGGCGCGCACGCCCTGCTGGTGGCCCAGTCCGACGCCGGCGGAGAGGCCGCGGTCCGCGAGATCGAGGCGCTGGCGCAGCTGTGCCGGGAGGCCGGCGCCGACCTCGTGCACACCACCGACGACCCGGCCGAGGGCGACCTGCTCCTGGCCGCCAGGCGGATGGCGCTGCCGGCGCTGGAGCGGCTGGGCAGCACGCTCATCGACGACGTCGCCGTCCCCCGCTCCCGGATCGCGCAGTTCCTCGACGGCTGCGACACCATCGCCACCGGGCGCGGGCTGACGATCGGGGTCGTCGGGCACGCCGGCGACGGCAACATGCACCCGACCATCTGCTTCGACCCCACCGACGCCGACCAGCGGGACCGCGCCTTCGCCGCCTTCGACGACATCCTCGAGCTCGGCCTGTCCCTCGGCGGCACGATCACCGGCGAGCACGGCGTCGGCGCCATCAAGGTCGACTGGCTGGAGCGGGAGGTCGGGCCGGTGTCGCTGGAGGTGCACCGGTCGATCAAGGGCGCGCTCGACCCCGACGGGCTGCTCAACCCCGGCAAGGTGCTGCGCCGCCTGACACGCTGACCCCATGGGTGCAGACCGGCTCCTGGTCATCGGCGGGGACGCCGCCGGCATGTCCGCGGCGGCACAGGCCCGGCGGCTCCGTCCGGCCGAGGACCTGGCCGTCACCGTCCTGGAGCAGGGGCCCGACGTCTCCTTCTCCGCGTGCGGCATCCCCTACTGGGTCGGTGACGTGGTCCCCGACCGGGATCGGCTGATCGCCCGCACCCCGCACGAGTTCGCGGCGCTGGACATCGACGTGCGCACCGGCACGCGGGCCGAGGAGATCGACCTGGACGCCGGCACCGTGCGCACCGCCGACGGCGGGACCCTGGGCTACGACCACCTGCTGGTCGCCACCGGCGGCCGCCCGCTGCGCCCGCCGGTGCCCGGGCTGGACGCCGACGGCGTGCACGGGGTGCACCGGCTGGCCGACGGTGCCGACATCCGGGCCGCCGTCGCCGCCGGCGCCCGCCGCGCGGTCGTCCTCGGTGGCGGCTACATCGGCCTGGAGATGGCCGACGTGCTGCACGCCCGCGGCCTGGCGGTGACCGTCGTCCTCGCCGACCCGCTGCCGATGGGGCTGCTGGACGCCGACATGGGGGAGCGGGTCTGCAAGGCGATCGGCGACATGGGCATCGACGTCCAGCCCAACCAGCCGGTGCGCGAGATCGAGACCGACGCCGACGGCATGGTGCGCGCGGTGCGCACCGACGCCGGCAGCTACCCCTGCGACCTCGTCGTCCTCGGCCTGGGCATGGGCCCGGAGGTGACACTGGCCCGCGCGGCCGGCCTGCGGCTCGGGGAGACCGGGGCGATCGAGGTGGACCGGACCATGCGCTCGCGCTCGCACCCGGAGGTGTTCGCCGCCGGCGACTGCGTGCAGACCTTCCACCGGCTCACCGGGGAGCCGGCGCACGTCGCGCTGGGCACGCACGCCAACAAGCAGGGCCGCGTCGTGGGCTCGGTCGTGGGCGGGCGCCCGGCCCGCTTCGCCGGCGTCCTGGGCACCGCCCTGACCAGCGTCGGGGACCTGGAGATCGGCCGCACCGGGCTGTGCACCAGCCAGGCCGAGGCGGCCGGCTACGAGTTCCGCACCGAGACGATCGAGGGGACGACGAGGGCCGGCTACTTCCCCGGCGCCGAGCCGATGGCCGTGAAGCTGGTCAGCGACCGGGGCTCCGGGGAGCTGCTGGGCGCGCAGATCGTGGGCGGCCCGGGCAGCGGCAAGCGGATCGACGTCATGGCCACCGCCATCTGGGCGGGCCTGACCGCCGAGGAGTTCGCCGGCTCGGACCTGTCCTACGCCCCGCCGTTCTCGCCGACCTACGACCCGGTGCTGGTGGCCGCCCGCGTGGCCAGCCGCTCGGAGCGGGGGTGACCGCCGGCGGTGAGGTCCGCGGCGCGGACTGGTACGGCGATGACCTCTCCGGCCAGGAGCACACCGGGGTGTCCTTCAGCGGGGTGGACCTGTCCGAGACGACCGGCGACGGCGCGGTCTTCACCGACTGCGTCTTCCGCGACTGCCGGTTCACCCTGTCGCGTGCCACCGACGCCGCGTTCCTGAACTGCACCTTCACCGGCTGCTCGTTCTCGCAGGCGACGCTCACCGACTGCAAGCTGGTGGGTTCCCGGTTCGAGCGCTGCACCTTCGACCTGCTCACCGTCACCGGCGGCGACTGGTCCTTCGTCGGGCTGGCGGGTGCGGACCTGGCGAGGGCCACGGTGACCGGGGTCCGGATGCGCGAGGCCGACCTGACCGGCGTGCGGGCGGCGGGGGCGACCCTGCGGGACCTCGACCTCTCCGGCGCCGAGTGGCACGGGGCCGACCTCGCCGGCGCCGACCTCCGCGGCAGCGACCTCGCCGCGCTCGACCCGCGGGAGGTGGGGCTCGCCGGCGCCCGGGTCGACGTCGTGCAGGCGGTCGCGCTGGTGACCGCGCTGGGACTGCGCGTGGAGCCCGGCGGGGTGTAGCGGGTGTCGCGGGCCACGGGCCCGGCGGGATACTGGCCGCCAGCAAGCGCCGATCCCGACGCAAGGAGAGCCTCGCATGCCCATCGCGACCCCTGAGGTCTACGCCGACATGATCAACCGGGCCAAGGAGGGCGGCTTCGCCTACCCGGCGATCAACTGCACGTCGTCCGAGACGGTCAACGCGGCCCTGCGCGGCTTCGCCGACGCCGGCAGCGACGGCATCATCCAGTTCTCCACCGGCGGCGCGGAGTTCGGCTCGGGCACCCGGGTCAAGGACATGGTCACCGGCGCCGTGGCGCTCGCCGAGTTCGCGCACGTCGTCGCCGAGAAGTACCCGGTCAACGTCGCGCTGCACACCGACCACTGCCCCAAGGACAAGCTCGACGGGTACGTACGGCCGCTGATCGCCCTGTCGAAGGCGCGCGTCGACGCCGGCCAGGCCCCGCTGTTCCAGTCGCACATGTGGGACGGCTCGGCGATCGACCTCGACGAGAACCTGCACATCGCCGAGGAGCTGATCGAGAAGTCGGCCGCCGCGAAACTGGTGCTCGAGGTCGAGATCGGCGTCGTCGGCGGCGAGGAGGACGGCGTCGCCCACGACATCAACGAGAAGCTCTACACCGCCGAGGGCGACTTCGTCGCCACCGCCAAGGCGCTCGGCCTCGGCGAGAAGGGCGTGTACCTGCTCGCCGCCACCTTCGGCAACGTGCACGGCGTCTACAAGCCGGGCAACGTCAAGCTCCGCCCGGAGATCCTCAAGCAGGGCCAGGACGTCGTCTCCAGGGAGTTCGGCCTGGCCGAGGGCAGCAAGCCGTTCAACCTCGTCTTCCACGGCGGCTCCGGGTCGGCGCAGGAGGAGATCCGCGAGGCGCTCTCCTACGGCGTGGTGAAGATGAACGTCGACACCGACACCCAGTACGCCTTCACCCGGCCCATCGCCGGCCACATGTTCAGCAACTACGACGGCGTCCTGAAGGTCGACGGCGAGGTCGGCAACAAGAAGGCCTACGACCCGCGCAGCTACCTCAAGGCCGCCGAGGTCGGCATGGCCGCCCGCGTCGTGCAGGCCTGCGAGGACCTGCTGTCGGCCGGCCAGTCGCAGGGCGCCTGAGTGACCGCGCTCAGGAGGCCACCGATGAGCACCGCGGCGCGCGTCACCGGGCCGACGAGCGCCGGCGAGGAGGACGAGTGACGCACTCGCACCAGAACCTCCTGGGGGAGCCGCCGGCCACCCTGCTGCCGGGCAACCCCGAGGCCGACGCCGAGCTGGCCGCCGGCAGCACGCCGGCCGAGGTCGCCGCGCACCACCCGACGGTGAGCGCCGCCTGGGCGGCCCTGGCCGAGGAGGCGCTGAACCGGCCCGAGCGGGCGCTGCGCGACACCATCGAGGCCTACGCCTACGCCCGGACCGGCTACCACCGCGGCCTGGACGCGCTGCGCCGCAACGGCTGGAAGGGCTACGGGCCCGTCCCGTGGTCCCACGAGCCCAACCAGGGCTTCCTGCGCTGCGTGACGGTGCTGTCCCGCGCCGCCGAGGCGATCGGCGAGACGGCCGAGCAGGAGCGCCTCACCCAGCTGCTCCGCGACTGCGACCCGAGCCTCGCGCCGTGACCCCCGGGGGCCGGAGTGGTCACTCCGGCCCCCAGGGGCGGGTCAGGTCCGCAGCAGCTGCCACCCCAGGCGGGCGATGAGGACGCCGACGACGGCGAGGAAGACGACCCGGACGAAACGGCTGCCCGCACCGACGGCCGTCCGGGCCCCGAGGTAGCCGCCGACGAGGTTGGCCACGCCCATGACCAGGCCCAGCGCCCACAGCACCGACCCGTCGACCGCGAACACGACCAGCGCACCGACGTTGGTCGCCAGGTTGACGATCTTGGCCGTCGCGCTCGCCACGAGGAACGCGAAGCCGAGCAGCCCCACCAGGGCGAAGACCAGGAAGGCGCCGGTGCCCGGGCCGGCGATGCCGTCGTAGAAGCCGATGACCGCCCCCACCACGCCCGCGGCCACCGTGTGCCGATGGCCGCTGAACCGCAGCTCGGTGTCGTCACCGAGCTGCGGCCGCACCAGCGTGTAGACGGCCACCACCACCAGGGCCACGAGCACGATGGGCTCGAGCACGCCGTCGGGCACCGCCGCGGCCGACAGCGCGCCCCCGGCGGAGCCGACCGCCGCGACCACGGCCATGGGCAACGCCGTGGCCAGGCCCGGGCGCACCCGCCGGTAGTAGGTGGCAGCGCTCGTCGCCGTCCCCATGGCGCTGGAGATCTTGTTGGTGGCCAGTGCCTGGACCGTCTCCATGCCGGGTACCAGGAGCAGTGCGGGCAGCTGGATGAGCCCTCCGCCGCCGACCACCGCGTCGATCCAGCCGGCAGCGAAGGCGGCGAGGACGAGGAGGACCACGGTGACCGCGCTCAGCGAGCCGAGGGTGGTCACCCCCGCAGCCTCTCATCCCCCGCCCGCCGTCCTCCGCGTGCGGGTGACACCGCGGGGCGGGCCACGCGGAGCACACCGGCGTCCGGTAGGACGGCGGGGTGACCCCGGACCACTCGCCCCGCGCCGTCGTCGACCGGTTGCGGCCGCTGCTGCTGGCCGTCCACCAGGCGCTGTCCGCCGGCGTCCGGGTCAGCGCGGCGGTCCACGCCGAACGCGGCTGGAACCCGTCGGCCGACCGCCACCTCGACCACCAGCTGGTGCGGCGGGAGGCGATGGAGCGGCTGCGGCCCTGGGGTGCCCGGCCCGAGGACGACCCCTCCGACCCCCTCCTGGCCGCGCAGCTGGAGTTCGGCGACACCGGCACCGACAACCTCGGGCTGCCGATGAGCGGGCTCATCCTGCGCACCCCCACCGACGTGCTGCGGGTCTGGCGGTCCGACGACGGCGAGCTCCCGGCCGCGGCCACCGACGGGCTGCGCGCCTTCTACCGGCAGGCGCCCAGCCGGCAGCTGCAGCTCCACCTCGACGACCGGCCCGACGAGCCCCGTTCAGCACCTGGCCACCTGGCCCTGCTGTGGGCCGACGCGGGTGCCGTCCTCACCCGGTTCGACCTGGTCCGCCCGGGTGGGCACGTGGGTCGGCGGGTCCAGGTCGACTGGCACGTCGACCTGCTGCAGCGGCTGGTCCACCCCGCCACCTGATCACCCGGCGCCCTCTGTGGTCACCATGAGTGACCGTTCGACGTGCGCATTTGCCCGCCACTCGTTACGCTCCGTCCCCGGCGTCCACACCGGACGCCCGTCACCGGAGGTGCTGCATGGCAACGCTTCTCTGGATCATCGCCGTCGTCCTCGTGATCGCCGGCATCGTCGCCCTCCTGCGCAGGCAACTGCTCTGGGGCATCGTGCTCATCGTCGTGGGCCTGCTCGTCGGCCCGGGCGGGGTGAGCATCTTCACCTGAGGGAGGCCCCGTCCCCCTCGCGCGCCGCTCCGCCCGGCGCGGGCCTCGGGACGGGGCCGGGTCCGGCGCTCACCGCTCGTCGAGCTCCGGGTGCAGCTCACGCAGCCGGGCGGTGAGAGAGGTCAGCTCATCGCCGCCGGCCATGAGGCGCGTGAGGACGTCGGCGTCGACGTCCTCACGCGTCAGGTCACCGGCCACGTGCCCGTGCGCCAGCAGCAGGAACCGGTCGCCGACGAGGTGGGCGTAGCGCGGGTTGTTCGTGACCGCCACGATCGCCATCCCCCGTGCCCGTGCCGTCAGCACGGCCTGCCCCACCAGCGTGTGCTGCTGGATGGTCATGGGCGCCGTCGGCTCGTCGATCACCAGGGCCCGGACGCCGAAGTGCAGCGCGCGGGCGATCGCCAGGGTCTGCCGCTCGCCGGCGCGCAGCGCGGACGCGGGCTGGTCCGGGTCGATGCCCGGGACGCCGACCTGCGCCATGGCCCGCACCGTCGTCTCCCGCGCCGCGGTGAGGTCGAGCCGGCGCAGTGGCCACCGTCCGAGGGTCGGTTCGGCGCCGAGGAAGAAGTTCCGCCACACCGACAGCAGCGGCGCGACGGCGAGGTCCTGCCAGACGGTGGCGATGCCCGCGGCGCGGGCGGCCTTCGGTGACCGGAAACGCACCGGCCGTCCCTCGAACAGCAGCTGCCCCTCGTCGTGGCGGCACAGCCCCGACAGAATCGAGACCAGCGTCGACTTGCCGGAGCCGTTCTCCCCGAGCACGCAGGTGATCTCCCCGGGACGGAACGCCGCGTTCACCCGGGCCAGCGCGGCGACGCTGCCGTGGTGGACGCTGACCCCCCGCAGCTCCAGCAGCGGAGCGGAGGGGGCGGCCGGCTCGCTCACGATCGCGGCACCGCCCTCAGCCGGTCGCGCACGACCCCGTTGGCCAGCAGGGCCACCAGGAGCAGCACGCCGAGGAAGGCCTCGAACCAGCGTGCGTCCCACCCGGCCAGCACCACGCCGTGCCGCGCGGTGGCGTAGACCAGCGCGCCGACCGCGGCCCCGACCGCCGAGCCGTACCCGCCGGTCAGCAGGCAGCCGCCGATGACCGCGACCACGACGAAGGTGATCGCCGTCCCCAGCCCGGTGCTGGCCTGCACGCCACCGAGTCGCACCACCCCCAGGGTGCCGACCAGCCAGCCGGCCGCCGCGGTGCAGCAGTACAGCGCGATCGTCGTGCGCCCGTCGGGGACGCCGAGCTCGCGGGCCGCGCGGCGGGCGCCCCCGACGGCGAACACCCCGTTGCCGAACCGGGTGCGCCACAGCGTCCAGGACGCCCAGGCGGTGAGCAGCACCCACCACAGCAGCGAGATGCGGAACCGCCCGCCGCCCACCTGCACCGTCGCCCCGAACACCGCCGACGCCGAGGACCAGCCCGGGGCCGCGTCGAGCCCGTCGAGGCGCACCGAGCGGGTGAGGGACCGGGTGCCGGCGAGGGCGACGCCCTGCAGCACGAGGAACGTCGCCAGGGTGACCAGGAAGCTGGGCAGCCCCGTCGTGACCACCAGCCAGCCGTTGACCAGCCCGACCAGGAGCGCGGCGGCCAGCGAGCCGGCCAGCGCGGGCCAGGTGCCCCAGCCGGTCTCGGTGATGAGCAGCCCGGTGAGCAGGGCGCTGCCCACCGAGATCATCCCGATGGACAGGTCGAAGTGCCCCGACACCAGCAGCAGGGCCACCGCGACCCCGCCGATGCCGATCGGCGCCGCCGCGTCCAGGGTGCTGGCCAGCCCGCCGGTGCTGAGCAGGCCCGGCGCCTGGGGGACGAAGAACAGCAGGACGACGGCCAGACCCACGAAGGCCGCCAGGCTGGGGCGGGCCAGCGCCCGGTCGAGCAGCCGCCGCCCCCGGGCCGGGCCCAGGGCGGCGTGCGGCCCGAAGGAGGGCAGACCGTCGGCGGTCACCGGCGGGGACAGGACGTGGGCAGGGGGGCCTCCTCGACCAGAGACGTGCGACCAGTGTCCACGAGAGAGCGCCGCTCTCCTCCCGTCCCTGGTCCCGCTCGGACGGGACCCGGCAGAGGGGGCCGCTCAGGGGCGCAGCCGCCAGCGCACCCGGTAGTCGGCGAACCAGGTCCAGCGGCTGACCGGCCGCGGGTACGGGACGCCGTCCCGCACGACCCGCGCCGGGTCGCAGGCGATCTGCACCGCCCGGCCGGTGGTGCGGCGGGCCGGGCGCAGCGGCAGGGTCATGACGACGACGCCCAGGGTGTCGACCTCGCGCCACTCGGGCCGGACGTCGATGCGCGTGATCATCCCGTCGGCGACCTTGGCCGCGTCGTTGTGGGCCTGCGCCCCGAACCGGCGGGCGAGCGGGCCGCGCCGTCCGGGGTCGGCGGACTCCAGCCGGCCGTGGTGCAGCAGCACGCCCCCGTGGTCGTCGCGCACCAGGCCGAGCTCCCGTTCCCCGCCGGTGCCCACACCCAGCGCGCGGGCCAGCCCGGTCGACGGGGTGTCGTCGGCCGGCTCCCACGAGACCGGCACCCGCGCCGCCCGCCCGGCCCTGTCCAGTGCCGCGAGCACCGCAGCCAGCGCCGGCACCGGGCCCCTGACCAGCACGGCGTCCGCGTCGACCGCCGAGGCGACGGTCTCGCGGGCCGGTGCCTGGCCGGGCCCGAGGCCGCGCAGGTCGAACTGGACGAGCGACATGCAGATACCCTGCCACCTGCCAGCCGGTCATCCGCCGGTGACGGAGTTCCGAGGGGATCTGAGCGAGCGATGCCGGCAGTCGTGCTGATCGGTGCCCAGTGGGGCGACGAGGGCAAGGGGAAGGCCACCGACCTGCTCGGGGGCCGGGTGCCCTACGTGGTGCGGTACCAGGGCGGCAACAACGCCGGGCACACCGTCATCACCCCGGACGGGGAGCGGTACGCGCTGCACCTGATCCCCTCGGGGATCCTCACCCCGGGCTGCACGCCCGTCATCGGCAACGGCGTCGTGATCGACCCCCAGGTCCTGATCGGCGAGCTGGCCGGCCTCGAGGAGCGCGGCGTGGACACCTCGCGCCTGGTGATCTCCGCCGACGCGCACCTGATCATGCCGCACCACCGGGCGCTGGACCGGGTCACCGAGCGGTTCCTCGGCAAGCGCCGGATCGGCACCACCGGCCGCGGCATCGGCCCGGCGTACGGCGACAAGGTCGCCCGCACCGGCATCCGCGTGCAGGACCTGCTCGACCCGTCCATCCTGCGCCAGAAGCTCGAGGGCACCCTGCAGGAGAAGAACCAGGTCCTGGTCAAGGTCTACAACCGCAAGGCGATCGACGTCGACGAGGTCGTCGAGGAGTACACCGGCTACGCCGAGCAGCTCAAGCACCGCATCGCCGACACCCGCCTGCTGCTGGCCAACGCCCTCGACGCCGGTGAGTGGGTGCTGCTGGAGGGCTCCCAGGGCACGCTGCTGGACGTCGACCACGGCACGTACCCGTTCGTGACGTCGTCCAGCCCGACCGCCGGTGGCGCGTCGGCGGGGTCGGGCATCGGCCCCACCCGCATCCAGCGGGTCGTGGGCATCCTCAAGGCCTACACGACCCGCGTCGGCTCGGGGCCCTTCCCGACCGAACTGTTCGACGCCAGCGGCGAGTACCTGCGCAAGCAGGGCGGCGAGGTCGGCGTCACCACCGGCCGCGACCGCCGCTGCGGCTGGTTCGACGCCGTCGTCGCCCGCTACGCCAGCCGGGTCAACGGGATCACCGACTACTTCCTGACCAAGCTCGACGTGCTCTCCGGCCTGGAGACGGTGCCGATCTGCGTCGCCTACGAGGTGGACGGCGTCCGGCACGACGAGATGCCGATGACCCAGACCGACTTCCACCACGCGAAGCCGGTCTACGAGGAGATGCCCGGCTGGTTCGAGGACATCCGGAACTGCCGGACCTTCGACGAGTTGCCGGCCAACGCCCAGGCCTACGTGCGGCGGCTGGAGGAGCTCTCCGGCGCCCGCATCAGCGTCATCGGCGTCGGCCCGGGCCGCGACGAGAACGTCGTCGTCCACGACCTGATCGGCTGAGTCGCGCCACGGCCAGAAGGTCGTCTGTGAGCGCTTGAGCAAGCGCGGAGGAGTGCCGATGCGGAATTGGCTGACCACGGTGGCTCGTGCGCTGAGGACGGGGCTCGCGCGCCGAACGTCGCGGCGGGTGCTTGGCGAGCAACTCGGGCGGCTTCGCGAAGAGTTGGCCGCGGTGGCCCGTCGGCAGGAGGAGGTCGAACGACTCGTCCGCGCGGAGGCCGATCGGCTCGTGTCAGAGTTGTTGCGGATAGAGAAGCGGGCCAGGAGCAACCTCTACGTCGCTGGGCAGCGCGATGCGGCACAGTCGAGCGCCCAATTCGCACTGGCACAGATGCCGACCGCCCCCTTCTTCGACGACCCACGGAGAACCCTCGCCCATGGGCTGTCCCTCGCGCCGGAGGAGGGAATGGCGCTCGAATTCGGTGTGTACACCGGCGAGTCCCTGCGCCAGATTGCCGCGGCTCGCCGCGGCTACCAGGTCTACGGGTTCGACTCCTTCCAGGGTCTGCCAGAGGACTGGCGCTCCACCGTCCGTGCCGGCTCGTTCGCCATGGAGATCCCGCCGGTGGTCGAGGGCGCCGAACTCGTGGTCGGCCTCTTCGCGGACACGCTGCCGTCCTTCCTCGACACGCATTCGGAGTGGGTGGCGTTCCTGCACCTAGACGCCGACATCTACTCCTCGACCAAAACGGTCCTCGATCACGTGGGTCCTCGCCTGCGCGAGGGCACCGTGATCGTCTTCGACGAGTACTTCAACTACGCCGGCTGGGAAGGGCACGAGCACCGAGCATGGCAGGAGTTCGTCGAGCGCACCGGGACGGGCTTCGCGTACGAGGGGTACACGGTGGACCACCAACAGGTGATCGTGCGGGTGACCAACCTCCCATCAGAGGTCTGAGCAGCGCCGGGATCTCGGTTGTCCCGATTCCCTCACACGCCGTGCACAAGGTCCTGCTATTCGCTGCCGTCTTCCGGTAGGACCCCCGCAGGCACATCGCCCGAGGCCGGAGGGGAACGGCATGGAACCGAAGAAGGTCACCGTTGTCGTGGACCGGGAGGGCCGCTGCCACGCAGACTTCTGGACCCCGCTCTTAGAGCAGTTGACCAGGGACAAGCAATTCGAGACTGAGGTCAGGCGGCTGTCCCTGGCCGACTGGCTCGCCGTCTCGCAGAACGATGCTGGCCCGACCCCGTGGCAGGTGATAGAGAGCTCCACCGACATCCTGATCATCAACTGGGACGCGGTGAACGGTGACCCCGACTTTGGTGGTGACACGGCGCTGCGCTGGTTCGAACATCGGCAGTCCGCCATGCGTCGGTGGCTGAACGACGGCGGCCTGCTCATCATCGACGGTCAGGCGGTCGAGGGAGTTCCTCACGACCGGTACTACGCGGCCGTGGTCGGTGAGGGAGAGGTCAGGCTCTCGGAACGGGAGGACCCGACTAACCCAGACCGGGAACGGAACCGCATGCGTGGTGGTTGCCGCATGACGCGGCTCGGCCGTGGCGCCCCCGGGTTTGAGGGGCTCGACGACGTCACCCCGCGGCAGAACCTGAGGTTCGAGGAGCTCTACCCCTCAGGTGCTGTCGGACGGCTGGTGCCGCGCTACCTGAACGAAATCGACACGTCCAAGTTGCTCTACCGCGGATGGTTCCGTCGGAGGCTCCCGTCGCGAACTCTGAGATGGACGTCGTACGTCCGACGCGACAAGCACTGGCCACGGAACTTCCCCACGTTACTGGCTGCGAAGTACGGCAAGGACCGCGGCAAGGAGAAGGGCATCGTCTTCGCCTCGACCATGATGCTGGCCGCCACCCATCAGGTTCCACTTATCCGGGGGATGCTGTGCGCACACGGCCACGTACCAGAACTTCCCGAACCAGGTGCCTTCCGCCGGGGGGTCGAGCGCTACGCTCCCAAGCTCGCTGCTGGCCTCCTGAGCGGGATCCTGCTGTACTACCTGGCCGCGGAAGAAGGGTTGGGGAAAGTGGCCCTGTCCGTGGTGGTCGGCCTCGCAGTGACCGTGGTGCTGGACCTTCTGCCATGGATTGGGCGCTCGGCGCACCGCCTGGTGCGGGCGTTTACCGGCGCTTAGGGAACTGGGCCGACCAGTGCGGGCTCCGAGACGGCGCAGGCCCGCAGCGTGACATCCGGGGCATCGGAGATGAGCGCTGCCGCGCCGAGGTCTAGGAGCAGTCGGGCCTCGCTGACGCCGTCCCCGTGCTGGCCGAGGCCCGTGCCCCGGCGCCACTCGATCGGCAGGAAGGCGTTCTCGGGGCAGAGGGTCCACACCCACACGTCGAGGCCTGCATCCCCGGCCCGGTCAACCAAGTCGGTGGTGCCCTGTAACGACTGGTCCGGATTGCGGAGCAGCAACCGATGGCGGCTCGGCCCGACGGCGCAGGCGTACTCCGTCATCGCACGCAGCGTCGACGGCAGCAGCAACCAATCATTCTCCGGACCGTCATCCACCAGCTGCACCATGGGCGGGCCGTCGTCGCCGAGGTCCTCCCGCAGTGCGCGCAACGCCTCTGGCTCGAAAGACTGCAGCACCACGCCGGAGGTGGCACCGGCCACTCCGAGGCGGCGCAGCTCCGCCGCAACCAGGGGAGCGACGTGCGAGGCGCCGCCGGAGAGTCCGGGCGAGATCTCCACCAGCACGCCGACCGTCCGATGAGGCTTCGAGTGCCTCTGCGCCAGCTCGACCACCTCGGCCAGCGTAAGGATTCCCGAGCGGCCGTCGTAGAGGGCGCTCACCGATCGCAGTGACGGGAAGCGCTCTACGGCACGCAGCGACCGGAGCTCGTCGAGGTCGAAGTCCTCGACGAACCAGTCCGAGACCGGCCGACCCCTGACGACCTTGGTGGTCCTCCGGTCCGCGAAGCGGCGGTGCTGGCCGACGTCGGTGGTCAGTGAGAGCTCTCGATCGTGCCTCACGACCAGGGCCCCGTCACGGCTGACCACGATGTCGGGCTCGATGAGGTCGGCACCGAGGTCGATCGCCAGCTCGTAGCTGGCGGCGGTGTGCTCGGGCCGGTAGGCGGAGGCGCCGCGGTGACCCACGACGACGGGACGGGGGAGGCCGATCGCCGGGCGGACAGCCAGCGACTCGCGCGCGTGCATGTCATCGACAACACCGCACAGACCTGAACACAACGCGAACTCGGGGCCGTGAGTTGCCCACAATTCGGAGGACAGCGGGCTGACCTGCGCGTCACCATGCCTCAGTGACGGATCTCTCACTGTTGGGCTGGACTCCGGAGCGCGTCGCGGAGCTGCCGCCCGGCTGCGTACCGGGGCGGGTCGCGCGGGTCGACCGCGGCCGACTGACCGTCCTCACCGCCGAGGGGGAGCTGCGCGCCCACCCGGGGGCCGCGCTGACCGCTCCCGCGGTCGGTGACTGGGTCGCCCTGCGTGGGGAGCTCGCCGTCGCGGTGCTGCCCCGCCGGACGGCGTTCACCCGGGTCATGGCCGGCCGGACGTCGGCGGAGCAGGTGGTGGCCGCCAACCTGGACACGGTGCTCGTCGTCGACGCCCTGACCGGCCCGCGGCGGACCCGCCGGGTGGAGCGCTACCTCGCCGTGGCGTGGGGCAGCGGGGCGACCCCGGTCGTCGTCCTCACCAAGGCCGACCTGTGCGACGACGTCCCCGCCGCGGTGCAGGAGGTGGCCGAGGCCGCCCTCGGGGTCGAGGTCCTGCCGGTGAGCTCGGTGACGGGGGCGGGGGTCGCGGACGTCGCCGCGCGGATCGGCCCCGGCCGGACCGCGGCGATGGTCGGGCCGTCCGGCGTCGGCAAGTCCAGCCTGGCCAACGCGCTGCTCGGCACGCCGGTGGTCGCCACCGGCGAGGTGCGGGCGACCGACGGCCGCGGCCGGCACACCACGACCGCCCGGGAGCTGCACCTCCTGCCCGGCGGCGGGCTGCTGGTCGACACCCCCGGGATGCGGGAGCTCGGCGTGGTCGACGACGAGGGCATCGACACCGCCTACGCCGACGTGACCGAGCTGGCCGCACTCTGCCGGTTCCGCGACTGCGGGCACCGCGCGGAGCCCGGGTGCGCCGTCGCCGCGGCGATCGCCGACGGCCGGCTGGACCCGGCCCGCTACACGGCCTGGCGCAAGCTGCAGGCCGAGGCCCGGCGGCAGGCGCTGCGCTCCGATGCCCGGGCGCGGGCCGCCGAGCACGCCCGCGTCCGGGCGCTGCACAAGGCGATGCGGGCCCAGCCCAACCGGCTGCGCTGAACCCCGCGTCGGTAGGGTCGCGGTCCGTGCGCGTGCTCGTGATCGGCTCCGGTGCCCGGGAGCACGCCCTGTGCGTCGCTCTGCACGACGACCCGGCGGTGACGGCACTGGCCTGCGCGCCGGGCAACGCCGGCACCCGCGCGGTCGCCGAGGCGGCTGCCCTCGACGTGGCCGACCCCGTCGCGGTCGCCGCCCTGGCCACCGGATGGGGCGCGGACCTCGTGGTGATCGGTCCGGAGGTGCCGCTCGTGGCCGGGGCCGCCGACGCCGTCCGGGACGCCGGGATCGCCTGCTTCGGACCGTCGGAGCAGGCCGCCCAGCTGGAGGGCAGCAAGTCCTTCGCCAAGCACGTGATGGCCGCCGCCGGCGTGCCCACCGCCCGGTCGTGGCCCGTCGGTGGCCCGGCCGAGCTGGAGACCGCGCTGGACGAGGCGGGCGCGGTGGGCGGGGGCCCGTTCGTGGTGAAGGACGACGGGCTGGCCGCGGGCAAGGGCGTCGTCGTCACCACCGACCGGGCCACCGCCGTCGCCCACGGGCACCGCGTGCTCGACGCCGGCGGGGCGGTACTGGTCGAGGAGTACCTCGACGGCCCCGAGGTGTCCCTGTTCGCCGTCACGGACGGGACGACGGTGCTGCCGCTGGTGCCCGCACAGGACGCCAAGCGCCGCGACGACGGCGACGCCGGGCCCAACACCGGCGGGATGGGCGCCTACGCGCCGCTGCCGTGGGCGCCGCCCGGCCTGGTCGACGAGGTGCTGGCCACGGTGCTGCAGCCGACCGTCGACGAGATGCGCCGCCGCGGCGAGCCGTTCTCCGGGCTGCTGTACGCCGGGCTGGCGCTGACCTCGCGGGGCGTGCGGGTCGTGGAGTTCAACGCGCGCTTCGGCGACCCGGAGACGCAGGTCGTGCTGCCGTTGCTGGAGACCCCGCTGGCCGGGCTGCTGCACGCCGCCGCCACGGGCACGCTCGCCGACCACCCGCCGCTGCGCTGGCGGCCGGGGGCGGCGGTCACGGTCGTCGTCGCCGCGGCCGGGTACCCGGAGCGGCCGCGCACCGGCGACCCGATCACCGGCGCGGACGGCGAGGGCGTGCTGCACGCGGGGACCACGCTCGACGCGGACGGGACGGTCCGGTCCGCCGGCGGGCGGGTGCTCGCCGTCACGGCGGTGGGTGAGGACCTGGCCGCTGCCCGCCAGCTGGCCTACGAGCGGGTGGCCGGGGTGCGGCTGGCCGACGCGCACTGGCGCACCGACATCGCGCTGGCTGCCGTCGAAGGACGCATCACCGCCCCCTGACCGGTCGCGCGGTCGCGTCCGGCCCCGTCCGGGGCACCGCCCCGCGCCTGCGGAGGGTGGGGAGGGCGGGGTCCTCCTGCTACTCCGCGGTGACCGCCGGCCGCGCCCGTTCCGGGCGCGGTTCGGGCGGCCGCGGCCCGTCGTGCCGCCGGCTCAGGTAGGTGCCCGCCACGTTGGCGCAGGCCACCAGCGGCACGGCGATGAGGGCGCCGAAGATCCCGGCGATCAGCAGCCCCGCGGCGATGGCCAGGACGACGGCCAGCGGGTGCACCCGCACCGCCCGGCCCAGCAGGAGCGGCTGCAGGACGTGCCCCTCCAGCTGCATGACCGCCACCACGATGGCCAGCGCGATCAGGGCGGTGATCGGGCCCTTGGACACCAGCGCGACCAGCACGGCCACCGAGCCGGCCAGGAACGACCCGATGATCGGGATGAACGCGCCGAGGAACACCAGCGCGGCCAGCGGGATCACCAGCGGCACGCCGAGGACGGCCAGGCCGATGCCGATGCCGACCGCGTCGACCAGGGCGACGGCGACGGTCGCGCGGACGTAGGAGATGAGCGTGCGCCACGAGCGGCGGGCGGCCTCGTCGACGTAGGCGCGGGCGTCGGCCGGGCACAGGCCGATCAGCCAGAGCCAGATCGAGCGGCCGTCCTTGAGGAAGAAGAACAGCGTGAACAGCGCGAGGACGATCCCGGTGAAGACCTCGCCCACGGTGGCGGCGGTGGTGAGCGCGCCGGAGGTCAGGGTGTCCTGGTTGGCCACCAGCGCGTCCTGCGCGGCGGTCAGGGCCTCGTCGATCTGCCGCTGCGACACCGGGAAGCTGTCGACGACGAAGTCCCGCACCTGGGTGAGGCCCTGGCTCACCTGGTCGGCCAGGTCGGAGAAGCCGGCTGTGAACCGCTCGACGACCAGGGTGATGATCCCGGCCACGACGCCGAGCCCGACGACCAGCATCGCCAGCGCCGCCAGGGACCGGGGCCAGCCGTGCCGCACCAGGGCGGCGGCGCCGGGCTGGAGGAGGGCGGACAGCAGCAGCGCCACGAACACCGGCACCAGGACGACGGCCACGTGGGCGGCGGCGTAGAGGAGCACGTAGATGCCGGCGATCACCACGATCAGCCGCCACGACCACGCGGCCGCGATCCGGAGACCGGGCGGGACGACGGCGTCGTCGCTGCCGCGGCGGTCGGCACCGGTGAGCCGTCGGGCGTGCTGGCCGGTGCGGTGCGGACGGCCCCCGGCCGGGGGACCGCTCACCCCGCCGGGCTGGATCGGCCCGTCGAGGTCCGGGGCGCCCGGCTCGGGACTGCCCAGGGGTGGCTGCGCCTCGTCGTCGCCCGGTGGTGGGTCGACGGCGGGCTCCACGGGGACGTCGTCGTGCACGAGGATCGCGCGGTCGTCGTCCCGCTCCGGCCAGCCGTGCGGGTCGTGCTCGGCGGCCGCACGGATGCGCTCGCGCGCCCGGTTCACCAGCGAGGAGGCCTGGCGCAGCATCGGTACCTCCCGCGGGGCAGTAGGGGCCTGGACGATCATCGAAGCCCCACAGGGGGGACCCCGCCAGCCCTGCGGGAGGATGTCCCCGTGGTGCGACGAGCTGAGCAGTGGCAGGCGGTACCCGCATGATCGAGCGGTACACGCTCCCCGAGATGGGACGGGTCTGGAGCGACCAGCACAAGTACGAGCTGTGGTGCCGGGTCGAGACCCTCGTCCTCGAGGCGCACGCCGCGGCCGGGCGCGTCCCCGCCGACGTCGTGGAGCCCGTGCGCAAGGCGGCGCCCCCGACGCCGGAGCGGGTCGCGGAGATCGAGGAGACGACGCAGCACGACGTCATCGCCTTCCTCACCGCGTGGGCGGACAACACCGAGCCCCGGTCCGCGGCGGCGTTCGTGCACCACGGCATGACCTCGTCGGACCTGCTGGACACCGCACTGGCGGTGCAGCTCACCGAGGCCACCGACCTGCTGCTGGCCCGGATGGACCGGCTGGTCGCGGTCCTGCGGGACCACGCGCTGGCCCACCGGCACACCATCAGGGTCGGCCGCACCCACGGGGTGCACGCCGAGCCCGACGTCTGGGGCCACCGGGTCGCCGACATCGCGTTCGCCGCGGCCCGGTCGCGCGACCGGCTGCGGGCGGCGCGGGAGCGGGTCGGCGTCGTCGCCATCTCCGGCGCGGTCGGCACCTACTCGCTGATCGACCCGTCGGTCGAGGTGGCGGTCGCCGAGGCGCTGGACCTGCGCCCGGCCGACGCCTCCACCCAGGTGGTGCTGCGCGACTCGGTGAGCGAGTGGGTCGCCGCGCTCGCGATCATCGCCACCGTCTGCGAGACGGTGGCGCTGGAGGTGCGGCACGGGCAGCGGACCGAGGTGCGGGAGCTCTCGGAGGCCTTCGGCTCCGGCCAGAAGGGCTCGAGTGCGATGCCGCACAAGAAGAACCCGATCCGCTCCGAGCGCATCGCCGGCCTGGCCCGCGTGGTCCGCGCCGCCGTCGTCCCGGTGATGGAGGGCATCCCGCTGTGGCACGAGCGGGACATCTCGCACTCCTCCACCGAGCGGGTGTTCCTGCCCGACGCCGCCGTCACCACCGACTACCTGCTGCACCTGACCACCGGTCTGGTGGAGAACCTCGTGGTGGACGCCGACCGGATGCGCGCCAACCTGGAGTCCACCGGCGGTCTGATCTACACCTCCTCGGTCCTGCTCGAGGTGGTGGAGGGCGGCCTGTCCCGCGAGGACGCCTACGCCCTGGTGCAGTCGGCGGCCATGGAGACGTGGAACACCGGGACGCCGTTCCGCGAGACGCTGCGGCAGCGGGCCGCCGCCTCCGGCGTGACGCTCGACGAGGCCCGGCTGGACGAAATCTGCCGGCCGGAGCGGTACGTGGCGAACCTGGACCCGCTGTTCGAGCGGCTGGCTGCGCTGAGGTGAGCCTCGACCTGCCCCTGGTGGCGCGCGGCAAGGTGCGTGAGGTCTACGACGCCGGCCCCGACCGGCTGCTCCTGGTCGCCTCCGACCGCATCTCGGCCTACGACCACGTGCTGCCGACGCCGATCCCCGACAAGGGGCGGGTCCTCACCGCGCTGTCGGTGTGGTGGTTCGAGCAGCTCACGCCGGTGCTCGAGCAGTTCGGGGCGGCGCACCACCTGGTGTCGGCGTCCGACGTCCCGGCCGAGGTGGCCGGGCGCGCGATGCTCGTGCGGCGGCTGTCGATGCTGCCGGTCGAGTGCGTGGCCCGGGGCTACCTGTCGGGGTCGGGCACCGTGGAGTACCAGCGGTCCGGCGCCATCCGGGACGTCGCGCTGCCGGCCGGGCTGGTCGAGGGCTCGCAGCTGCCCGAGCCGGTGTTCACGCCGTCGACCAAGGCGGAGGTGGGCGAGCACGACGAGGCCATCGACTTCGCCGCGGTGGAGGGCGCCGTCGGGGCCGGCCGGGCCGCCGAGCTGCGCGAGCTGACGCTGGCGCTGTACCGCCGCGGCGCGGAGATCGCGCGGGAGGCGGGGATCATCCTGGCCGACACGAAGTTCGAGTTCGGCCTGGACGCCGACGGCCGGCTGACCCTCGGCGACGAGGTGCTCACCCCCGACTCCTCCCGATTCTGGCCGGCGGTCACCTGGTCGCCGGGGGCCGCGCAGCCCTCGTACGACAAGCAGTTCGTGCGGGACTGGCTGACGACGTCCGGCTGGGACCGCGTCTCCCCGCCGCCGGAGCTGCCGGCCGACGTGGTGGCGGCGACCCGCGAGCGCTACGTGACCGCCTACGAGACGCTGACGGGCACTACGTTCCGCTGACGTGGCACTGACGCGCGCGGGCATCGCCTACCGCTCCGGTGGGTCCGGGCCGGACCTCCTGCTGCTCCTGCACGGGCTGGGCGCCACCGGTGCGGTGTGGGACCGGCTGCTGCCGCTGGTCGAGGCCTCCTGGCCGGGGTCGTGGGCGGTGCCCGACCTGCGCGGCCACGGCCGGTCGGTGGCCGAGCCGCCCTACGGGTACGGGGTGCACGCGGCCGACGTCGCCTCGGTGGCCGCGGCGGCCGGTGCCGCGCGGGTGACCGTCCTGGGCCACTCGTTCGGCGGCGTCGTCGGCGCGGTGCTGGCCGGCGGCTGGTACGGCGTCGAGGTGAGCCGCGTGGTCGCCGTCGGCGTCAAGATCGACTGGACGCCCGAGGAGGAGGCGCGCGCCCGCACGATGGCCGCGCGCCCGCCGCAGGTGTTCCCGACCGCCGCCGAGGCCGCCGACCGGCACCTCAGGCTGGCCGGGCTCAGCGGGCTCGTCCCGCCGGAGGACGCCGTCGCGCGGGCCGGCGTCCGGGAGACCGAGGGCGGGTACACGGCCGCGCTCGACCCGCGCGCGTTCGGCGCCGTCGGCCCGTCGGTGGAGGAGGTCCTGTCACGATCGGCCGCGCCGTTGCGGCTGGCCGCCGGGTCCGCCGACCCGATGGTCGGCCTGGCCGCGATGCGGCGGGTGGACGTCGACGCGGTGCTGCTCGAGGGCGCCGGCCACAACGCCCACTGGGAGGCACCCGAGGCGGTGTGGTCCCTCGTCGCCCCCGCCTGAGCCGCGCCGCTCCCCCGCCGGGATCGCCGGTCCCGTGGCGGCGGGCGTGGGCAGGGTCACCCGGCGGGCGGCCGGTGGGCTGCGCGACCCCGGTACCCTCGACGTCGTGCCCCAGGTGGTCGTCGACGTCGTCCTGAAGCCGGAGATCTCCGACCCCCAGGGTCAGGCGGTGCTGGGAGCGCTGGGCCGGCTCGGCCACGACAGCGTCCGCAGCGTCCGCCAGGGCAAGCACTTCGTGCTCGAGGTCGACGGGACGCCGGACGAGGCGGAGCTGAAGCAGATCGCCGAGACGCTGCTGGCCAACCCCGTCATCGAGGACGTCGAGCTGCACCTCCCGACCGACTGAACGGAACCGCTGTGCGCATCGGTGTCATCACCTTCCCGGGCTCCCTGGACGACGTCGACGCCGCGCGCGCGGTGCGACTGGCCGGCGCGGAGCCGGTCGCGCTCTGGCACGCGTCGCACGACCTCCAGGACGTCGACGCCGTCGTCCTCCCCGGCGGCTTCTCCTACGGCGACTACCTGCGGGCGGGCGCGATCGCGGCGCGGGCGCCGATGATGGCCGACGTCGTCGACCGGGCCCGCCGCGGCATGCCGGTCCTCGGCATCTGCAACGGCTTCCAGGTGCTCTGCGAGGCCGGTCTGCTGCCCGGTGCGCTCACCCGCAACGGCCACCTGCACTTCCGCAACCGCGACCAGGCGCTGCGCATCGAGCGCGCCGACACCGCGTGGACGGCGTCCTACGAGGCCGGCCAGCGGATCGTCGTCCCGGTGAAGAACGGTGAGGGCCGCTACGTCGCCGCGCCCGCCGACCTCGACCGCATCGAGGGGGAGGGCCGGGTCGCCGTCCGCTACGTCGAGGGCAACCCGAACGGCTCCATGCGCGACATCGCGGGGGTGACCAGCGCGGACGGCCGCATCGTCGGCCTCATGCCGCACCCGGAGCACGCCGTCGAGGACCTCACCGGCCCGAGCACCGACGGCCTGGGCTTCTTCACCTCCGTGCTGACGGCGATGGTGTCCGCGTGAGCGCCGGCCTCTCCGACCTCGACACCGGGCCCGGCCCGCTGCAGCACCAGCTCGACACCGTCGAGCTCGCCGCGCGGACGGCCGACGTCGAGCAGCCCTACCGGGAGCTCGGCCTGCGGGCCGACGAGTACGCCCGCATCAAGGACATCCTGGGGCGCCGGCCCACCACGGCCGAGCTAGCCATGTACTCGGTGATGTGGAGCGAGCACTGCTCCTACAAGTCGAGCAAGGTGCACCTGCGCCGCTTCGGCGACCTGCCGCCCAGCGAGGCGCTGCTGGTCGGCATCGGCGAGAACGCCGGCGTCGTCGACGTGGGCGACGGCTACGCGGTCACCTTCAAGGTCGAGTCGCACAACCACCCCAGCTACGTCGAGCCCTACCAGGGCGCGGCGACCGGGGTCGGTGGCATCGTCCGCGACATCCTGACCATGGGTGCCCGCCCGATCGCGGTCATGGACAGCCTCCGCTTCGGCCGCGCCGACGCCCCCGACACCGCCCGGGTGCTGCCCGGCGTCGTCGCCGGGGTGGGCGGCTACGGCAACTGCCTGGGCCTGCCCAACGTCGGCGGCGAGCTGCTGTTCGACGACTGCTACGCGGGCAACCCGCTGGTCAACGCGCTGTGCGTCGGCGTCATGAAGCACGAGGACGTCCGGCTGGCCAAGGCCGAGGGCGTCGGCAACAAGGTCGTCCTGTTCGGCGCGCGCACCGGCGGGGACGGCATCGGCGGCGTGAGCGTCCTGGCCTCGGAGACCTTCGACGCCGAGGGCCCGGCCAAGCGGCCCAGCGTGCAGGTCGGCGACCCGTTCACCGAGAAGCTGCTCATCGAGGCGTGCCTGGAGATCTTCGCCGCCGACCTCGTCACCGGCATCCAGGACCTCGGCGGCGCCGGCCTGTCCTGCGCGACCTCCGAGCTGGCCAGCGCCGGCACCGGCGGCATGCACGTCGACCTCGACCGGGTGCCGCTGCGCGACAGCACGCTCACGCCCGCCGAGATCCTGATGAGCGAGTCGCAGGAGCGCATGTGCGCGATCGTCGAGCCGGACAGGGTCGACGCCTTCCTCGCCGTCTGCCGCAAGTGGGACGTGCTCGCCACCGTCATCGGGGAGGTCACCGACGGCGACCGGCTCACCGTCGACTGGCACGGGGAGCGCATCGTCGACGTGCCGCCGCGGACCGTCGCGCACGAGGGCCCGGTGTACGAGCGTCCGATGGCGCGCCCGGCCGACCTCGACGCGCTGCAGGCCGACGACCCGGCCGCGCTGCCGCGCCCGCAGACCCCCGAGGAGCTCACCGCGCACTGGCTGGCCGTCGTCGCGAGCCCCGACGGCGCGGACAAGTCCTGGGTCACCGAGCAGTACGACCGCTACGTCCGCGGCAACACCGTGCTGGCCCAGCCCGACGACGCCGGCGTGGTGCGCATCGACGAGCAGACCCACCGCGGCATCGCGCTGGCCCTCGACGGCAACGGCCGCTACGCCCGGCTGGACCCGTACACCGGTGCGCAGCTCAACCTCGCCGAGGCCTACCGCAACGTCGCCGTCTCCGGGGCCCGGCCGCTGGCGGTCACCAACTGCCTGAACTTCGGCTCCCCGGAGGAACCCGAGGTCATGTGGCAGTTCGCCGAGGCCGTCCGCGGCCTGGCCGACGCCTGCCGCGCCCTGGGCCTGCCGGTCACCGGCGGCAACGTCAGCCTCTACAACCAGACCGGCGACGTCGCCATCAACCCGACGCCCGTCATCGGCGTCCTCGGTGTCCACGAGGACGTCCGGAGGCGCGTCCCCACCGGCTGGCGGTCGGCGGGGGAGACGGTGCTGCTCCTCGGCGAGACCCGGCCGGAGTTCGGCGGGTCCGCGTGGGCGTCGGTCGTCCACGGCCACCTCGGCGGCCGCCCGCCGGCGGTCGACCTCGAGGCCGAGCGCGCGCTCGGCGAGCTCCTCGCCACCCTGTCCCGCGAGGGCGTGGTCAGCTCCGCGCACGACCTCGCCGACGGCGGCCTGGCCCAGGCCCTGGCCGAGTCCGCGCTGCGCTACGACGTCGGCGCCCGGCTGAGCCCGGTCGGGGACGCCTTCACGGCGCTGTTCAGCGAGTCCGCCGCGCGAGCCGTCGTCACGACGTCGGACCCCGAGGCGGTGCGGCGGGTCGCCGAGGAGGCCGGGGTCCCGGTCACCGAGCTCGGGACGACGGGCGGCGACGTGCTGGCGGTCGAGGGCGTGGGCGAGCTGCCGCTGGGTGGGTTGCGGGCTGCGTGGAGCGCCACCCTGCCCGCGCTGTTCGGCACGCCCGAGGCCACGGTGGGCGCCGTCCCCGCGGGGACCGTCCCGACCAGCTGATGCCCGCCCCCATCTCCGCCGAGGAGTTGCGGGCGGCGCTGGCGCCCACGCTGGCCTGGGTGGCGGGCGAGGCGGAGCAGCCGCCCCGGTCGGTGGTGGGTGCGGCGGTGCGGACCAGCGCCCGCTGGCTGGCCCAGCAGGTACCCGGCCGCTCGGTGGAACTGCGGGTGCCCCCGCACGTCGCCGTCCAGTGCGTGCCCGGGCCGCGGCACACCCGGGGCACGCCGCCGAACGTGGTGGAGACCGATGCGGCCACCTGGCTGCGGCTGGCCACCGGCCGGCTGGACTGGGCGACCGCGGTCGCGGGCGGCCTGCTCGCCGCCAGCGGCAACCGCGCCGACCTCTCCGAGCACCTCCCGCTGCCGCCGCTCGGCCGCCGGGAACGCCAGCCGTAGCGCTCCGCGGGGTCCGGTCCTGGGCGGGCTGCTGGGCCGGCGACGAGGTCCCCGCACAGCAGCGCGCCCCCGTCCGGTGCCGGACGGGGGCGCGCTGTCGGTGTGGTGGAGGTGGATCAGCCGGTGAAGAGGGCGATCGCGGTCTTCACGGTGTTGTACAGGCCGTAGGCCAGGGGGACGCCGACGAGGGTCCAGGCGAAGGCGATGAGCCCGGTCGGGGTGTGGGTCGGCTGCTGGTCTCGGGAGGGCGAGCTCATCGGGCGGCGCTCCGTTCGGGGTTCGCGCGGGCGGTGGCGGGGGTCGTCCTCCTCGGCTCGTGCCACTTGTCGGCCACCGGCCGGACGAGGAGGTTCGCGATGAACCCGATGGCGAGCAGGCCCACCATGATGAACAGGGCGGGCCGGTAGTTGGCCGCGACCAGCTCACCGGGGGTGCCCTGGGTGTCCAGCACGCTGTTGATGATCAGCGGGCCGGCGACGCCGGCGGCCGACCACGCGGTGAGCAGGCGGCCGTGGATGGCGCCGACCTGGAAGGTGCCGAAGAGGTCGCGCAGGTACGCCGGGATGGTGGCGAACCCGCCGCCGTAGAAGGAGATGATGATCGCGGCGAGGATGACGAAGATCCAGGTCGCGCTGCTGCCGATCGTGGCGAGCAGGACGTAGAGCACCAGCCCCACGCCCAGGTAGACCATGTAGATCGGCTTGCGCCCGATGAAGTCCGAGGTCGTGGACCAGGCGAACCGGCCGCCCATGTTGAACAGCGACAGCAGGCCGACGAAGCCGGCGGCCGCGGTCGCGGCGACCGTCGAGGTGCCGCCGTCCCGGAAGAAGTCCTGGATCATCGGCGCGGCCTGCTCCAGGATGCCGATGCCCGCGGTGACGTTGCAGAACAGGACGATCCACAGCAGCCAGAACTGCGGGGTCTTGATCGCGTTGTCGGCCGACACGCTCTCGGTGGTGACCAGCGCCTTCTTCTTGACCGACGCCGGGTCGAAACCCGCGGGCCGCCAGTCGTCGGCCGGCACCCGGATGATGAAGGCGCCGAACATCATGAAGACCAGGTAGACCAGGCCCAGGGTGAGGAACAGCAGCGCGACGGCGTTGCCGCTGGGCACGGTGCCCGCGCTGCCGTCGTAGGCGGGGTCGTAGACGTCCATGAGCTGGCGCGACAGCGGCGAGGCGATCAGCGCGCCGCCACCGAAGCCCATGATCGCCATGCCGGTGGCCAGGCCCGGCCGGTCGGGGAACCACTTGATCAGCGTGGAGACCGGCGAGATGTAGCCGATGCCGAGGCCGATGCCGCCGAGGAAGCCGTAGCCGAGGTACAGCAGCCACAGCTGCTCGGTGGCGATCCCGAGCGAGCCGACGAGGAAGCCGGAGACCCAGAAGCAGGCGGAGGTGAACATCGCCGCCCGCGGGCCGTTGCGGTCCACCCACGTGCCGAAGAGCGCGGCGGAGACCCCGAGCATGACGATGGCGATCGAGAAGATGATCCCGATCGCGGTCAGGCTGGAGTCGAAGTGCTCGACCAGGGCCGTCTTGTAGACGCTGGTGGCGTAGGCCTGGCCGATGCACAGGTGCACCGCCAGGGCGGCCGGTGGGATGAGCCACCGGTTGAAGCCGGGTCGGGCCACGATGCGCTCGCGCGCCAGGAAACTCGGTACTGCCACGGACGGACCTCCGGTCGAGGGGTGCCCCGGGTGTCCCGGGTGCATCGTGTGGCTCACGCTCACGAAACCCCGGGGACGTTACGTCCAGGCCGGTCATGTCGCTCGGCGACCGTGACCGTTCCGTTGCGGACTCAACCACCCGACGGGGGCTTCCGCATGCCGGGAGCGCCCGTCGACCCGCGCGGGCCCCGTTCTAGGCTGCCCGCATGGCCTATGAGGTGAAGGGCGTCGTCGCCCGCAGCAAGGGTGCTCCGGTCACCGTCGAGACGATCATCGTCCCCGACCCGGGTCCGGGTGAGGCGGTCGTCGACGTCCAGGCGTGCGGCGTCTGCCACACCGACCTGCACTACCGCGAGGGCGGGATCAACGACGAGTTCCCGTTCCTGCTGGGCCACGAGGCCGCCGGCGTGGTCTCCGCCGTCGGTGCCGGCGTCACCAACGTCGCCGTCGGGGACTACGTGGTCCTCAACTGGCGGGCGGTGTGCGGGGAGTGCCGCGCCTGCCGCAAGGGTCAGCTGCAGTACTGCTTCAACACCTCCAACGCCACCCAGAAGATGACCCTGGC